>CAISJD010000049.1 GCA_903885605.1 uncultured Chthonomonas sp. | reverse complement strand
GGTCCGTGTCAGTCCGTGTCCCCCGCCTCCCACTCCGCCACCAGCGGCAGGTGGTCGGAGGCAGGCGAGGAAGTGGTCCATGCCTTGGCCTCGCCCAGCGCTGGGCTGTGGAGGATGAGGTCGATGCGGGCGCTGGGAGCTTCGGCCGGGTAGGTGGGTTGCGGCTCAGAGGACGCTGCGTCGGCCAGGCCGGAGCGCCGCAGGAGTTGCGTGACCTCGGGGCTCTCCGGCGGGGCGTTCAGGTCGCCGCAGAGGATCACGGGCTCGGGCCCCGCGGCGACCCTCTCCGCCACGGTCTCCGCCGATGTCAGGCGGTCCCGGGCGTCGAGGCTCCAGTGGGTGGTCATCACTCGGAGCGGGCCGCTCGCCGCCTGTACCACCACCTCCAGCAGGCCCCGGCTCTCCCAGCGCAGGGGCGGCCGCATGCGTTCGCGGTCGTTGGTGAGCCGATGCATGGCGATCGAGAGGATGGGCAGGCGCGTGGCGATGGCGTTGCCGAACCGCGCCAGGCCCAGGCGGCTCACGGGATGGAAGACGACGCGCATCCCGAGCAGGCGCCCCAGTTCCGCGGGCTGGTCGGCGAAGCCGCTCATCGGCACCCGACTGTGGACCTCCTGCAGGCAGACCACGTCGGGCCGCGCCTCGCGCAGCGTGTCGGCCACCCGCGCCAGGCTCCGCACACCGTCGCACCCCAACCCGCCCCGTATGTTGTAGGTCACCACGCGCATGGGCGCTCCTACGAAGCCGCATGGGCCACTCAACGGACAGGCTCGGCCGCAAGTCAAGACCCGTCCGGCACCCAGCCTACCTCGCGGTCATAGCACTGCGCGAGCAGATGCATCCATCAGGCGGTATTGACCGACAGGGAACTGCGAAGCGGTCTGTCCTCTGCCAGCGCCATACGCAACGCCGACCACTCCGGCAACCAGGCGGCTACATCGTCAGTCGCAGACTCGACTCCGCCGGCAACGCGGTTGCAGAAGCCCTTCGGCGTGCCCAGTCGCATGCTGTCTAGCTCAGGCGCCATGGCTATAGCCAGGTCCTTGCCCGAGAAAAACGTGAGATAGTGCGCAAAACGGACGCCCCCTGGCCGGCACTCGGAGTGGACCTGCTCGAACCTCCGCAACACCTCCTCAACGTCCACGCGCCGCGCCGTCTCATAGGTCTCGACAACCCGGCGGATGGCGGTGCGACAAGCATCGGGGCTGTGGTCCGCGGGGAACAGATGGTCGCCACCGTACACAGAATCACCCCAACGGTTGGCCATGGGGGCGAAAGGAGGCCAATGCGATAGTGCCGTGCGTGCGGCCGTGTAGGCGGCAATGCGCTGAGCCGCATCATCGAGGGCGCGCTGGTAAGTGGTCATCTGAGGCGCGCGTCGTCCAAGCGCTTGGGAGACCACCTGAGGATCGATCAGATAGTTTTCGATCTCCACCCGCTCCCATGTCCAGCCGATCCAGTCCTTGGCGCGCCCCGCCACCCATCCGCGCGGCGCCCATACCGGAGTTGAGTTGTCTTGATCGAAATCCCTGTCGCGAAGCGCAGCTACTACCCCGCGGCCCAGAACGCGAGCGCCGCGGACCTGGTCCTCCAGCCCGGTCTTGCTCCCACCGGGGATCACCGTACATCCTAGCGGCACGATCCTGGGCAGCACAATGCGGTCCGGCGCCTTGGGCGAGCCCTCAACGAAGAGTACGCTTACAGGCATAGCGCCCCTCCCGTCAACCTTCGCGTGTTCGCTTCGCCAATGGTGCTACTCACAGCCGCTGAGTGCGTCGTGAGGATGAACTGACAAGTTGGGGCCATCGGCCGGAGTTGCGCTACCAGTGCCTGTGCGGCTGGTGGGTGGAGGTTCAGGTCCACCTCGTCGATCAGGACCACCGAGTTGGCAATCTGCTGCTGCACGAATCGGTACAGGATGGGGAACACGCCCTGCTCGCCGGACGACATCTCAACAATGTCGTACGTTCTGTGGCCATCATTCAGCAGGAAGTAGTAATCCTCCGGGGCAACAGCGTCAACTCCCGGCATTGGCTCGACCCCGGCGAACGAGCGCCCTGGGAACACCCTCTTGTAGAGGTTCTCCAGTTCCGTCAGGTAGTCCGTGGCGTACGGCCTGGAACGAGACTGCTGAGCCAACCTCCATCCATTCAAGTATCGCCTGAACTGGTCCACTCTACCGTCGAAGCCTTCACGGCCGCGCGCGTCATGGTGGTCGCCGTTCGTCTGGTCGGGAGCGGCTACTGGAACGCCGAGGTTCCGGAATTGGTCGAACCAGAACAGGCCGGGCAGGCGCTTGAACAGCCCGCGCGCGGTCGCATCGGTGCGGAGCAGGCGGTAGGCGTAGTACCGTCCACGGAACTGGAGGAGCTCCGCAGCGGTTTCCGCGCGGCACTCATCACCGTCGAGGACCAAGCGCACCACCGAACTACTGCCGGGCATGACGAAAGGCGCGCGCTCCTTGGCCTCCACAGAGCGGCTGCGCTCCCACCGGTCGGCTGCCTCCCGAGTGGCGCTGATCTCGTCCTCTGTGAAGTGGACCTCGAGCTCGATCCGCGGACGGCCCCACCGCGAGTACCGACCTGGCAGGAACCCATTCCAGTCGAATTGCTCAAGCGACTGGATCTGTCCTGAGGCGAGCGCGATGGGTAACGCGATGGCTTGCAGCAACGTGGTCTTCCCCATCCCGTTGTCGCCAAGTACCAGCAATCGATCGCTGATCTCCTCCGTCTCGCCGTTGACAAATGACATCTGCGCTTTCTCGAAGCGTTTGAAGTTGGCGATATCGAGTTGCGCGACCCTCATGGCGCCCTCCTTGTCCACCAAGCCGCCTGGCCGGCGACTCCTGCCGATTCTACTCGCGGACCTCCTCGATCTGTGTGCAGCGACGCCTATATACGCCCGCCATGCGTGCAATGCCGCTGAGACTTGGCTGCCGAGCGGTCAGATCGAGCCACTCACCATTCACCGCTCGCCAACAGGTAGCATGGACACAGCGGCGCGCCCTCGCGCCCGGTCCCGCGTAAAGGATAGAGCACAATGATCACCTCGTGGCACCTTCTCTGTGCGGCGTTCGCCTCGGCGCTCCTCATGGCGGCCGGAGCCTGTCAGGCCGCCGGCGTCACCGTCTGGCCCGCGCCGGCCGGCGAGAAGCTCTCCAGCCTCTACGGCGTCCGGGTCAACGGCCAGGCCGTGCCGGTCCAGTTCTGCCGCGTCTCGGCCGTGCCGATCAACCAGGTGTGGCCCGGCTACCAGCGGCCCATCGACCAGAGCGAGGAGGCGGCCTTCGCCACCTGGGACATGGGTGGCCCCGTGACCGTGGAGGTGACCGCCGCGAACCCGTTCACCGCCGCCGTGGTGCGCCCCCTGTCGCGCCGCGTCGCGGTGAGCCGGAAGGGCCGGACGCTCACCTTCAAGCTGGCCAAGCCCGGTCAGGTCACCGTGGAGCTGGACGGCCGCCATCACGCGCTGCACCTCTTCGCCAACCCGCTCGAGGTCGCCGCGCCCAAGCCCAACGCGCCCAACGTGCGCTACTTCGGGCCGGGCGTCCACCGGCCGGGGCGCATCGACATGAAGAGCGGCGAGACGCTCTATGTGGCCGGCGGCGCGGTCGTCCATGGCTCGGTCCAGGTCAACGGCGTCACGGGCGTGCGGATCATGGGCCGGGGCGTCATAGACCTCAGTGAGTACGAGCGCGACAAGGGCGGCGGCTGTATCCGCCTGTCGAACAGCTCGGACGTGAAGATCGAGGGCGTCATCCTGCGCGATCCGGATGTCTGGTGCCTCTCTGCGTTCGGCTGCAGCCGCATGGAGATCGCCAACGTCAAGCTCGTGGGCCTCTGGCGCTACAACGCCGACGGCATCGACCTCTGCAACAGCCAGGACGTGGTAGTGCGCGACAGCTTCATCCGGGCCTATGACGACGCCATCGTCCTCAAGGGCCTCAACTGGGGGCCGACCGGCTTCAGCGACCGCCCCGTGCGCGGCATCCGGGTGCGTAACAACGTGATCTGGTGCGACTGGGGCCGCGGGCTGGAGATCGGCGCGGAGACCTCGGCGCCGGAGTTCACCGATATCGTCTTCTCGGACTGCGATATCATCCGCACCACGCATATCGCCATGGACATCCAGTGCGGCGACCGGGCCAGGGTGCATGACGTACGCTACGAGAACATCCGGCTGGAGACCGACGACGTCTGCCCCTCGCCGAAGATGCAGGCCACCCGCGACGAGAAGTACGTCGAGAACCCGAACGACACGTATGTCCCGTTCCTGCTGGTCATCGTCATCGCCCAGAACCCCTACTCGCAGGACAAGGAGCGGGGCGTGGTCACGGGCATCACCTACAAGGACCTCTCGGTAACGGGCAAGCGCATCCCCAAGTCCTGGTTCCAGGGCCTCGACGCCGAGCACACCGTGAGCGGCATCACCCTCTCCGGCGTGACCTTCAACGGCAAGCCGGCCACCACCGTCCAGGCCATGGGCCTATCGCTGGGCGCCCACGTCAGCGGGGTGACCGCAGGCCCGTAGGGGGGCGTCGAGTCTCCCGGTCTACCACGCCGGCGGCTTCACCCAGTCCAGACCGTTCTCGGCGTGGTAGATCGACACCAGCTCGCGCAGGGCTTTCCGGGCCGCCTCGGTGCGCCGGCCGGGGTGGGCGTAATGCTCGCGGTCGAGCACGGCGCGGTTGTACAGGATGCGCCAGCGCCAGGCCTTGAGCGCACGGGCGGGCATGGTTGCGGCGGCGTGGTCGAGGTGGGCCAGGGCCTGCTCCGATCCGGCGTCCTGCGGCGGGCGCGTATGGTTGCGCTCCAGGATGGCCACCGCCGCCAGGACGTCGTCGACCGAGTCCGGACCGAACTCGTAGGCCGCGTACTCGCGCAGGATGTCGGCCGCCTTGCGCTCCTGCCGCCAGTAGAAGCCCGCGTAGAGGGCCTTGTTCATGTCCTCATACAGCCCCTCGGAATAGGGGAAGCCGCCCGAGAGCTTCGCCTTCGCGCTGTCGTATAGCCCCTGGAACCGCTCCGGCAGCGGATTGGCGCCGTAGCCGCCCCAGGGCGACATGCCCCACATGCTGATCTCGGGGAAGCTCACCAGCGGCAGGCCTCCGGGCACGCCCTTCTCCAGCGGATAGCGCGGGAAGGACGTGTGCGAGTCGGCCATGATCATGTCCAGCCAGCCGTGGTCGTCGCGCAGCGCCTCGGTGAGGCCGGACCACTCGCCCTCGTCCTTGTGGGCGTCGAAGAGCCATGTGGAGAGGATGACCTTGATGCCGGGGAACATGGACCGGGCCAGCGCGGCGATGGGCCTGGCCATCTTCAGGAAGCCGTTGGAGCCGTACGGGGCGCAGGCATGGCAGCCGCAGCCGCCCTGGTCGTAGGGCCAGATGGAGACGCAGTCGAGCCCGATGTCGCGGTAGGTCTCGAACGAGCGGCGCATGGCCTCCAGCACCACTTCGCGGGCTCCCGGCTTGCTCGGACAGAGCTCCACACCGTACATGCCGCGCACCTCGATCTGCGTCGGCGGCGTCAGGCGGAGCTCGGCGGGGCTGTCGGCGTATCCCTCGTTCGCCAGGAGCGTGAGGCCTGCGCCCATGCCGATGCGCTTGGCGGCGGCCAGGATGGCATGCAGGCGGGCGCGCATGGCGGCGGCGGCCGGGTCGTCATGCCCGTTGAAGTGGTGCATGTCGTACCAGACCACGAGGTTGTTCGTGCCCCAGAGGCCCAGCTCCTCGACGTAGCGCTCGACCTCGGCGATGGGGGCGTCGTGGTAGAAGTTGTGGAAGTGAGTGGCGAAGTAGATGGCCCGGAAGGGCTTGTCCGGCGCCGACACGCCGCGCCACGGTCCGGATTGCACGCCTTCGTCCGACCAGCGGGCGTCGCGCAGCCACTTGCCGATGCCGAAGAGCAGCCCCCGGTCGTCCGGTGCCGCGATGCGCACCGATCCGCCCTTGCCGTCGGCGATGCGGAAGCTCTCCGGGCGGAGCCGCCGGTCGCGGGCAAGTTCGACCGTCAACTCGGCACGGCCGGCGGCGACCACGCGGGCGCCGCACCGCTCCTCGATCTTGCGCTGGAGCAGGTCCCCGATGCGCCGGGCCACGCCCCCCAGCGCCGTCACACGGATGCGTACCGTCTGTGCCATCGCCGTCCTCCCCTGCCCCGAGGCGTTCGGGGCCGCCGCAATGCACGCGGCCGAAACCACCGCCGCCCAGGTCCACGCACTCATCGCCAAGCGAGCCTCCACGGGCGCATGACCACCGCGCTCCGTCAGCAAGGTACGCCGGGACGGGCGCGCATCCCTGCGCCGTTGGGGCTCACATGCACCAACGCCCCACCTGCCGAAGCAAGCGGGGCGTCTGGGATCCGGTACACGCCGACCGAAGCCGGCGCGTCCGCGCTTAGTAGAGGCCCCAGAGGTTGAACGGGGCGGTCCACTTCGGCGCGGTGGTGATGTAGTAGGTGTTGACGCCGCTGCCGGAGCCGGGGTTAGTGCGCAGGGTCACGATGCCCGCGTTGTACTGCGCGGCGGTGGGGCACTGCGACAGGAAGTTGTTCACGTGCATCCACTTGGAGTGGCCGTCGGCGAACGAGAGGTTCAGGCCCTCATTGTGCGGCGCATTGCGGCGGTCAGTGGCGCCGCCGGGCTTCAGGTAGGGCTCCCAGGACTCGCGGAGTGCGGCCGGGTAGAGGACATTGCTGCCGTCGTTGATCAGGTAGTTGTAGGTGACCTGGTTGTAGAGCTCCTGGATGAGGAACGTTTCAGCCACGGACTGGACGCCCGATAGCGAGCCGCCGAGGAACGAGGGGCGATCCTGCAGGCCGTTGCTGGCGCCGGTAACGGAGAGGTTCAGGGCGTAGGCATTCTTAAGCTCGCCGTTCACGGCCCACGCTTCGGCATCCTTCGCGCGGCTGGGGCACTGCATGATCTGGACGTTCTTAACATACGGCAGAAGCCACGACTCCCACTTGTAGTGGTTCACGCGCGTGGCGTAGGTGCCGCTCGCGGCCGGGTTCAGCGGGCTGCCCGATCCGGCGGGCAGGCTGTAGTCGGCGTGCGGGTACATCTCGTCATAGTCCTGCACGTACATGTAGATCGCGGTGCCGAGTTGCTTGATGTTTGAGAGGCAGGAGACCTGGCGGGCCTTCTCTCGAGCCTGGGCGAAGACGGGGAACAATATCGCGGCGAGTATCGCGATGATGGCGATCACTACCAGCAGTTCGATGAGTGTGAACGCCTGCCTGCGGCGCTGGTCCATGCTTGCTTTTCCCTTCCCGAACATGAGTTGGGGTCCGTGGCCTGCGGCGCCGCTGCCGCCTGGGTCCGTACCCCTGAAGCAAATATACCACGGCGCTGTTAAGGGGCCATGAAGGGCCGCGGACATCACTGCGCCCCGCCGAAGTGACAGGCGGGGCGCAGGGGTTGCTCGGAGGAGGGCGAGAGGGTTACTCGGCCTGGATGGTCCAGTCGGCAGCGGTGGTGGTGCCCCAGCGGCGCCACTTGGCGTGGCCGTCGCCGAACACGGCCTCAAAGCCGCCGGAGTGCCGACGAGCCACCTTGGACGCGGTGGCGTTCGAGAAGTGGTCGGTGCGAATCTCCTGCTGGATGCCCCGGATGGAGTTGCCGAGGTCGGCGGTGCGGGTCCATGCGTCCATGATGTGGATGGTCCCGGCCGCGTCCTCAACGTCCGCC
The DNA here is from genome assembly GCA_903885605.1 of uncultured Chthonomonas sp. GTDB lineage: Bacteria > Armatimonadota > Chthonomonadetes > Chthonomonadales > CAJBBX01 > CAJBBX01. Next base: position 152,766 of record CAISJD010000049.1, on the reverse strand, counting down.
AGCGCCACGGAGAGCGTGGTGCCGGTGGTCACGAAGCCGCTCTTGTTGCCATTGTAGAAGCCCGCCGTTGCCCACGACGCGGCGGTATTGGGGATCAGGTTACGGCCGTAGGAGAGGCGGTTAACCAACTGGCGGCCCAGGGTGCTGCCGTCGCCGGCGTTGCCGTAGGGATTGGGGTTCGCGTAGCTGCTGGTGATGCCGACGTAGGCGGAGGTGACGCCGTTGCCCAGGTCCTGCTGCACCGGGCTGGGTTCGCCCGACGGGCAGACGAACACGCCTTCGTTCTTCACATAGCTGAAGAGCATGGTCGGCCAACTGGTAGTAGGGGCGCTGGAGGGCAACTGGCTGGGCGGGAAAACCTCGTCGTAGTCCTGGGCGTACATCAGCAGCGCCGTCCCGATCTGCCGCATGTTCGACATGCAGGCAGCCTGTCTGGCCTTCTCGCGGGCCTGGGCGAAAACCGGGAAGAGGATCGCCGCGAGGATGGCGATGATGGCGATGACGACTAGCAGTTCGATCAGCGTGAAACCGTGATTGCGGCTTCGATGCATTGTGGGCAGTCTCCCTTGTTGTGGATCATCTCGGGCTATGTGGCATCGCCGGGATCCTGCGGCCGCCCCGAGTACGTCCGTCAATCCACCAATATACCTGCCGCCCGCCGTCGTTGCCGTAGGACTGCTGCGTACGGTTTGGGCGTAGAATGGAGGACGCAAACGCCCATCGCCATTGAAAGGTCACCGCCCATGCCCGCTACACGGCAACCCGACTTCAGCCAGTTCCTCAAGGTGCTCACCCGCACAGGGAAGCCCGGCCACCTGCCCTGCTATGAGCACATCGCCAGCCCGGGGTTCGTGGATCGGCGCACGGGCAAGCCCTTCAGCCGCATGCCCTTCGGCTCGGAGGAGTACTGGCAGACCTACGTGGACTTCTGGATCGGCATGGGCTATGACTGCATCCCTATGGAGGTCACCCCGCGCCTGGTCTTGCCCCCGCGCGAGGCCCACGAGGGCGCCGTGAGCGTGGAGAGCGAGGCCACCGCCTGCATCCGCAACATGGACGAGTTCGAGGCCTACCCCTGGCCCGACCCGGCCGACCCCATGGAGTTCAGCCACTTCGAGACGGTGGGGCGCCTGATGCCCGAGGGCGCCAGGATCGTCGGCGGTGTCTGCGCGGGCCCCTACGAATGGTCCACCTACCTCATGGGCGTGGTCGGGCTATCGATGGCGATCTTCGACCAGCCCGAGCTGGTGCACGCGCTCTATGCCCGCCTGCAGGCCATCTACGTCAGCGCCGTGCGGCAGCTGGCCACGATGGATTGCATCGGGGCGTTGCGCCAGGGCGACGACCTGGGCTTTAAGACCTCCACGTTCCTCAAGCCCGCCGCCCTGCGCCGCCTCATCTTCCCGATCTACAAGGACATGGCCGCTGAGGCCCACGCCGCGGGCAAGCCCTTCATCCTCCACTCCTGCGGCAACCTGGCGAACGTCTACGAGGACCTGATCGAGGACTGCAAGATCGACGCGAAGCACTCGTTCGAGGAGACGATCCTGCCCGTGGAGGAGTTCAAGGCCCGGTACGGCGCCCGATGCACGCCGTTGGGCGGCCTGGACGTAGACATGATCTGCCGGGCCGACGAGGCCACGCTCCGCGCCTACACCCGCGACAAGGTCGAGAAGTGCTTCGCCGACGGCTACTGGGCGCTGGGCACCGGCAACAGCCTCACCGACTACATGCCGGTTGAGAACTACATGATCGTGCTGGACGAGGCGGCCCGCGTGGCCGCGACGCTGTAGGCCGGCCGAAAAGGAGCCGAACCATGCTGACGCCCGAACGCGCCAAGCTCGAGAAGCAGATGATCAAGATCGCCAAGGCCGGCGACGCCATGGCCGTCCGCGAGATGGCCGAGGCCGACCCCACGCTGCTGGAGGCCCGCGACAAGGACGGCTGCACGCCGCTCCACTGCGCCGCCTGGCGTGGCGACACCCAGATGGCCGCGATCCTGCTCGACCTGGGCGCCGACATCGCCGCGCGGAACCAGAACGACCACTACGGCGACACGGCGCTCCACGCCGCCGCCCACGGCAACCACAAGGAGGTCGTTGCCCTCCTGCTGGAGCGAGGCGCCGACCGCGAGGCCGTGAGCGCCGCGGGCCGCACGCCGCTGCAGGAGACCGAACAGCACAGGGCGGCCGCCGCCGCCAGGCTCCTCAAGGCCTGACACGCATCCCGAAGGGAACGCACCCATGAACCTCACCGCCATCCTCTTCTGCGCGGCCGTCGCCGCCGCCTGTGCCGCCGTTGCGGCGCCCGACGAGAAGGCCGTCATCTCGCTGGAGGCGGGCATCCCCGACGCGCTGGTGCGCAACAGCGTCACCGTGGAGCTGCTGAAGAGCGGGCCGCAGCAGGGCTTGAGGGTGCGGTACGGCGTCACAGACTGGCCCAACGCCTTCTTCCGTCCGGTCACCGGGGTGTGGGACTGGTCGGGCTGGACCGGGATCGCGGTCGACATCTACAACCCCGAGGCCGAGGCCCAGGCCGTCTCCATGCGCGTCGACAACGCCGGAGCCGACGGCGTGACGGCCTGCAACCAGCTCGGCGGAGCCGTGAAGGCGGGCGAGTGGACGACCTTCCGCCTCCGCTTCAACAAGGGCGGAGACAAGGGGCTCTGGGGCATGCGCGGCCTGCCCGTCACGGGTCCCACCGGCGGCGGCGCGGTGCTGGACCTCTCGAAGATCACTGCCTTCCAGGTCTTCCTCGCCAAGCCCACGCGGGAGCACACGCTCATCCTGCGCAACTTCCGGCTCTACGGCCCCGGCGACGCCTCGGTCGCGGTGAAGTACCCCTTCGTGGACCGGTTCGGCCAGTACCGCAACGCCGAGTGGCCCGGCAAGCTCCACTCCGAGACCGAGCTACGGCAGAGGCTGGCCAGGGAGACCGCCGAGCTGAAGGCCGCGCCCCGTCCCGCTGACCGCGACGGCTACGGCGGCTGGGCGTCCGGTCCCAAGCGCCAGGCCACAGGCTGGTTCCGCACCGAGAAGATCGACGGCAAGTGGTGGCTCGTCACGCCCGACGGGCGGCTCTTCTTCTCCAACGGCGTGGACTGCGTGGGGCCCGGCGAGTACACCTTCATCGACGGCCGCGACCGCTGGTTCGAGTGGCTGCCCGAGGACGCCGGCCCCTATGGGCGGTTCATCGCCCGGCAGGAGGGCGTCCACAGCATGGCCGAGGCGATCGGCGGCAAGGGGCGCACCTTCAGCTTCTACTGCGCCAACCTGGTGCGGAAGCATGGGTCCGACTGGCGCAGGGAGTGGGAGAGATCCGGCGAGGCGCGCCTCCGGGCGTGGGGCTTCAACACAGTGGGGAACTGGTCCGACTGGGACTTCATGTCCCGGGCTCGCATCCCCTTCACGGCCAGCGGCGGCGTCAGCGGCACGTCGCGGCGCATCGAGGGCGGCGGCGGCTACTGGGCCAAGATGGTGGACGTCTTTGACCCCGGCTTCCCGGCCGCGGCCGAGGAGGGCCTCTCCGGCGTGGCGCAGCGGTTCGCCAAGGATCCCTTCTGCATCGGCTACTTCGGCGATAACGAGATATCCTGGGATGCCGTGGAGCGCGGCCCGCTGGCCAGCCCGCCCGACCAACCCTGCCGTGTGGCGCAGGTCGCGGCCCTGAAGGCGAAGTACGCCACGGTTGAGAAGCTGAACGCCGCGTGGGGCACGTCCGCGGCGTCGTGGGAGGCCCTGCGCGTGCCCGAGAGCCCCAACGCCGCCTGCCGCGGGGACCTGGACGACTTCATCCACGCCTTCGCCCGGCGCTACTTCGAGGTCTGCAAGGCCGTCTTCCGCAAGCACGCGCCGAACCAGCTCTACCTCGGTTGCCGCTTCGCGTGGGCCCCGCGCCCGGCCGTGCGCGCCTGCGCCGAGGTGGCCGACGTGGTGAGCTTCAACATCTACCAGGGAGCCGTGAACCCCGCCGACTTCACCGGCGCCAACGACCTGGGCAAGCCGATCCTCATCGGCGAGTTCCACTTCGGCGCGCTGGACCGGGGCATGTTCCACGAGGGGCTGGGTCCGCGCGTAAGCCAGCAGGAGCGCGCCGAGGCCTACCTGACCTACGTCCGCAGCGTGGCCGACTGCCCGAGCTTCGTGGGATGCCACTGGTTCCAGTACATCGACGAGCCGCTCACCGGCCGCTGGTTCGACGGCGAGAACTACAACATCGGCCTGGTGGACGTCACCGACACGCCCTACCCGGAGCTGATAGCCGCCGCCCGCAAGGCCCACGCCGAGGTCTACGCGCGGCACAGCAAGGCGAAGTAGAGCAACGACGGAGGGAGGAGCCCATGCTCGACCTGATCGGTTTGATTGCCCTGTACCTGGTTCAGACGGTGCCGATCTACATGATCGCGCGCAAGTGCGGCCAGCAGAACGCCTGGATGGCCTTCGTGCCGCTGGCGAACCTGTGGCTCCTCTGCGACATGGCGGAGATGGAGACCTGGTTCCTCATCATCTGGCTGGTGCCCTACGTGAACGTCGTCTTCCTGGCCTTCGTCTGGTGGCGCATCGCCGAGAACACCAACAAGCCCGGCTGGGTGGGCCTGCTCATGCTGGTCCCGCTGGTGAACCTGGCCGCGGCCTGGTACATCGCCACGGCTGAGGGAGGCCGGTTCGCAGCGTAGGCGGCGGAGAACGGTCGCGCGGGCTGAACTCGGCTCTCGACGGGATGGTGGGATTGTGCGATACTGAGCGCGGGAGGATCAGGTATGCCTGTGGTACTGGACATCCGCGAGATGCCCTCGCGGATCAATGAGATGATCGGTCTCGTCCGTGATGGTGTCGAGGTCATCCTCACCGTTGACGGAGCGGCCTCGGCCAGACTGGTTCCAAGCGGAATGGGTCTCCAACCGCGCCGCCCAGGCCTCCACCGTGGCGCCATGACCATGCACGAGGGCTTTGACGAGCCGTTACCTGATGCGTTTAGGCTGGGCAGCGCATAAAGGGGCGAGGTCAACCCGTACGATGGGTCTTTCCGACGCGCGTCATCGGCAACCACCGTCGCAGAACGTGACGGGCCTGCAGCGGGGCGTTGCCCCGGGCTCCCGTTATCGCGCGCCGTTGGCGCTCGGTCCGGGCCGCGCCCACCCGGACGCCCAAGCGCCGCAGGCGCGGCCCATTCCAGCCCAGGGCAACGCCCTGGGTCGCACCTCTGCTGCCGTCGTTGCCTAGCCGCCCCCGCCCAGCGCCTCTTCAGCCTCGGCCAGCGCTTGCGGGGTGCCTACGTCGGACCAGAGGCCCTGCAGCTTGTGGCCGCGGACGACCTCGCCGTGGGCGATGAGCCAGGCTATGGCGTCGGTCAGCTCGTACTCGCCGCGCGGCGAGAGTTGGACCGAATCGAGGGCGGGCCAGATGGCCGGGCCGTAGACCGACAGGCCGCTCTGGTTCCATGGCCCCATGGCAGTGCCGGCCGGAGGCTTCTCGATGATGGAGGTCATCCGCCGCCCATCCAGCGTGATGGCCGCGCCCACCGAGACGTCGCTGAGGTTGATGCCGACCAGCGCGGCGCAGGGCTCCTCCTCGAAGTCGCCCACGATCCCCTTGTAGTTGCCCACGTCGGTGAGGATGTCGCCGTAGCCGCCTACGATGGCGTCGTCGCCGGCGAACTCGCGGCCATGCTTGAGCGCCGCCGCGGTGCCGTGGATCTCGGTCTGCCAGATATAGGAGAAGCGGGCATCCCACCGGGAGCCGTCGCCGAAGTAGTCCTCGATGACCTGGCCGAAGTGGCCGATGACGAACTGGAACTGGTCGACCCCGGCGCCTCGCAGCCCGTTGACGATGCGCTCCAGCACGGGCACACCCGCCACCGGCACCATGGGTTTCGGCCGATCGGCCGTCAACGCGCCCAGCCGCTTGCCCTTGCCCGCCGCCATGAGGACTGCCTTACGAACCTTCATTCAAGTCTCCCGTGTTGTGAACCGATCGCGAACGCCCATCCTGGCGGTGCTGCGCAAGGGGAAGGCACACGGCGACGAGCCGTTCCCCTTCCCCTTTTCCCTTTCGGCTTCTCCGCCCTATCCGGCCGCCAGCAGCTTCCGCACCAACTGCAGCGTCATGCGGCAGTCTGCGACGGCGGAGTGGGCGTCGAGGACCGGGATGCCCTGGTAGGCGCAGGCCGCACCCAGCTTGTGCCACCGGAAGTCGCCAGGGCGGCGGCCCGGCTCGCCCCGGAACTCGGCGTAGGTGCGCATGGCGCAGAGCCAGGAGAGGGGTGTGCGGGACCAGTCGATGAGCAGGCCGCGCATGTTGGTCGACGACTTGAGGATGCCCAGGTCGTACTCCGCGTTGTAGACCACGCAGTGGCGATCCGTCAGAAGGGCGCGTAGCTCATCGCAGACCTCGCTGATCTTCGGCGCACCGGCCACCATGGCGTTGGTGATGCCGTGGATGGCCACCGCATCAGGCGGGATGGGCCGCAGCGGCTGCACCAGCGTATCCATCAGCACGTCGCCGTCGGACGAGAGCACGCCGATCTGCACGGCCTCGGCGCCCGGCCCGATGCCCGTCGTCTCGGTATCCAGCACGACCCAGGGGTCCGTCTCCAGCGCCGCTTTCAGCCTCTTCATGAACATGGTTAGGTCCTCCCTAGCCGACGATGGCCGCCACCTCGGCGAAGTCCTCGCGGAGGTGGGCGTAGAGCTTGCGGTAGACGCCATGGTAGCGCCGGTAGGCGGCGTGGTTCACCGGGCAGATGTCGGACCCGGCGTCGGTGACGCGGATCACCTGGCGGCAGGCGGCCTCGACGCTGGGGTAGACGCCCGCGCCCACTCCCGCCAGCAGCGCGACGCCCAGGGCCGGGCCTTCGTCCACGTTGGTCAGGACGTGGGGGTGGCCGGTGACGTCGGCCTGGATCGCGCGCCAGAGCGGGCTGCGGGCGCCGCCGCCGGAGGCTCGAACCTGGCGGATGGGCAGGCCCATCTCCTCCATGATGCCGAAGCTGTCGGCCAGGCCGTAGGCCACTCCCTCCAGCACGGCGCGGGCGAAGTGGGCCTTGCCCGTGCGCCGCGTGGCGCCGAAGAAGACGCCCCGCGCCGAGGGGTCGGGGTAGGGCGTCCGCTCGCCGGTGAGGTAGGGCAGGAAGAGGAGCCCCTCGCTGCCCACCGGCGCCTGGGCGGCCTCGGCGCAGATCAGCTCGTAGGGGTCGCGGCCCAGGGCGGCGGCCACGGACTTCTCCTCGGCGCAGAAGGTGTCGCGGTACCACTGCAGCGAGCCGCCCGCCGAGAGCATGACGCCCATCAGGTGCCACTTGCCGGGCACGGCGTGGCAGAAGGTATGGAGCCGCAGGGCCGGGTCGACGATGGGCTTGTCCGAGAAGGCGAAGACCACGCCCGACGTTCCCACGGTGCTGCTGACGATGCCCGTCTCCACGATGCCGCTGCCCACGGCCCCGGCGGCCTGGTCGCCGCCTCCGCCCGCCACCGGAGTGCCCGGAGCCAGGCCGGTGAGGCCCGCGGCCTCGTCGGTGATCGTGCCGGAGATCTCGGGCGACTCCCAGGCGCGGGGCATCCATTCGCGGGGGATGCCGCAGCCCTCCAGCATGCCGTCGGCCCAGCGCCGGTTGGGCACGTCGAAGAGCGCGGTGCCGGAGGCGTCGGAGACCTCGGTGGCGAACTCGCCGGTGAGCTTCAGGCGGATATAGTCCTTCGGCAGCAGCACCTTGCGGACCCGGGCGTAGGCCTCGGGCTCGTGGTTGCGGAGCCAGACGATCTTGCCCGCGGTGAAGCCGGTGAGGACCGGGTTGGAGATCATCTCCACCACGCGGTCGCGCCCGATGGTCTCCATGATCCAGTCGCACTCGGCCTGGGTCCGCTGGTCGTTCCAGAGGATGGCGGGACGGATGACGCGGTTGGCCTCGTCGAGGAAGACGGCGCCGTGCATCTGCCCGGAGAGGCCCACGCCGCGGACCTCGCGCGGGTCGATGCCGGAGGTCTCAAGCACCTGGCGCACGGTGGAGCAGGTGGCGGCCCACCAGTCGGCGGGGTCCTGCTCCGACCAGAGGGGCCTGGGGCTGGAGAGCGGGTACTCGGCGGTGGCGCGGGCCTGCACCAGGCCGGTCTCGTCGATGAGGATGGTCTTGGCGCCGCTGGTGCCGATATCGATGCCGATCAGGTAGGCCACGGGTTACTCCTCCTCTTCAGCGGCCGGGCGCTCCTGCGCCTTGTCGGCCTCCCCGGCGTTCTTGGTGGCGGCGGCCCGGTCGGCCTCCATCTCGGCCACGCTCTTGGTATGCAGCCGCGCGGCGCCCTGGTAGCCCTCGCGCACGGGGAGCCGCGGCCCCTTGGCCAGGCGCTTGCGGGCGGCGGCGATGGGCTTCTTGTACTGCGGCAGCCACTGGGCCTGTCCCACGAGCAGCTCGTCCACCATCTGCCAGACCTCGGGCGGGTTGCAGACCGCGCCGGTGAGCGGGTCCATCATCATGGCCTGGCGCAGGAGCGTGTCGTCGCCATGCACCGCGGCCTCCACGGCCAGGCGCTGGACGGTGATGCTGGCGTTGCAGACGGCGGCGCAGCCCAGCGGCAGGTCGCCCACCTCGGGGATGCCCATGCCGTTGTAGTCGACGTAGCCGGGCGTCTCGATGATGGCGTCGTCCGGCAGGTTGGTGATGCATCCCCGGTTCACCACATTGAAGTGGCCCCGGTAGCAGCGCCCGGTCTCGAGCGACTCGATGATGTAGGAGCCGTGCTCGTGGCCCCGGTTGGCGGGCTTGTAGTCGATGGGCGGCGAGGCCATCCAGTTCGGGAAGTCGTGGTCGAACCAGTTGCGGCCCTCGACGCAGACGCGGAGGTAGCCGCCGGTCTCGCCGTTGATCCAGCTACCGAGGTCGATCCAGTCGCGGATCTGCCCCTCGCGCTTTCGGTACCAGGGCAGGTACTCGCTCAGGTGGCCGTTGGACTCGGTGGAGTAGTATCCGAAGCGGCGCATCATGTCGATGCGGACCTTCTCGGTGCGGCTGAACTCGGGATGCTTCTCGAAGGCGGCCAGGACCTTGTGCGTCAGGTCGCTGCCCTTGTGCTTCACGCTGATGTACCACGTCTGGTGGTTGATGCCGGCGCAGATGATGTCGACTTCGTCCTGCGGCAGGCCCAGGGCGTTGGCGATCTGCCAGTGGCCGCCCTGCACGCCGTGGCAGAGGCCCACGGCTCGGACGCCACCGTACTTGTTGATGGCCCAGGTGTTCATGGCCATGGGGTTGGAGTAGTTGAGGAAGAGGCAATCCGGCGCCGCCACCTCGCGGATGTCCTTGCAGAAGTCCAGCAGCACGGGGATGGTGCGCTGGCCGTACATGATGCCGCCGGGGGCCAGCGTATCGCCCACGCACTGGTCGACGCCGTAGCGAAGCGGGATGTCGATGTCGGTCTGGAAGGCCTCCAGGCCGCCCACGCGCACGAAGGAGAAGACGTAGTCGGCCCCCTCCAGCGCCTCGCGGCGGTCGGCCGCGGCGGTCACCGTGGCGCCGATGCCGTTGGCCTCGATGTCCCGGGCGCAGAGCCGGTACACCATGTCCAGGTTGTGCTCGTTGATGTCGGTGAACGCGAACTGGGTGTCCTGTAGCTCGGGCACGCACAGGATGTCCCGAACAATGGCTCGGGTAAACCCGACGCTCCCGGCGCCGATGCATGCGACCTTGATGGGCATGGTGGTTATCCTCTGGATGGGTGTGATGTCGTGGTCCGGGCGTTACGGCTTCAGCGGCAGCTTCACCTTGGCCGGGCCGTAGACGCTGATGCTTGAGAGCGATGTGAAGTCCGTCTCTTCGTCGCTGACGAAACGCAGGTAGCGGCCGGGGACGGGCCTCGCCCCGTATGTTACCCAACGCCGCTCCGGGTGCTGCGGGTCGATGTCGCGGTCGTTGGCCATGGCGTAGGCGAACGAGAGCGGCCCTTGCCGCGCGATCACGGTGACGTCGCGGCGGAAGTCGGGATCGTCGGATACCTCAATGTGGAACCGGGGGAAGAAGCGGCCGTGGTGCTGCGACTGCTCCAGGCTCACCGCCGCCACCGCAACCGGCCTTCCAAGGTCCAGCCGAACCCAGGAGCCCGCCACTGCCGGTCCGCCGATCCAGGATGAGCCGTGGACGCCGTCCACCAGGTGGTCGATGCCCTCGGCGATGAGCGACGTGGCGGCGCGGCGCTGGTCGGCCAGGTCGTCGGTCCAGTTCACCTCCATCGGGACGATGTTGGTGGGCACCGGCAGCGCGTAGCGGGCGCGGTGGCCCTGCCAGTAGGCCTTGTTGAAGTCGAAGAGGCGCACGAACCGCCAGTCGGTCTGGCCGAGGGCCTCGATCTTCAGCAGGAGGACCACGTTGACGCCGACGACATCGATGCGGCCGAAGGGGTTGTGCCTCAGCAGCGTGTGCCCGGTCGCCGTCGTCACATCGGCGCCCTCGCCGCTCTCCTGCATGGGCAGGTCGAGCAGGCCGATGGCGTTCGTCGCAAGCCCCTGGGCCACGAGGCCCTTGTCGTCGATCCGGTTGTCGGAGCACTGCCATACGGTGACCCTGGCGGTGGGCAGCCCGGAGCCGTCGGCCGCCAGGAGGCGCACGGCGCAGGAGCGCGGCAGGTCGTACTGCCACTCGCCGAAGAAGCCGTTGCGGTAGGGCGTACCCGCATTCAGCCCGCAGACCGTGTGCGCCTCGTAGAGCCCCGTCCCCTCGGTGTACGCCGGGTTGGGCCGGCAGTCATCGCCGCCCATCAGGCCGGGGTAGGCGAACATGGAGCCCCGCGTGACGTAGGTGTCGCCCTGCTTCAGCTTCACCTTACCGTTGGGCTCGCCGGGCATGGAGGGCTCCTGGTTCGACCAGTAGACATCGAAGGCGCCGAGGACCTGGTGGCTCAACTCGTGGATGAGCGAACCCTCCAGGAAGATGCGCGTGGCCCGCACGAAGTCCTTCAGCTCCTGCACCTTGGCGGGGTCGGCGGCATCGGACCCCTCCAGCCATTCGGCGCCCCACTCGCCGTCGAAGTGGAAGTCCGGCTTGTCGGCCAGGCGGTGGATGGGTCCGTGCAGCTTGCCGTCGGCGACGATCTCGATCTCATCCAGCGTCACCCGCTGGCGGCAGCCGTCAGGGGCCAGGCCGTCGAACCGGGACCGGTCCAGGAAGGTCTCGTTCCACATCTGCTCGTGCCACTTCAGGTAGTCCTCGAAGCTGTAGGAGCCGTAGGCCGAGAGGAACTTGCGGCCGTAGTCGTAGACGGAGCGCTCGACCCAGTGCTTCCAGGTGCGCGCCTTGATGTACTTGGTCTGGGCGTTGTTGTTCCTGGTGATCTCGGCGATCTTGCCCGCCGGATCCACCTCCAGCATGAGCAGCTCGTCGCGGATGTCCGCCATCCCGCCCCGCCAGGCCAGCCGCACGCTCAGGCGCGTCTCGGCCTCCGGCGGCAGGTTCACGGCGGTGGTCCCGCCGGCGATGCGCTTGCCGTTGTAGGTCCAGGCGTAGTCCAGCGGCCCGGCGTAGCGGTCGAAGCCCGTGTTCTTGATGTGCGCCGTGTAGGTGAGCAGTTGGCCCGGCTTCGGCCACTTCTGCGTGGCGCCGTTAAGCGGACGGGTCATGATGCCGGGGTTGTCGGATCGGAAGGGCTTGCGGGCGTAGGCGGTCTCGCCGTCGTCGTGGTAGCGCAGGAAGCGGGGTGTCCGCTCAATGTAGGTGACGTTCAGGTCGACGCCCCTGGCCTCGCCTTCGCCCTCGGTGGGCGCGAAGGTGACCTCCAGCGCAGGCCGCAGCCGCTTGTCCATGCACTCCGAGCTGTAGAAGGAGAGGGGCTGCTTGGCCCCCGTGGGGTCCACCATCTCCAGGACCCAGCCGTGGTTGCGGTACTGGCGGGCCAGCCAGCTTCGCACATCCTCGGTGAGCCCGGAGCCCTGCAGGACCAGGGCGCCCGTGGCGGCGTCCACGCTGACCGAGGTGTCCCAGCTACCCGTGGGGCGCAGTCGGCGATCCTCGCGTCCCGAGGCGCCCGGCAGATGCCACGCCACCCGGTTGCCGCGCGGGCTGCTGAAGGCCGAGTTCCAGGTGGAGGTCCAGTACTGGACTTCGCCGTCGGCGCCGCCCTCGCGCCAGTCGGCAGACATCCGGCTGAGCCGGAGCCGAACGTTGGGCCCGAACCGCCCCGGCACGGGGTGGAGGATGAGCCGCACGGAGAGCACCTGGGAGCCACGCCAGACCGCGCGGTTCAGCTGCCCGAACTTGACCAGGACGCGGTCACGCCGCCCGGCGGCCAGCGTCAGCGCCTGCGCCGCGCCGAAGTTGGCGCCCGGCCGCGCGGCGTCCAGCGTCGTGTCCTGCACATCCATATAGACGTAGGACTTCTCCGACCAGCGCACGGCCATGGCCCGGTATGGATCAACGCGGTCCATACGGCGCAGCAGCACCGTCTGTTCGGGCAGCGCGGCCGTGGCGGGTCCGGCGGCGGCGCAACCCAGTGCAAGCAGGGCGAACGTCCAGCGCATGGCGAAAGGCTCCCCTCGACGATCTGCGACACCGATGCGGTTCACCATGGAGGGATCGGTTTCCTGCTCGAGGTGTGCGCGCCGTTCGAGTCGACACCTGTGGACTCGTTTATGTATACATATATTAGCACTAAGTGACTGGCATATATATAGAAAGAAGCCTGCATGGTGGGACGGCTCTTCGAGGGACCTGCCCACACCATGGAGGCTTCGATGACCAGTGTAACACAGGGAGGTCCTGTGCACGTGTGCATTCCTGGTAGTGACCGAGGGATGCCGAGGACATCGGGTTCCGGCAGTTGGTGGCAGAGGCGCTGATCTCGCCTTGCCGTCATTACCGGTGACCTCGCAGTGGATGCGGGGGCTGCCGGTGGCGAGATGAGGGGCGTCGAGGAAGCCGTTGATGAGGCCATGATGCTGGTCCGTCGGGAGCTCGTCTCGCCGGCGGCGATGGTCAGGTCCAGTACCGGGCGAGCGTTCAGGTGCAGACGCTGCGAGGCGGTGCTCTACCACCATGGTGATCGGAAGCGTACCATCGTAACAGGCGAGGGTACCGCAACCGACAACAGCCAACGGTACCGGTGTCCCTCTTGCGGTGAAACCAGTTCACCGCTCGATGAGGCCAGTGACCTGTCGGGCTCACGCTACACGTTGAGGGCGAGAGCACTGATCGCCGAGAGCGCGGCCGACTTCGCCTTTGGCGACGTGCCCACCCGATTGAAGGAGCGCGGCATCGAAGTCGGCCCGAAGGAAGTCGATCGGATGGCGCGAGAAGAGCTCGCAGGCTATCGAATGGCGCCGCCGCGCCTGCTGTGGGCCGGGAGGGTGCGGCGGACATGTGGCTGTAGTCGCACTGCTCGCTTCTCCGGTGGGCGCCTCGGGGCGAAGGCAGTCTCTCCCGGTCCAGCACAAGGCCACTCATCTCACAGAATGGTTCATCTTCGCTCCGTCCGAACCTCGGCGACGATTCGCCTGGGATCCCCGCCCACGGGCCGAAGCGTGACCGTCTGATCACCGAATCGGTACCGGATCACGTCTTCGGTGGGAATGACATGCGCGACAGCCTTGCGTGCTGCGGGGCTCAGGAAGTCGTCCGTGAGGATCCATCGCCCGCGTCCGTCGGCGCAAGCTCCTGCGGAACCGGCCCTGCCGCGGACGCTCTCGGGCGCCAAGCCGGGCAGCGCAACGCAGGTGGCGCCGGCTCGGACGCACTTCGCCACAGCAGCCCGCGTCTCATTGCTGACCCCCACGCCGGTGAGGAAGATCACCTCGGCTTCACGGAGCAGGTCGTAGCCCACATGGTGGTCGTAGACGACCACGCCGTCCAGCGGCACCAGGACCTGATTGGGCTTGCCGGCGTATGTGCCCCAGCCCCGGTACAGGCTGTCTCTGGGTATGGCGCCACGCGTCAACAGCGACCAGATCGCGAGCCAGGCCTCAGTCGTCGGTGTCGACTTCCATACCTTGGAGCCGAATAGACGATCCGGCAGCCAGGGGGCGGCGACGGTCCGCTGGCCATAGCAGCCGTCCTCCTGGCGCACGATGACCACGCGTGGCCTGAGCCGTCGCCGGTCGAACAGCCGTGGATGCGTCGGGACGTAGTCCTTGATGAACCGCTTGGCGACCTCGCCGTACGCGGTCAGCTTGTAGTCGGTGTCGCTGACCTCCGCCAGGCTGTTCACCGGGTAGGGCGCGCCGGCCGACGGCGGCAGGCAGAGGCTCTCGGTGTAGATGCAGTCGGCGCCCAGATGGTAGGCGAGCAGGAGTGCTGAGCGGTACTCCTCGGGCGAGTGGCTCGGGTAGCCCTGCAGCCCCCAGAGGTCGGGCGTCACCCACAGCGGTGTCTTGTACTGGATCGATGCGCCGAGTGCGCACGCCACATAAGCCGGTGACCACGCCTCCTTCAGGACCTTGGTCCCGGCCACGCAGCCCGCACGGGCGAAGGTGTGGTACATGACGGGGGTAACGTGTTCGGTGTACAACTGGAGCCCGAACTTCCGATGCAGTGCGACCAATCCGTTGGCAGCCCTGGTGTGCCCGTCTGCGGCGTCCACCAACGCTGCTCCCGCCGGATCGTAGATGGACGGCCGGTCAAACCCCGGAATGCCGTTCGCGTTGTTCTGGTGGTGCTCGGGCTCGTCGTACATCACCCCAAGCACCCGCTTGGAGCGCCCGAACTCCTTCAGCAGCTCCGAGGGATACAGGAAGAAGCGCCGACCGTCCGACCTGCAGAACCAGTCGAATCCCTGCGGGTCGATCCAGTGTTCAGGCGATGTGTTCCAAAGCGGCGACAGCGTGTTCGGCATCCAGTCGATGCCGTTCGCCGCGCACCACGCATCGACCCGCCGTATGAACTCGATGTGCTTGTCGTAGCTCCAGCCCAGCGCTGCGTCCGGGTACCACATGAGCCAGAAGTTCATCCCCAGTTCGCGCATCAGCTCAGCCCCACGAGGATGCCGCGTCAGGCTCGCCTCGTGCCACGGCGGCGGAGAGGTGAACCCTATGTCGTCGAAACCGAAGCGGAGCGGGATGGCGATGCGGACCGAAGGAGCCGGGCGCCCGGTCGAGATGGCGCCCGGCGCGGCGGCGATCGCTCGGGTCCCCGTTCCCATGCGGCGCGTCCGGCCGCCTGCCTCAGTTCCGCGGCCGCCATCATGGGTTGCCGTCGCGGAGGACCGGACTGCCCGTACCGGAATGGACGCGGCGCCGCTGACCCGATCCACCCCCTGGCCGCGGCCGGCGGCAACGGTGCGACGTACACGGACCAGCGTGCAGTCACGACCGGCGTCCGGCACGCCATGGCACGAGTGAACCAGAAGAAGCAGCGGGACCAACAAGATGGTTTGCATAAGGGTCCGTTAGCCGCAGTCGCCGCCGTTTCCTGCCGCGAGCCTCCCGGATGCCGCATGCCGAGCGAGCCCTGCCCGCGGTACGCCCCGGGGGCGTCTCCTCTTTCGTCCGAAGGGCGGCAGGAGCCGGGCCCGCCGCCGTCGAACTCACAAGAGTGGCGCCTCCTGTGCGCCGGGAGGGTGTGGCAGCTATGATGAGTGAGACCTTGCTGATCGTCTCCGCGTTGGGCGCGTGTCTGGCGTTCGGGGCCGGCGGACGGGTGCGCGGGAGCGCCGAGTGGGCCGACGCGTCGAAGAGCGGGGCGGCGGTGGACCTGGCGCCCTGGACCTACGTCTGGCGGGAGGACCGCAAGGTGCAGCCCCGGCCCGAGGCTGAGTTCATCCCCCGGCGGCTGGAGCGGTTGGACCGCATCTACCGCACCGCCAAGGACGTGCTGCCGCCCGACCAGCTCAAGAGCATCTACTACAACATGCCCGACCTGCTGCAGCGCCTGCCGCCCAAGCCCGCGGGCTCGCTCCGCACGGGGCTGCTCTGGACCGGCGGCCTGAACGACTTCGCCGTGGAGCTGCGCTGGCCCGAGTCGAGCCCCGCGCCCGCCCTGCGCGACGTGGAGGTGCGCTCGTACCCCACGTCCTTCGGTTGGTTCGGCTTCACCGTGGACCGCGTGCTGGGCCCGCCCACGCTCTCCGCCGACGGCCGCGTCTGGACCTACCGGAGCGACCCGTCGGAGCTGATGGACAGCTCCTACAGCGTGCGCGTGCCCGCCGCCACGGAGATGCTGGCCGTCTTCTGCGCTGCCGGCGCGCCGTCGGCCGTGCCGCAGATGCGTCTAACCAGCGCCAACGTGGGGGCCTGGAAGCGGACGGAGGTGGAGATCGAGTGGGGCTTCGAGGGCAGCTCCAAGTCGGGGCAGTTCGGCGGGCGGCTGGAGGCCGGCGTGGCGCTGCTCGGACCCATCGCCCCGCTGGAGGGCGATGACGGCACGCTGATCACCACGCCCGGCCACTGGCGCTCGCTGCCCGGCGCGGGCGCACGGCGCGGGATCCGGCTGCCGCTCCTCTACGCGCCCGACGCGCGGCCGGGGCTGGATAGCCGCGTCACGATCCGCACCCGGACCGGCGGCGTCACCTTCCGCGTGAAGGAGCTGGAGAAGGGGCCGATCTACATACCGACCCATGGCCTCTTCATCACCCGTGCGGGGTCGGGCGTGACGGCGAGCGACTTCCTCCGCGCCCGCGCCGCCGCCCCGAAGAGTGTGCGGCAGATGACCCGCGAGCATCGCGAGGTTTCCTCGTGGGACGAGCTGATGCAGCAGGTGCGGCTCCGGACCTGCCCGCCGGGCACCGCCGTGCCGCCCTTCCCGGCGGTCTCGGGTTCGCCCATGAAGGTGGAGCTGAGCGACGAGCGCTGGTCGGCCGCCTGGCGCTCCGCCGCCAACCAGCTCACCGGCGAGCACATGTGGGGCGGGCTGGCCTTCGAGGTGGCCCGCGTGACCCACGCCATGGAGATGATCGGCCTCCACCCGCAGGCCGAGAAGGTCTATAGCCACTTCCTCGACCACCCGGGCGCCAAGCCCGACGGCGACTACTCCGACGGCAATGGCGCGCTGGAGCACGCCGCCTCGCTGCGCCACGACATGGGCTACAGCCACGACGGCACCCACGCCTCCACCGGCAGGCTCCTCTACTCGATGACCGAGCGATGCCTCATGCTGGACGACCGGGAGTGGTTCCTTCGCCACGAGGCCAGGCTCAAGGCCGCGGCGGACTGGATACTGCGCCAGCGCGCCGGCTACATGAAGCACCTTCCCAACCGCGACAAGCTCTTCGCGGCGGGCCTGCTGCCGCCCTGCATGCTGGGCGACTACGCCATCCCCTCGTGCGACTGGCACTGGTACTACGTCGACAACGCGCTGGCCGTGCAGGGCATCCAGCGCTTCGGCGACGTCCTGGCGCGCTTCGGCCGGCCGGGCGCCAGGGAGTACCGCAAGGAGGCCGCGGCGTTTCGCAAGGATGTGCTGCGCGCCGCCGCCGAGGACGCCGTCCTCTCGCCCGTTCGCATGGGCCGCGACGGCGCCTACCACACCTACCTGCCGCGCATGGCCTACGCCCGGGGCATGACCGGCCCCGAACTGGGCGCGCCGCAGTTCCCGGACACGGACATGTGGATGGGCGCCCTGCCGCTGGCCGAGCCGCTCGCCGTGATGGATGCCTCAGACCCCCGCGTCGTGGGCACGTCGGACATCATGGAGGAGATGGGCACCTCCACTGCAGCGGTGAAGGCCGACGAGGAGGCCCGCCGCGCCAGGGGCCTGCCCGCCGAGGACGCCTGGTTCTGGCACAGCTACTCCATCCTGCCCAAGGCGTCGCACACGGCCAACGCCTACCTGCTGCAGGACGACGTGCCGAGCTTCCTGCGCTACTGGATGAACCAGTACGCCGCCATGGTCGGCGCCGACGGCAAGCTCTGGGAGCACTCGCACCTGGGCGGCTACGACGTCTGCGCCTCGCCGGACAACGGCACCGCGGGCTGGTTCCTTGAGAACTTCCGCAACGCGCTGGTGATGGAGGAGGGCGACGCGCTCTGGATCGCCCGAGGCACGCCCCGAGCATGGCTTGAGGCCGGGCGGCGCATCGCCGTGTCGGACGCGCCCACGGTCTTCGGCCCGCTCTCCTACACGATCGAGGCCGGCCCGTCGGCGACCTCGATCCGGGCGGCCCTGCGGTTGCCGCAGCGCACGCCCGGCGCCTCGGTGACGCTCCGCCTACGCCATCCCAACGCCACGCCCATGCGATCGGTCACGGTGAACGGCAAGCGCTGGACCCCGCTTCGACCCCAAGCGCGAGATCATCCGCCTGCCCTTCCTGAAGGGCGAGACCGAGGTGGTGGCGGAGTACTGAGGTGCGGCAGCGACGGCGGCGCCGGCGCGTCCTGCCGCCTGGCCGTTCCTGCACACTGTGAGGTACCATCGGCATGGAGCTCATGCGATGCCCGTAGCGAAACTGGTCATAGAAGGCACATGGGAGGAGGTCTCGGCCCGCGCGGCCGAGGTCGCCGGGAATAGGGTGCGCCTGACGGTGCTGCCCGCCGGACGTCGACGGCGGCAGTCGACACCGCGTCCCAACGCTGCCCTGCTCGCCGCGCTCGGCTCGGTAGAAGCGCTGGTCGGCGATATCCCGGCACGGCCCGAGGCCGACTCAGTGGCTCTGGTCCGTGAAGCGCGCGACGGTGGGCTGTACGACCGCGCTCACTGCGAGTGACCCCGCGTGATCCTCGTCGATGCCAACGTGGCGATTGCGCTCTGCTCTCATGAGCCGGGTCGGGCGCCGGTGGTGGCCGCCGCACTGAGCAGCTACGCCCAGCAGGGCAGGCATGCGTACGCTCCCGCAGTGATCGCGGCCGAGGCGCTCTACGTCCTATGCCGCAAGAGGGCTGAGGGCGTGTTGACGCCGCACGAGCATGCTCGCGCCGTGGCGGCGCTCCAAGCATTCCTGTCAGCCCTGACCGCGCCGCCTGTCTCCGACCTGGCGCTGGCGGCCCGAGCAGATGCGCTTCGCGGAGCCTATGGCTGCAGCCGGTCGGCGGACGGCTTGTACCTGGCGCTTGCGGAGTTCCTGGCTCAGGGCGCACCGGTCGATCTGATCACCTTCGATGTCGACCTGGCCCGGCAGGCGGAAGCCATGCCGGACCACGTGAACCCGGTCTTGCTCCATCCATAGAGGCATCACACCGCGTGCCGATAGCGGCGCACGCCTTGGCACTTATCCTGTGCCCCCTCTCGCAGCGGCGCGTGGACGGTGAAGAGCCCGAGCCTCAATAGGACGCCACCACCTTGAGCTGGCCCTTGAGCCCTGTCAGCCGGATCGTCTCCTTGGCCGGGTCGAACCGTGTCCAGCGCCTGCCGTTCACGGTCACGCCCTTGATCTGAGCCGCCTTGGGGTGGCGGAGCCGCAGGATCACGCCTGTGGGCGGGGTTCGGTCCGGCACGCGCAGGCTGGCCGTGATCCGGCCGTTGCCCGCGTCCGACCGGATCTCGTAGGCCAGCGTCCCGAAGTAGGTGGGTGCGTTGGCTACCGTGATGGTTTTGCCCTGCTCCAGCCAGGCCCGCGGCGTGGCCCTCGCCACCCAGAGCGACCTACCCTCCTCCATCACCAGGGCGTTGCGGAAGTTCTCGAGGAACCAGCCCGCCGTCATGGTGTCCGGGGTATCGCACGGGGCGTAGCCGCCGAGGTGCCAGTGCTCCCAGAGCTTGCCGTTGGAGCCGACCATGCCTGCGTAGGAGTTCATCCAGAAGCGCAGGAAGCTCGGCACATCGTCCTGCATCAGGTAGGCGTTGGCGTTGTGCGAGATCTTGGGCAGGAAGGAGTAGGTCCGCCAGAACCACGCATCGGCGGTCGGAAGCCCCTTCCTGGCGCGCGCCTCCTCCAGTTCGCGCAGCGGCCGCGCGAACGCGCCGGCATTCGGCCCCGGCTCGGCGAACGTGCCCAACTCGTCCATCACGTCCACCGTGTCGATGATGCGCTGGTCGCCGGCATCCAGCGCGGCGAACGGCTCCGCCAGCGGGAGCGAACCCCAGAAGAGGTCGGCTTCCGGGAACTGGGGCGCTCCGATCTCGGGGCCTGTGAGCCCGCGGGCGTACGCCATCCGCGGGATGTAGCCGCGGTAGGTTCCGTCGTTTGCAGGCCGCACCGGCGCCAGGATTACCTCCTCGGTCACCGCCCGGCGGATGTCCTTGCGTAGCGCCGCCGCCTGGGCCGCGTACCTCTTGCCCGCAGCCGGATCGACCTCCGCCAGGACATCGGCGAACCTCTGGAGGCCCTGGAGCGCCAGCGCGTTCTCGCTGTAGTACCAGTGCCAGTCACAGGCGGGGAGCGCATAGTCGCCCACCATGGACGGAGGCATGAGGCCGGCTACGAAAAGGCGGTCCCGGTTGGGTACGTCGGCCATGTAGCGGGTACGCTCGCTGATGATCCAATCGGCGGCCGCCTGCAGGCGCGCACGGCGCTTGAGGAACCAGCCCTTGTCGCCCGTCAGGAAGACCCGTTCGCACATGGAGAAGAGGAGCCGGCCCGTCGAGGCGTGCGTGCCTTCGTGGCTGTAGCCCATGTCGTGCCGCAGCGCCCTGGCCCACTCCAGCGATCCCTTGCCGTCGGTGAAGTCGCCGTCGGACTTCACGCCTGGTGACGCCAGGAAGTAGTCGTAGACCGGCGTCACCCCCGCATGCAGGCCCAGCAGCTCCATATCGCGGGCGACGCGGCCGATCTCATGGCCCAATGCCGGCCACAGGTGGGGACCCAGCAGCTGGTTCGAAGCGGCCCGCCAGGCGTCGGTCCAGCCCTCGTCGGAGAGATGCACCCTCATCGCCGGCTCCGGCACGGCCGGGAACCGCGGGACCGGCGTGCCTTCCGGGCACGTCCAGAGCCTGACCTCGCGCATGACCTCGTCCCATGACGCCGCCTCGCCGTGCTCCTGCGTCATCCGGCGGACGGTCTTGAGGCCGCGTTCCTGAAGCCCCTCCGCGAAGCGACGCGCCGACTGGCCGCTTCCCGCCCTGGAGACGAAGAGCCCCTGAGCAGGCACAAGGATCGGGCCCTTGTCAAGATCCTGGATGCTGAACGTGGCGCTGCCCGATCTGCATCGGATGGTGAGCCGGCTGTCGAGCCCCGCGCGAGCCGACGACGCAACCAGCAGCTGCACGACGATCCCCCGCCGCCCGCTACCGTCCAGGCGCGACCGCCACCGCCGCCTGCCCGTGACGACTGTCCCCTTGTCCTCCCCGAGGGGCATGACCGGACCTGCCATCGCCATGGTCGGCTCGAGGCGTCCGGCCCAATCCTTCTGCTCTGTGCCCGGCTTGAAGCCCCATTCGACCTCCACGTCCATCCGCTTCCAGACACCGAGGCCGGGGCTCGTGATGCTGACGGCGGGAACGGAAGCGGCTTCTTCACAGAAGACGGCCACCATCTCCGTGGCGGCGGGGATGTGGGCGCTGTATGAGGTGTCCATCAGTTCGCCCGCGGGGCATCGGTACCGCCAGGTGCGGCCATCCGGCGAGATCGAGGGACGGGCAAGGACCCGGTCCACGGTCCAGCCGAACCAACCGAAGGCGGTCGGGTAGTCCCTCACCTCCACGGTCTCGGGCCGCGGCATCGGCGCGCCGGCCTGCCAGCGGAGCTCGACCTCGTAGTCCGAGAGCCCGCCGGACCAGAGCAGACCCGTCAGGAGGCTGCCCTTCGGCTTGGGAGGCAACCGGCGCAGGATGTCGGGCTGGTCATAGTAGATGCTCTTCAGCTGATCGGGCGGCAGCGCATCCTTGGCGGTTCGGTAGACCCGGTCGATCCGCTCGAGACGCCGGGGAATGAAGCAGGCCTCCGGTTGCGGCTGGACCTTCCGGTCCGCCCTCCAGACATAGGTCCACGGTGCAAGGTCCACCGGCCTCCCCGCTTGGGCCGCTCCTGCCCCGGCGCCGGCCTTTGTCCCGCCACTTTGCGAAGCCATGGCTCCTCCAACGCTGCAAGCCAGCAGTGCGGCGACCACGGATGGCGCCGTCCGGAGATGTTGTCTCACGCCGACACGCCTGTCGTTCCGGGAGCATCCGGGGCAGTGGCAGAGCGCCGGCAGATCGCCCGGTACTCGTCGAGCATGATGCGGTAGCTCTCCGGCGGCATGCCGTGGGAGATGCAGTTGGAGGTCGAGAGGATGTAGCGCTTGCCCACGCCGCCGTGGGCCATGCACTGGCGCACGGCCGCCCGAATGGCGCCGTCGTCCACATCCTGCAGCAGGTTGCAGGGCACGTTGCCCATGAGGAGCCAGTCCGGGTACTGGGCGCGGACCTGGGCGATGTCCATGCCGCCCTGCGGGTCCACCGATTGGTAGCCGTCGAGGCCGGTTAAGTGGATCTGGTCGATGATCCGCGTGAGGCAGCCGTCGGAGTGGAGGATCGCCCTCTTGCCCAGGTCGTGGGCCGTCTGGACGATCTCGGCCAGATACGGAACGACGAGCCACTCGAAGTGCCTGGGCGCCACGAAGGGCGCATCGTTGTAGCCGAAGTCGTAGGTGAGCACGAAGAAGTCGACCCCGGCGTCGGCCTGCCGCTTGAGCTGCTCCTTGGCGGCGTCGCACTTGCGGCGGGCTTCGGCGCGCAGGTCGTCGGGCTGCTCGAAGAGGCGCACCGCGAAGTCCAGCATGTCCGTGCCGGAGGGCATCCAGAAGACGCCGCCGCCCTCATAGCCGGGCACCAGGGCATGCTCGCCCACCCGCTTGCGCGTCGCGATGATCGACTCGGCGCTGTAGGCATTGTGCGGCGGGATCGCGGCCCAATCGCACTCCTCTATGAGGCGCTCTGCCACGTCCAGGTGGAAGTCGCAGAACGCCTCATCGCGCGCGGCATCCGAGGCGTAGGCCGCCGAATGGACCGGGCCCGGGTCCATGCCGAACATGGCCTGCGGTATCTGGAACACCAGCTCCCAATGCGGCGGCACGTCGGGCGTCCCGCCGTCGAGGAGCAGTTGCAGCCGGTCTCTGTTGGTCATGGTCGGTCACCCTCCTGCGGCCCGGCGCCGGCGTGGCCGCGTTGCGCCAAATGCCGTACCATTGTGGCCGCGTCGGGGGGGGGCGCAGGCCGTGGCCTCGCCGGCGCCGAGCTAGCCCGCGGTCCGCCTGCCCTCCTCAAGCACCGTCAGGTAGTTCTCGACGGGCATGTAGTCTGTCAGGGAGTTGCCGGTTCCCAGGGCCCAGTACCCGTCGGCGAAGCACTGCTCGATCTTGCTGCGGGTGTAGGCGCGGATCTCTTCGGGGGTGCGGCGACAGATGAAGTCGACGTCGAGCCCGCCCAACGGCGTGCAGCGGGCTCCGTACTTCGCCTTGAAGTCCTCGACAGGCAGGATCGTCTCCTCAAACGAGTGCTTGGCGTCGATCCCGCAGCCGTCGATAATGTCGTCGTACACCTCGTTCAGGTTGCCGCACGAATGCAGGATGAACGGCTTGCCCTGTGCGTGGGCGGCCGCCACGATCTCGGTGTAGATGGGGAAGACAAGGCGGCGCAGGTCGGCGGGCTTCAGGAACGTGGCGGTCTTGAAGCCCAGGTCATCTCCCTGGCGTGTAGCGACCACATCCTCCATAGCGGCGATGCGCACGTGGGCCGAGGTCCAGAGGGCGCCGATGCGATCGAAGACCATGGTGACCAACTCAGGGTCGTCGAAGAGCATCAGCGATAGCCCGACGACCCCCATGAGGACCGTGGCCCACTCGTACGGTCCGCCTCCGACCCCTCCCACGATCTTCACGCCGTCGGGCAGTAGCCTCGCCACAGTGTCGAAGTGGTGGAAGTCGATGAACCGGTCCTCGGCAGGCCATGGGTACTTATCGAACTCCTCCCGCGACCGGATGCACGCATGGGCCTCGCTCTCGCGTGAGAGCGAGCCCTCATGCACGTTTGCCGGTGGGAGCCAGCAGTTCGGCCCAACCTCCAGCGGCACGACGTCGAAGCCCATTCCCACCCAGAAGTCCACGTACGTGGGCCAGAACGCCGGATCGGCGAGCCCCCCCTGCCGGAAGTCGTGGCCCGTCCGCTCACGGAAGAAGCCCATGCTGTAGCCGTGCTCGTACACGGGCAGGTGTCCGGGCGTGCCCTGGCGGCGGAGTACCTTCAGGAACTGGGTGTAGTCGGGCTTGTGCGGGATCCGTCGTCTCACGTCTGTCATCGTCATCGCTCCTCTATCGCTTCGGCCGCGCCTTGGCCCTGGGGCTGGGCGCCGGGGGAGCGCCGAGCTCGGACTGCCAGAGCGCGTACCAGATGGGGCCGCCCGCGCCGTAGATCTCTTGCCCTACCTGTCCCAGCTTCGGGTTGCCCTGGTACCACTCGAGGTCGGTTCCCCAGCCTCCGTGGAAGTCCTCCAGCGGAACCATCTGGTCGTAGGCCACCGCGCCGCAGTCGGTCTCCGATCCGTTGGGCGCGGCCATGTACTGCGCTGCGCCTGCCTGCACGATGGTGGGCGGCAGCGCGAACCGCGTCTGGGTCGGCCCCCTGCGCCAGCAGTCCTCCAGCATCGACCTGACGTCGGACCGGCGCGGCCCGGTGGCAGCCTCGCCGGGCAACCTGGCCGTTTGCAGGTACTCCTTGACGAACCGGCGCACCTGGTGGCTCTCGTACTCGCACGAATGGGGGTTGGCGGGCGTGCCTGAGAAGCCCCAGAAGGTCACGAGGCGCTTGCCGATGCCGTAGTTGCCCTGCCAGAGCCAGGCCCATCGCAGTGTGTTGGCAAGCGGTACCCACGCCAGATCCTTGTAGCGCTCGTTGCCGGTGGCTTCGTAGAGCCACTGGCAGGCGAGGACGCCGATGGCGGTCTGGTTGATCTCCCATGTCAGATCCATGCGCCGCTCGCTCAGCCGTTCCGCTGCCGCCTCCGCGGCGGCGAGGGCCTCGGGATCATCGCCGCCGTTCAGCTGGCGGATCCGCATCATGACGTAGATGTACATACATGTCGTGTCGAACTGGTAGAGGACCTTCTGGCTGGTAAGATCGCGCGTCGACACATCGGCGAACACGTAGCGGCAGTTGCGGCCGAGATCCAGGAGCTTCTTCCGGTAACCGAGCACCATCCGCTTCGCGTCGGCGTTGCCCGCGACGGCGATGTCGGAGACCAGATAGACGGGATTGAGCAGGTACACGCCCGTATAGTAAAGGTCGGGCATGGGAGCCGGGTTGTTCGCGAAGCCTCCCCACTTCTCGTCGTAGAACCGCAGGAGCGTGGCCTCCAGCTTCGCCTTCAGGTCCGCAGCCTCCCGCTGGGCCGGGTACTTGCGGCAGTACTCGATCAGCGGCATCAGCAGCTGGGCGATGTTCCACAGCTGTATGTCCTTATGCTCATAGCGCACGTAGGCGCGGGGGTACCACTTGCCGTCGGTGATGTGCGAGTTCTCCGGTCGAAGGATGTCGCGAACCAGGCGCGGGACCACCTCGCCCGCCCAGTCGGTGTAGACCGTGGGCGGCTTGGGTATGCGGCGATAAATGGGGGCTAGCATCTCGACGAAGGCGCGGCACACGGCGACGTTGTCGTCACCCACAGTCGGGCGGAGGTAGACGTAGGTATCCGCGACGATGAGCGTCTGGCCCTTTGGGATGCGGAACGTCTCCGGCCGCAGGTAGCCGAAGGTGCTGTGGCGCTCAATCTTCTCGCGGTAGGGCGCCGGCGGGCTCTGCTTGCCGTCCACCTCAGCCGGCTGGAACTCCGAAACGGCGGGCCCCATGCGTACCGCCCCGCGTTGTTCGCCATCGGTGGTTCCCAGCCACGGGTTGGCACTGCCTGTCAACTCGTATAGCCGGCTGAGCGATGTGAAGTCTTCGAAGTAGAGGATGTCGCTCTGCATGGGCACGTCGCGGAAATAGACGATGCCCGACGCGGGTCCGCGCTGGACCATATGGCGGGCTACTTCGTGGTCCGACCATCTGCCGCCGCGGCGCAACTCGCAGTCGGGGATCGGCGGCTCGTTGACTGCCTTGTCCTGCTTCGCGTGGGCCAGCACCGTCCACCGTATCAGGCCCGGCGTGCCCTTATAGGCGGTCACGGTCGACGTGAAGTCGGCCCATGTGCGGGACGCCCGGATCGTCGCGCGGACGGCATCGGGCGTCTCGGCGCACTCCAGGCGCCGGAAGATATCGAAGTCCTTCTTGGGCTTCGCGTGCTCGTAGCCGACGTGAGTGCCGTAGTCCGTGACGTTGAAGCTCGGGCCGTGGGCCATGCGGGTGAACAGCTCGGCCTCGGGGCGGCCCTTCGGGCGGATCGAGATGCCTGCCCCTAGCTTCCGGTCCTTGTCGGGACCGTAGACGACCTCATAGTCTCCGGCATCGATGGCGAAGGTTCGCGCATCATGGGATCGGAGCGCTACGATGCCCCCTCCACCCGGCGCCGGGCCGCCTGCGACGGGGGAACCGGCGGCCGACAACAGCAGCAGGGCAACGGCGAGGTGGTGTGACATGCTTAGCCTCCTCCGACAGACGCGTACATGGCGATCACCTGCTCGGGCAGGACCTCGGCCAGCAGGTTGTGAATGTTGCCGAACACGTATCCGCCCCCATCGGAGAGGCAGGCGGTCACCTCGCGCACCTCGCGCGCCACGTCATCGACGGAGCCGCGGCCCAGCGTGTGCTGGGTGTCAATGCCGCCACCCCACAGGGCCGCCCGCCCCCGCACGCGGTCCTTCCATGCCCGGTACCCGTGGCCGCCGGCAGGCCACTGGACCGGGTTGATGATGTCGAAGCCGGCATCGACCAGCATGTCGAGCAGGTCGTAGACAGCGCCGCACGAGTGCAGGAACGTCTTCACCTGCGGTGCGATCCTGTGGATCTCGTCGTTGTGCCTGCGATAGTAGGGCAGGAACAGCGAACGGAATGTCGCTGGTGAGGAGATCAGCGAATTCTGCGTACCCCAGTCGTCGCCGCCGCTGAGCACGATGTCGACGTAGGGCGCAATGGCCGGAAGCAGCTTGCGGACCTCGCCGGCCATATGCTCGATCGTGATACCGTGGAGGTCATGGACGTAGCCCGGCTCCAGGAGGCAAACCACCGGAAACACGCCCAGGCCCCCGTGGGCGGTGATGGCGATGCGGGCGTTCAGGTGGTCGGCATAGAAGAGGGCGCGGCTGGTCGCCTCCCGAGCGAGGCGGCACATTTCGGCCGCGGCGGAGACCTGCTCGTCGGTCAGTGCCGATGCCTCGAGGTCCCGCTTGTACTGCTTGAGGTCCAGCAGGGGCAGCTCCTGGTCGTGACCGAGCACGGGCTGCCCGCTGTGGTCGGCATTGAACACGTACGACGACGGCGGCATGCAGATACTCCACTGACGCTGCCACACCGTGCCGTCGCCGTCCGCCTCGAAGGTCTCCGGCCTCTGCACGCGCGCCGGGAGGCGCCCGCCGAAGTCATAGTCGTGCCACTTCCCGGGCTCTTCATACGCGTTCGTGACGCCGCCGTCGATCGTGACTACGTCGCAGCCCAGCGCGTCCAGCACGTCGAGGTCGGGCAGCGCCAGCATCTGGTGCGTGTCGTGGACGCGCGGACGCCGCGGCGGAAGCCCCAGGGCCTCAACGAGCCGAGCGTATGCGAAGCAGCTGATGCCGGTGGACCGCATGGCGCCGAGGTCGCGCGGCGCCCGGTCGGTCTGCTCGAACCGTAGCGCTCGAACCACCCGCTCTCGCGAGGTCATCAGGGTGGGGGCGCCCACGCTAGGCTCCGCTCAGCAACGACGAGACATCGGCGCGAGCCAGGCCGATCCCCTCGCGCGGCGTGAGGATGGGGCCGTCGCCCACGCGGGTGAGCTTGGTCTCGGTCTCTATGGTCTCTGGGGGTTGCATGACGGACTGGTCTCCTTGGTCGGTGGCGGTCAGGGACGACGGTGAGCGGCGGGGCCAGGCGGGCGGATCCGGCGCCTCGGCTAAGCAGAGGACTGAGAGGTCGCCGGGGCCCTGACGCCGATCTCGGCCAGGCAGCGCAGTATACGGCCTGCGCCGGTAGCGAACGTGACGACCCGTCACGGCACGCGTCGCGAGATCGAATGGTCGCATCCGCGCTGCGTCAGGCCTTTCATGCATGGTACCTCCGCATCACCTGTCCGGCGGCCTGCGCCGGAGCCGGGCCGCATGCGCCGCCTATCCGCCTTGCGGCACGCCACTCCGCAGGCGGGGCGCTCTGGTACAACCTCTAGCCATGCGCGATCTACCACGACCCACGCTTCAGTTCGCCTGCCTCGTCGCCCTCCTTGCGGCGCTGCCGTCGGTCGCCCGTGCAGCGCCACCGCCGCTGCGCGGCTGGTATGGTTTCGCCTCCCGGCGCATCACACCGCGCGACCTGGGGCTCAAGCCGCGCGAGGCGCTCAGCTTCCTCTGGCACGATGAGCCGCAGTTCGCGCCCGGCGCCGCCCAGCGGCTGCTGCCCTGCTTCGATGAGAAGTGGACCCGCTACGCCATCCAGGGCATGGTGAACCGTAGCGGCCCCCTCGTTTGGCTGGACCATACCCACTACGGCTACAAGACCGAGTACGTCTGGCGGGCCTGGTACCGCGACCGCCACGGCATCCGTTTCGTCAACCGGGGCGGCTCGTTCGACGCCTTCATCCGCACGTTCGCGCCGCACTTCAACGGGCTCGTCCTCTACGACGCCGCCAACTCCGACAACCACTTCGTCGCCGCCAACATCGCAAGCGCCAACTTCTGCATCCCGGTTTCCACGCGCCTCTACCGGTTGCACAAGGCGGCGTTCGGCCGGGCCAGGGTCGTGGCCACGGTGGCGCGCCGGCAGTTCACCTCGCGCCGCGCCGCCTACGCATGGCTGCTGCAGCACTGCCTGCCGCACCTGGACCGGACCTGCAGCTACTGCCCGGACGCCCGGTTCCCGGACAACCTGATGGGGCCGAACGAGTGGCCCGACTACCTGATCGGCGCCGATGTCGGCTTCCGGTCACGGGCCTTCCTCTACAACATCTCCAGCCTGCAGGCGCCGTCGACGCTGGTGGCCGGCGGACCGAACCCCACCGGCACGGCGCTGGCGGGCTCACCCGACGACTTCGCCGCCTTCGATGCCGTCATGAGGGCGCTCCGCGCGCCGGCAACGTGCTACGGCTGGGGCACCGCCGAGGCCGACCAGAGCCGCTGGGGCCACTCCATGGTCCATACGCCCGGCGCCGGCAACCTCTCGTTCCACGCTGCCGTCAAACCCCTGGTGCGGCTCCCGTTCCGGCAGGATGATCGACCCCGCGTGGAACGACCCAAGCGGAAGGTCTACCTCGCCTTCACGAGCAACGAGGGCGACACGCTGGGCCTTAAGGCCAACCTCCAGTGGTGGGGCTGGACCGGCAGCCAGGTCTACGACCAGCTTGCCGCCTTCGCCGGCGCCGACGCGCCCAGGCTGGACTGGGCCGACCACCGCCCGCGCTGCGACGTGCCCCGAACCTGGTACCTCAACCCGGCCATGGTCGCCCGCTTCCCCGGCCTGTTCGACTACTACTTCCTCACCAAGCGTCCCGCCGACCACTTCGCCTGCGCGCCCAGTGGCGCGGGCTACGTCCACACCGACTTCATGACTCGCGCCCAGGTCGAGGCCCATGCCCGGGCCACGGGCGCCGCCATCCACGCGACGGTCAACCTTCGTGAGGTCTCACTCTGGGGCAGCAACCAGCAGGGGGCGTTCGATGCGCTGGCGCGGGCCGTGCCGCACATCCGGGGCATCCTGCCGAAGCCCTCCGGCGCCCACAGGTTCGGGTGGCTCTCCTTCGCGGGTCCTAGGCGCACTCCGGTACTGTCGGCCGGCGAGGGCTACTACTGGATGACGACCTGGGGCCGCATCGAGGGCAATCACTGGATCATCGACTGGCCGCGCCTGGTGGAGTACCTCGAGGCCGCCTACGGCTCACGCGACCTGCCCTGCTTCCTGGAGTTCTACGGCCTGCAGAACGACCTGCCCGAGGCGCTGGGCGAGCTGAAGAAGCGGCTCGACCCGGAGCGGTTTGAGATCGTGGACCTGGGCACGCTCATGCACCTTGCTGCTCAGGCGGATCCCTCGCGCCGAGGAGCTGAGCCCCGTCCGCCCGAGGCGGCGAAGACCGTCCGATGGTCCGACGCGGCCTGGCGCGACGCGTCGGCCTGGGAGGGCGCGAACGGCGCCACGGTCAGCGCCACGGCGCGGGGCCTCCGGATCAAGCTGGCGCCGGGGAGCCGCTGGGGCCTGGCCCGCCTGCCCAACGTGCTGCTGCCCGCCGACTGCAACCAGATGTCCATGGCCGTGCGGTCGCTGACCGGCGGGTCGTGGGTCGTCAAGGTGCAGGCCAGTTTCGACGCGCCCAACGCGCCGCTTGTCGACTACATTCCGTTCGGTGAGTTCCCGCACCTGGGCAGCTACAGCACCACGCTGGACCCTGCCCTGCAGGAGATGGCACGGGCGGGGCTACCGGTACAGGGCCTGTACATCGGCTGCGCCGGGGCGCCCGGCGCCGAAGTGGTGTTCGAGGATCTGGCCTTCGGCAGGGGCGACGGGCTGCGCTCGACGGCAAGGGGGGACCGGGCCGGTAGATGACACCGAGCCCCTCGACTACCCCAGGAACCTCCTCAGGAGCGCTGCACGGAGGACCAGCTCCCCGGTGTGCGTGGTATCGCCGCGTTCATGGTCCGACCGGATGCGGCGGACGATGGCCAGATGCTCGGCGTTCTGGGGCTGATGCCACCCGGTCCGGTCGAGCGCCCGACGCAGGGCGTCGGTCATCAGGGGCCCCTCGAAGTCGGTGCAGGCCATCGCCTCCATCACCTTGGACTGGAACGATGGGTAGACCTCGTGGAGGAACTGAATGTCATCTGCCGTGAGCGCCTCGAACGCGAGGAGCTCGGGCGGTAAGCCGAGGGAGTAGAGGGCGCCGGTGAACGAGATGGCGCGGGGCAGCGTGACCCCGCCTCGCCCTCGGGCATAGCCGAAGAGGCCCACGTGCAGCTTGCGTGCGCGCCGAGCCGGCACGTACTTGGCCATCCGGTTGATGTGCGGCTCCAGCTCCACGACGTGTTCGCGGTAGGCCGCGCTGGTCCGTTCGATGATCGCCATGGCTCGCTCGACGTCGATGGGGGCGGCCGGCAGGATGGGTCGCGAACGCAGGTGCTCGCAGGCGGCGCGGACCTCGGTGATCGGATAGTCGTACTTGAAGGCCGACTGCAGGGTGAACGTAACCACGCTCGGGTATTCGCGGCCGACGCGCTCGGCGGTGCGGGGTGACAGCCCGCCTCGGAAGGGCGCCGATCCCATGCCCAGGATGGGATGGATCCTGACGCCCGACCGTGCCGCCAGGTCGTCAAGCCGCGCCAGGGCCACCTTGTTCGCCAATGCTGCGGCAACGAACCCGGAGTCCATGGAGGTGTCGGAGCGCGCCAGGAAGACGCGCTGATCCTCGATCCCTTTGCCCGCCAGGTACTCCTCCACGATCTCGGCGGACCGGAGCATGGTAGGCACATCCTCAAACAGCGGGATCACGTGGATGCGGGAGGGCGCAAACTCGCCTATCCACTCGGCGATAGTGATGTCATCACCCCGGAACCGGATGTTCTGTCGGCCGACAATGTGGTCAATATAGTAATGGTAGATGCGGTTGATATCCTGGGCCGAGGTGGTCATGGGGAGGATCACCTCGAAGATCGGCGGGACATCGCGCTCGTAGAAGAGCCGCGCCGCGTCATAGGAGCGCGGAATGCTCTCCAGCGTCTCCAGGAGGATCTTCGCCTCGGCCCTCTCCACCGCGGGGTTCGGCACACGCAGCGTGATCCGCACATCGTCGCCGAGCACGTTCTCATGGAAGTACTCCGGGTAGCTGGAGAGCAGCTTCTTGACGACGTAGGTGTCGATCTCCTTGCCCTCCACATCCCACATCTGCTCGTCACAGCCGAGGTGCGAGAAGGCGTAGAAGGCCTCGCGAATCTCGTCCTCGCCGGCAAGGACCGAGGAGGAGGCGAAGAATGGCACGCTTGCGTTGTCGGGGTGCTGCGTGCTCATGCACCGGGGAATGCTTGCCATCTCGCTCCCTTCATGACCCCATGGAGATGGGCCATCAACGCCGACTTGCCCGCCACACCCGCTCCCAGCAGCCGTAGCACGCTGCCGGTCATGCTCCTGCCGAATACCATCCGCACGCGCGATGCGCACACGGGTGCAAAGCGTACCCGGCTTCCGGTGGCAATGCCCGCGCGAGCCGGCTCGGCCTCGTGTCATTGACCGGATGATCGGGTAGATGTTACACTCAATCCCAACGCGCGGGGAGAGGCACGATCAGCCAGAGGAGCTTGAGGAGGGGCATACGCTATGGCCGGTACGCTGCAAGTCTCATGTGTCCAGATGCACTGGGCAAGGAGTATGGAGTTCAACCTGCAGCGGACGCTCCACTATATCCGGTCGGCGGCAGAGGCCGGAAGCCAGGTAGCGCTCTTCCCGGAAGCAAACCTGACCAGCTACTACTTCCCCTACGTGGTGGAGCTGGACCAGGCGAAGGTCGCCGAATCACTACGCCAGACCTGCGCCGCCGCACGCGATGCCGGCATCTGGGTCATCGTGGGCGCCATTGAGCGAACCAAAGATCGCTTCCTGAACATTGCCCACATCATCAACCGGGACGGCGATATCGTCCACCAATACGCCAAAGTGCACATGGCCGGCCGCGACGAACTCCGATACTGCCGGGGCGGCGACAAGCTCTCGCTTTTCGAGATAGACGGCGTCCCTTGTACGCTCGTGATCTGCCGTGATGGGCGGCATCCTGAGCTCTATCGCATTCCGGCAATGGCCGGAGCCAAGGTGCTGTTCCACCCGTCATGCAGCTCTGACGAGATTGAGGCCGTCTGCTGGAAGCGCACATCGGGAAGAGCGCAGCAGCCGGTTGGCCCGAACTCCAAGATATTCCACTGCGTGGCCAATACGGTCGGGGAGTCTCCTGACGGCAAGCAGACGTCCAGTGGATCGTCCTTTATCCGAGAGCCGAACGGGATACCCCTGGCCGAGGCCGGGTTCTACCAGGAGGAGATGATCACCGCGGTTCTGGACCTTTCTCGGGCTGACCGATCGTATATCACTGACAGCATGCGGAACCCTCCCTTCCTGTCCAAGCACTGGCAGGCCATGGTCGAAGAGGCCATCACACGGAAGGACCTGAAGCCGGAGTAGCGTCATGCAAGGCGCACCCGGGTGCATGAGTGCCCTGTGCTGAAGCCGGGCTCTGCCGTCGCGGGGCCTCGCCGTCCCACCACCGCTGCCTCCGCTCCACGCCGGCGAGCGAGATGAGCCCATCGGCGGCATTCATGAGGCCCGAGTGCTGCCTGCCTGCAAGGGCGGCCTGCTCGTTGAGAAGCGGGACCCCGCCGCGATGCCGACCAGACTGCCGGCGTGGGCCGTTGTCGGTTGGCTCAGTGCGCCGCGACCGGCAGTCGGCCCACCGGCGCCTGCGGCGTCGAACGTAGCCCACTGCAACCAAGGAGCAAAATCGCCATGACGCAGGACCCACGCGCCGCCGCGACCTTTCCGCCGGTCACGAAGACGCCGGTCACCCCTTTGGCGCTGAAGCCGGACCTGGCGGACGCGGCACGGCGCTGGGATGCCTACTTCGCCGGCGAGATCATCGACCGCCCCATCGTCTGCGTGACGGCGCCGCGGCATGGTGCGCGGCCGCCGGACGGGCCGGTGGGCACGAACTACCACGACCGCGTCCATCTCGACCTCGCCGAGATTGGGCGCCGGCAGATGCGGGCCGTGGAGGGCGGCTACTACGGCGGCGAGGCGATCCCGTCGGTCTGGCTCAGCTTCGGCCCCGACGAGGCCGCCGTCTTCTGCGGGGCGGAGCTTGGGTGGAGCGGCGACTCCGGCGACACCAACTGGTCGATCCCCTGCATCGAGGAGTGGACCTCCGCGCCGCCCATCGCCCTGGACCCGGCCAACCCGTTCTACCGCCGGATGCTGGCGCTCTATGCCGCAGCCGCCGATGCGGCCGAAGGCAAGGCGGCCATGGGGATGCTGGACCTGCACACCAACATGGACCTCGTCTCGGGCCTGCGCGGGCCGCAGCGGCTCTGCATGGACCTGATCGACGAGCCGGAGGCCATCGACCGCGCCATGCTGCAGGCCCGTGCGGTCTTCCCTGCTCTGTGGGACGCAATCTGGCGCGCCGGGCGGCTCTCCGAGGTCGGCTACGCCCCCTACACCACGCTGCAGTGCGACTTCTGCTGCATGATGAGCCCGCCCATGTTCCGGCGCTGGGTGCTGCCGGCGCTGGAGGAGGAGGCCGCCATCGTCGGGAACGTGGTCTACCACTGGGACGGCCCGGGGGCGCTGGTGCATACCGACGACCTGGTCGCGAGCAAGGGGCTCCACACGCTCTCTTACGTCCCGGGCGACGGTCGCGGCGGGCACTCGGCCTACATCGACCTCTTCAAGCGTGTGCAAGCCGGCGGCAAGGCCGTGCAGATATGGGGTCCGCAGGAAGAGGTCAAGCTGATCCACAAGGAGCTCCGGCCCGACAGGGCCCAGTACCACACCTGGGCCGCCTCACAGGCCGAGGCGGAGGCCCTGCTCGACTGGTTCGTGCGGAACACGTAGGGCGAGCCCGTGTAGTTGCCACCGTCAGGGCAGGCTGTTCACTGTGAGGTAACGCGATTCGTAGCGCGTGGGTGCGCCCTCGTCGATCACGAAGATGCGTGAGCCGCGCAGGCGGCTCCTCTCTGTCTCGTTGTCGCTCTTGAGCCCATACGCCGCCCAGCCGATGCTGCCGCCGTAGCCGAGGGCGATCCCGAAGAGCCGGCCCTCATAGGTGTTGGTGTGGTCGTGGCCGACGGTGACCCCGAGCACGTCGCGCCGCTCCGGCCGTGCCGCACGGCGGCGGTGCGCCTTGACGAGCGATCCCATTCGGCGATGATGACACAGCGCCGGAGAGGCGTCAACACGTCGGGACCAAGCCCTGATCAGCCCGAGGGCATTCGCTCCCCGCCGGCCAGCCACCGCTTCATCGCCGGCACGGCCCCGCTCCCGCGGACGCCGAAGGTGTGTTCGGGAGCCTCCCACCAGCCGTAGATGCACATGACCCGCGCGCCGCTCCCGCTCAACGCCTCGAGGAACTTGAGCGCGGGCTCCTCGCCGCGAGTGACGTCGGTGAACTCGATCTCCACGGCTCCCCACTCCCGGCGTCGCTCCGCCCGAAACGCGGCGGCGGCGCGCGGGACGTCGGTCCACGGTAGCGTGGCTGTGATGCCCGGCCGCGACGCCCCGTTGACGGCGGCGCGGAGCGGCATGTTGCGGCCATCGGCCCGGAGCGGACCCGGCACGGCGTCCGGGGCAAGGGCGCCGACGCCCGTGTAGTGGGTGTAGATCCGCTCACGCGGCACGCCTGCCGCCCGGCAGACTCCGCACAGGAACGCCGTGTAGTCATGCACGACGCCGACCATCAGGTCGTGGATCACCTCCAGCTCCGAGCGCCTTGTCCTTGCCGCCAGCTTCCGGACGGTGGCCGCGCTCTGACCCCGAGCCGTCAGGGCGGCGTAGCCCGCGCGGACGATCTCGTCGTCGCCGAGGACTTCGGCCCCTGCCCGCGGACGCTCGCCCGGGCGGAAGTCGTCCATGGTGTAGTAGCCCGACTCCCATCCCACGACGAGACCTGCCAGGAGGTGCGCCTTGCCCTCGGCCCGCCATCGCTTGAGGCGTCCGGCGACCGGGTCGGCAACCGATCGGACGCGCAAGCGCATGTCGGCGCGAAAGGCGGGGCTCTCGGTGTTGGGCGGCGCTCCGGCAACGACCCATGAGCCCCAGTTGATCCAGCGCCGACGAATCACCGGGCCGCGCTTCTCCCCCGGCCGCGGGAACGCAGACCACTCCGCCACGGCCGGGTCCTGCGACGCCGCCGGGAAGTTCCAGTCATCGAGATGGATCAGAACGGGATAGCCCGTCCGCTCGGCCTGGTCCAGCGCCTGCTCCGTCT
Source organism: uncultured Chthonomonas sp. (assembly GCA_903885605.1). GTDB lineage: Bacteria > Armatimonadota > Chthonomonadetes > Chthonomonadales > CAJBBX01 > CAJBBX01. The sequence continues at coordinate 116,945 of CAISJD010000049.1, read as the reverse complement.
GCCGCCGCAGCTCGGCCGGTGCGGTGTTCAGCGTGTAGAGCACGATGCCGAAGCCGATCTGCCTGCTGCTCGCGGGAGGCGCGGCCGGGAACTCCTTCGCGAACTCCTCGGGCTGCCCGAGGATCGTCAGGTAGGTCGGGTCCCGCGGCGGCGCGGGCTTCGGCAAGGCCTGTGCCGACGCGAGGACGGCCAGCAGGACCAGCGCCGACACAAGGACGCGGCGCACGCCTCCCTGGCTGAACGCTCGACGTCGGCTCGGCTCCTCACGTGGCATACCGCATCTCCTGGCGGCCGCCTCGACACGGCAGGTGGCCACCTCCATGTTGGCACAGACGGCGCGTCGGGCGGCGCAGGGAAAACCGCGCCCGCGTCGAATTGCGCCGAGACCGACGAAGACGGAAGTCTCGTCGCGGGTTCGCACCCGGGAAAGGTAAACCGATGATCCACCATCGTCTCACCTCCTCGCTCGCCGCGGCCCTCTGCTTCTGTTCCCTCCTGTTCTGCCCTGCCCTCCAAGCACATGCCGCTGACGACGCCGCCACGCTGCAGCAACAGCTCAACGTGCTGGACCGGACGATCAAGGACCAGCAGGCCACGCTCGACAAGTCGGCATCTCCCGATACCATGCTGGTGATCGCGGCCTACGGAGACGCAGACGCGGCCCTGGTCGGCGCCGGGTCCATCATCGAGATGATTCGCGGCATGTTCAAGGGCGACAGGTTCCGCGGCATGATCGTAGCCGTCCCGCGCGATGTGGTCGCCAACGACATCGCCCGCCGCGTCATCACCGGCGATATCGCGCCGAGCCACGCCGCACGTTACGGGCAGTATGTAGCCCGGATGTCGAAGGTCCTTGCCCTGCTGCTCAAGAGGGAGATTGAGAACCTGCGGGCCGAGAGGCGGTTCGTCGCCCAGAAACTCGAATCGGCCCGCGGAGGCGGCCCGAAGCCGACCACGCCGCCCGGCGCAACCACCGGCGGCGGCGCCAAGGCGTCGGGATACTGGCGCCTCAAGGAGGGCTACCCCAAGGTTAAGGCCAAGGAGGAGTGCGCCACACTCAACCAGTCCAACATGCGCGCCGACCTGAGCGCAAGCGACTCGTCGATCACGGTCGACTATGCCGCGCTCCATGGGAGCACCAAGGAGGTCACGCACAGCTTCACGATCCAGGTGGACTACAACGGCCTCGGCAAGGTCAGTTACGAGGCCGGCGAGGAGACGAGGTTCACGCTGAGCGGCACATGGTCTTACGGGAAGGATGGTGGTGGCCTCAATGCAGCCTATCCTGTGCTTGGGTACACCGGCGGCGTGGTGGTGACGGAGGCCGAACCGCGCCGCGGGAACCGGTCCGCGGCCAGTTGCGCGCAGCTATGGCTTGGGCGCGTGAGCGGCGGCGACGCCCTGTCGGACAAGCGCGAGATCACGCTGAAGATGCCCGGCCCAGGCAAGGAGTTCAGCCTGGACGTCGGCATCAGCGGCTACGGCGGAGCCGGCATGGTTACCTGGGTCTACGAGTGGGTTCCCAGGTAGGCCTCAGGCCCGGCTAGACAGGGCGGCGGGGGGCAGGCATCGGTCACGCGAGCCGAGGTGCGAATCCGCGCGGTATGGCGGTTCGATGCTACTATGTGCGGGTTGCCCCCCCCATACGCAGGTGTGCGGCGACCGCAAGGAGGCTCGGATGGTCAGCAGACGGTTGGCGTGGTTGCTTCCGGTTCTTGTCCTCGGCTCGATGCCCGCTCTGGTCGGATGCAAGCGCTCCGCGCCGCCGCCGCCCACCGAGCAGGAGCGGACCGAGTTCTTCGCAGCAGTGCAGGAGGGCGACGCCACCATCGTCGATCGCCTCCTCTCCGCTAAGCCCAACCTGGCGAACGTGAAGAACGACCGCGACGAGACGCCCCTCAAGGTCGCCGAGAAGGCAGCCAACCAGGAGCTCGCGGACACGATCCGCAAGCACGGCGGGCACGAGTAGGGGCTGGGACCCGGGAGCCGGCACAACGAAGCGGATGCCGCCGGCTCCCCAGTCCTGGCCCGACGTGATGCCTACCGCCCGGCGGCCTTGACGCTGTAGCAGAGCAGGACGTCGTGGTCGCGCAGGTAGAGGCGGCCTCCCGCGATCACCGGATAGGGCCAGGTGGTCTTCCTGCTGCGGTCCGGTTGCTCGAACCGGCCCTTCTCCACATAGCGCTCCGGAGAGGCCTGCACCAGCGCCATCGGGCCCTGCTCTGAACGGACGTAGAGGTGGCCGTCAGCATAGGTGACCGAGCCCTGTGCGCCGCCGCGTTCCGCCCACTTCACCGCCCCGGTCTTGAAGTCGAGGCAGGTGAGGACCGAATCGCTGAAGCCGTAGAGGAAGCCGTCCACGACGACCATTCCCCCGTGCTGGTTGCGCATGTCACGGGTGAAGTAGACCTCGGTGGCGCCGACGCCGCCGTCGGCTGTAGCAGCTAACTTCGCGAGCCCGCCGCCGGTGTTGTAGGCTGAGGCGGCGAATACCGTGCCGTCCTGGTAGATCGGGGCGCTGCAGTTGATGCCCCACGAGTTGGCCGGAGCATTGTAACGCCAGAGGAGGCGGCCGTCGGCGGCAGACACGCCAACTAGTCCGCCGGCCGTCAGCTGGATGTACTGCCGCTTCCCACCCACCTCAGCGACGATGGCTGAGGAGTAGCCGGCGCCGTCGCCCTGCGGAATGCTCGCCTTCCAGACCACTGCGCCGGTCATCCGGTCCAGCGCGACCAGCGGCGCGGTGCGCCCGCCGGGAGTGACCACCACCTTGTCACCGTCCACCAGCGGCGACTCCTGGTAGCCCCAGCGGGGAACAGCGCCGCCGAAGTCCTGAACCAGGTTCTTCTGCCAGAGCAGCTTGCCGTCCGACACCTGCAGGCAGACCACGTCGCCGCTCTCGCCGACGGCGTAGAGGCGTTCGCCCACCACGGTCGGTGTGCAGCCGGGTCCGTCCTGCGCCTGCGGTCCGACCGAGCGATTGGCGGCGGCGATGCGTACGCTCCAGACCTCCTTGCCGGTCGCCTCCTGCAGCGCCCAGACGCACTCGTCGCCGCCGCGGTTGCTCGTGCCGTACAGGGCCCCGCCGGCCACCGACGGCGCCGAGTTGCCCGTGCCGATCCCATGGGCCTTCCATAGCAGCGGCGGGCCGCCTGCCGGCCACTGCTTCAGGAGGCCGGTCTCGCGGGAGACGCCGTCGCGGTTGGGGCCTCGGAACTGCGGCCATATGCCGGACGTTCCGGCGGCGGCCTGTGACGGCGCGGGCGCCGCCGCCCGAGCCCCTCCCGAGCCTGGCGCGCACGCCGACTGCGTCGCCCACGCGCCGAGCAGCAGGACAAGCGCTCCCGCGTGCCGTCGGACCATTGACCTCTCCATTCTGTTCGCCTCCCTGGCGTCTGCCCGGCACACCCATCGGACGACGCCAGGCCCTTGGGGAGCCGGGCATCGACCAGGGCGCAGGGCCTAGCGCGGCTTGCTTGGTGTGGCGGCCGACTCGGTCACGTCCAGCCGAGCCTTCCTTGGATCGCGTTCGGCGACCGCCGTTCCGTCCGGCCGGATATCGAGTATCTGCCCCTTCTCTGGGTCGTGGCGCGGCCACTTGGTCAGCCCCGGACCGTTCGGGTCGCCGGTCCTCGCGAAGTTTGCCCAGTAGGTGTTGAGCATTCGTGCGACCGCCTGGTCCTGCGCCGCGGGAGGGCCTCCCCACCCGGCGCCCAGCGTGTCGAATACATAGGGGATCTCCGCGCCGTGCGGGGCTCCGTTGCCCATCCTCTCACGCATGGCGGCTGGAAGGTAGGAGAATCGGTAGAGGTATGCGGTCCCGCCCCTGGCCGCGAACGCGTTCGCCGTGAACCGGGCCGGCTCGGCCTGTGCCCGGTCGGTCCCGGCCATCACGAGCAGCGACCTGAGGTCAGCGGTCCCTTCAGGATCATAGGCCGCCATGGCGTCGGCCTTACGCTCCCCGAACTGCGCGAACAGCGCCTCCTTCGTGTCGGCGCTGATGAAGCCGATGAAGTCGGCGCTGTTGGCGCCGATGATGAGCGGCACACGCGCCTGGCGGCCGGCCGAGTATGCGCTCTGGGGCGTCTCCGTCATCAGCCTGCCGTCGAGGATCGGACCCGAGTAGGTGACCGGACCGCCGGGACCCGCGCTCTCCTGACCCCCGTCCACGACCTCGGCGACGCTGAGAGCGCGAAGCTTCGCCAGCGCGGCGGCGTCCACACCGTCGATCCTGTGGCGGCGCGCGAAGTTAACCCCGATCGCCTCCGCGGACGGCGCGTTGGGAAGGTCCGCGCGCATCGGCCGCCCGGTGAGCACACCGTCGCGTCCCCCTCCCGACTCGATGATCGCCTTCTGGAACAATCCGCGCGACAGCGGCGAGGTCAGGTGTGTGTGTACCGAGACGCCGCCGGCGGACTCCCCGAAGATGGTGACATTCCTCGGGTCGCCGCCGAACGCCGCGATGTTCCGTTGCACCCACTTCAGCGCGGCGATCTGGTCCATGTAAGCGTAGTTGCCGTTCAGGTCGTTCGGTCGCTCGCCGGTCAGCGCCGGGAAGGCGAAGAACCCGAGCCGGCCCAAGCGGTAGTTGAAGGTCACCAGGAGCACGCCCTGCCTGGCGAACTTATCACCCGATGTGCCAGGCGATGCGCCGCTACCGAACACGAAGGCGCCGCCGTGGATCCAGACCATGACCGGTAGCTTCGCGCCGGGCGCGGCCCCGGCCGGCCGCCACACGTTGACGAACAGGCAGTCTTCCGAGGAGTTCGGCGCGATGCCCCCGGCGCCGCGCTGGAAGCCGGCCTGCGCGCAATCGGCGCCGAACTTGCTCGCATCGCGCACTCCCTGCCATGGCGGCAGTGGCTGCGGCGGACGCCACCGGAAGGCGCCGACCGGCGGAGCGGCATAGGGGATGCCCCTAAAGACGGCGACATCGCCTTCGGTTGTGCCGCGCACGACCCCCGAGGCGGTGCGGACCGTCGGGGGACCGTCCTGCGCCGCAGGGCAGGCGACGGCAGCGGCCAGGCAGAGCGCGGCCAGAGCGGTGGTCCGGTTCAGCATGTCAGGTATCCTCCCACGTTGCGTTCAGGTGTCACGCCGGGCCTCGCCCAGCATCCTGGCGATCTTCGGGTCGCGGTGGTCGAAGAACAGACTCGTCCCGGTGTCCAGCGTGGCGATCAGAGCCAGGTCCTCGGGGCTGAGCTCAAAGCCGAGGATGTCGAGGTTCTCGGCGATCCGCTCCGGGCGCACCGACTTCGGGATCGCCACGACGCGGCGTTGGTAGAGCCAACGGAGGACTACCTGCGCGACGCTCTTGCCGTGCCTGCCGGCGATGTCGAGGAGCAGGCCAGTGCGGAAGAGGTCGTTCCTGCCCTCGGCGAAGGGCCCCCAGGACTCGATCTGGACGCGGTTCTCCTCCATGAACCTCTGGGCCTCCAGCTGCTGGCAGAAGGGATGGGTCTCGACCTGGTTGACTGCCGGAACCACGTCGTTGTGGACGATCAGGTCGGCCAGCCGGTCCGGGTGGAAGTTGCTCACCCCGATCGCCCGGATCTGCCCGTCCCGGTAGAGCTCCTCCATCGCCCGCCACGAGCCGTGGACATCTCCGAAGGGCTGGTGAATCAGATAAAGATCGAGGTAGTCGAGCCGTAGCCTCTGCATGGAGCGATCAAAGGCCCGCCTGGCGCGCTCGTAGCCGGCATCCTGAATCCAGAGCTTCGTGGTGACGAAGAGCTCCTCCCTGGGCACGCCGCTCCGGCTGATCGCGCGGCCGACGGCGTCCTCGTTCCCGTAGGCGGCCGCCGTGTCGATCAGGCGGTAACCCACCCGAATGGCCTCCGCCACGCTTGCCTCGCAATCCGAGGCGTCCGTGATCTGAAATACACCGAACCCGAGCAGGGGCATCTGCACCCCATTGTTCAACGCGACGTAGTGCATCCCGTGGTTGCCCTTTCCTTCGCCCAGTGTCCGCCCATTCCAGCGCAAGGGCCGCCTGAGCGGACCAACGGCGCCGTCGTGCCGCTTGATTGGAAGTCCATTGGCCCTAGCGCCGTCCCGATGGATAGACACCGTTACTGATCTCATTGTATGCGCCACGTGCGGGGATCGGGTTCACCATTCCTGCACGATACTTGCCGCATCCTGCAACTCCGGGCATATAGCTTCGGCGGCGCCGCACCGGGTAGGATGGAGGCATGAGCGACAACGATCAGCGGGCCGTACCGGCCGAACGAGAGGCGCGGCGCGGGCTCGACTGCCGGGCCGAGTTCGTCGAGCGGATCATGCGGGCAACTGGAGGCGACGGCGTGGTGGAGCCGTTGCCGGGGATCCACCTCGCGTGCGCGGCGCGCCCGAGGGACGGCATCCACGGCGTCTATCGGACCGCCCTCTGCGTCGTCGCCCAGGGGGCGAAGGAGGTCTACATCGGCGAAGCGGTCCATCGGTACGATGCGGACCAGTATCTCCTCGCCACCATCGAGCTTCCCGCGGTGAGCAGGATCGTGCGGGCCACCCCGGAGCGCCCCTACCTCTCGCTACGGCTGGACCTGGACCCGATGCTCGTCGGCGCGGTCATGGTGGAGGCTGGGATGTCGGTTCCGCGCAGCCAGTCGGCCGCCAGGGCAGTGGTCGTCAGCGCACTCGATGTCGAGCTGCTCGAGGCCTGCACGCGCCTCGTGCGCCTGGTTCATGCGCCGACCGAGGCCCGTGTGCTGGCGCCGCTGTTGAAGCGCGAGATCATCTACCGGTTGCTGATCGGCGAACAGGGCGACCGATTACGCTACCTGCCGGTCCTCGGCGACTGCTCCCACAGCATCGGGAAGGCGGTGGAGATGCTGCGCAAGGAGTTCGACCGGCCGCTGAGGATCGAGGGGATCGCCCGGGAGCTGGGGATGAGCCCATCGGGCTTGCACCATCACTTCAAGACCGTGACCGACATGAGCCCGCTTCAGTTCCATAAGCAACTGCGGCTCCAGCACGCCCGTACGCTGATGCTCGGGGAGAACCTGGACGCCGCCACCGCTGGGTACCGGGTCGGGTACTCGAACGCGTCGCACTTCAGCAGGGACTATCGAAAACACTTCGGGGAACCGCCGGCGCGCGACGTCGAGCGGGTCAGGAGTACGGCCTCCGACCCGGTGAGCCGGCAACCGGCCTGAGGAGCGAGCATTGCCCAGGATACGCATACTGAGCGCCGAGGACGTGCGGACCGCGCTGCCGATGGCCGAGGCGATCGGCGCGGCGCGCGAGGCCTTGGCGCAGATGCAGCGCGGCGAGGCCACCGTGCCGCCGCGCGCGCATATCGACGTGACCGAACACCGGGGCGTCGCGCTCTTCATGCCGTCGTTGCTCCCACGCACCGGGCGCATGGGCGTCAAGGCCATCACGCTCTTCGACGGCAACCCTGCCGCCGGTCTGCCGCGCATCCAGGCCGTGATGCTGGTGCTGGACGCCGAGAACGGCACGCCGCTGGCTGTCATGGACGCCGGCACGCTGACGGCGCTGCGCACGGGGGCCGGTTCGGGCGTCGCAACCGACCTGCTGGCCCGCCCGGATGCCGACACGGTGGCCATCCTCGGCGCCGGACACCAGGCCCGGACGCAGCTCGAGGCCGTCTGCTGCGTCCGCCCGGTGCGGCGCGTCTGGGTCGTCGATCCCATCCGGGCATCGGCGGAGGGCTTCGCGGCGGAAATGGGCGCCCGCCTCGGCGTTCCGGTCCGCGTCGCCGCCGACGCCTCGGAGGCCCTGCGCGAAGCCGGCATCGTCTGCGCGGCGACGGTCTCCACGACCCCGGTCTTCGATAACGCCGACCTGCAGCCCGGGACCCACGTGAACGCCATCGGCTCCTACAAGCCCCATGTCCGGGAGATTCCGTCGGCCACCATCGCCCGCGCGCGCGTGGTCGTGGACCACCTCGCTTCGGCCCTCGAGGAGACAGGCGACCTGCTGATCCCCATCAGCGAGGGGGTCTTCTCGGCGGACCGCGTCCATGCCGAGATCGGCGAGGTGCTCCTGGGCGTGAAGCCCGGACGCGCGACCCGCGATGAGATCACGGTCTATAAGTCGGTCGGCGTCGCCGTGATGGACCTGGCCGCCGCCGCCCTTGCGCTGGACCGGGCCGAAGAGCTGGGGCTCGGGACCGAGGCCATGCTATAGCCCCGGCCCCTCCCCTGCCGTGCGACCGGGCTATGCGGACGCGCCGACCAGGCGCTCTACTTCATCGAGGTCCAGCGGGGCAAGGCCCGTGAACGACTCGAAGCCGGCCTCGGTGACCACGCCGGTGTCCTCCACCCGGATGTAGAGGCGCTCATCCTGCACCCAGAGCGAGGGGTCCAGGCTCAGCACGAGGCCCGGTTCTATGGGCTTCTCGAAGTAGCTTCCCACGTCGTGAACGGCCATCCCCACCGGGTGGGAGCAGTGGCCGGTCCACTCCAGCGCCTTGCGGACCGCCTCGGCGTGGGTCGGCTTCGCCCAGGCCGTCGTCGCCACGAACTCCTGCAGCTCTGCTGCGACCTCGCGCATGATCTCACGCGGCAAGGCGCCCGGCCGCACGCGCGCCATGAGCGCACGATGGAACCGGACGGTGAAGCCGTACAGATCGCGCTGCACCTGCGAGTAGCGGCCGCTGACGGGCCACATGCGGCCGATGTCGCTGGTGTAGTAACAGACCTCCGGCGCGCAGTCCATCAGCACCAGATCACCCGCAACGAGCGGGCCGTCGTTCCAGCAGTAGTGGCCGTCCCAGGCGTTCTCCCGCCCGGCGGGGAGGATCGCACGGTAGCCCTCGCCGCGGGCGCCGCCCTCGATGAAGACGCGGTGCATCGCGGCATGGAGGTCGTACTCGCGCAGGCCGGGCCGCGTCATTGCCATGGCCTCGACGACCGCGCAAGCCGAAAGCTCCCCGGCGCGCCTCATGACGGCAATCTCCTGGTCGCTCTTCAGGAGGCGCATGGCATCGAGCAACGGCGAGAGGTCGCGCACTTCGCCGTCTGCCATCAGCTCACGCAGGCGCACGACGAAGCGATCCTGCCGCGTGCCGCCTCCGTCCCACGGATCGGCCGCCTCCATCCGCGCCGCGTGGATCAGCACGTCTCGCGAGGACATGCGGCCCTCGGCCGGCGCGAACGGCGTGTAGGCCACCTTGCGTCCGGCGAGATGCTGCTCCAGCGCCGACCAGGGGTAGACGCCGTCGAGGCCGGTCAGGGCGCAGATCCGGTCCGCATCCTCGGCGTACAAGCACGTCTCGTCGTCACGCCGGCCATCGGGTCGGCCGGGAAGATAGACGGAGGCCTTCCGCGTGGCGCCGTCCAGGAGCAGGTAGGCCTGCGGGGCTTCGAGGCCTGTCAGGTAGAGGAGTTCGTTGCTCTGGCGAAAGAGCTCGAAAGTGCGCAGGGGTCCGGCTCCCTGAAGCACGGCTACGGCATCGCCGATCTCGCCATACAGCCGCGCGCGCCGATCGGCGAACTCTTCAGGGGTGAACCAGGACCAGACGCGCGCCGGGCTCGCGCCGGCAGGGGTCGAGGAAGCCATAGCGGTGGAACTCCTTCGTGCCTGGCTCGGGCGGTCACGGAGAGCCCCGCCGCCCGGCGTTGCGCCCTATGATGACACAGGGAGCCCCACGGAGCGCCTCCAGGTGCGGCGCCACGCCTCGTCCGGACTGGTACAATCGCCACGATGGGCTTCAGCACGGCGGCGCCCCGACACTCGGACTGCGACAAGGAGATACCATGGACTTCGACCTGCTCGCCCGCGTCGTGAACACTCCCGGCATCTCCGGTTGCGAAGACGCCGTCCAGGAGGTCGTCGCGGCCGAGATGCGTGGCGCATGCGACGAGGTCCGCCGCGACCGCCTCGGCAACGTGATCGGCCTCCGGAAGGCCGGGTGGGCGCCGGGGACCGGTCGCGCGCCGCGCGTGGCCCTGGCGGCCCACGTCGACGAGATCGGCGCGATCGTGAAGCACATCGACGGCGACGGCCACCTCCGTTTCCAGCGCGTCGGCGGCCTCTACTCCCAGACGCTGCAGTCGCAGAGGGTGATCGTCCACGGCCGCGAGCCGCTCAACGGCGTGATCGCCCCGGACTTCAACCTTCACGAGGGCGACAAGATCCCCTCGCCCGACGACCTGCTGATCGACCTCGGCCTGCCGCGCGAGAGCGTTGAGCAGCTGGTCCAGCTCGGCGACCCCATCACCTTCGCGCAGGAGCTGGTGCAACTGAACGACAAGGTGGTGATGGGCCGCAACTTCGACGACAGGATCGGCACCTACTGCCTGCTGGAGGCCATGAAGCGGGTGGGCGATGCCCCGGTCGATGCCTACTTCGTCAGCACCGTGCAGGAGGAGGTCGGCGTTCGAGGCATGCCCGTGGCGACCTTCGCCATCGAACCCGATCTGAGCCTCGCCATCGACGGCAGCCTGGTGCGCGCCGCGCACGTCAAGCCCCACTCCGTCACCTGCGAGATGGGCAAGGGCGCGGGCATCTACCTGATGGACAACCTGACCATCGGCGACAGGCGGCTCGTGCGCTTCCTGTGCGACCTGTGCGAGCGGGAGGGCATCCCCTTCCAGCGCAACATCGGCGGCGGCACCGACGCCTCCGCCCTGCAGCGCACGCGGCTCGGCTGCCGCACAACGACCGTCGGCGCGCCGGTCCGGTATATGCACTCGACGGTACAGCTCTGCCACCTGGACGACATCGAGGCGACGATCCGCCTCCTGGCGGCATTCGTCGAGCATGCCCACGAAATGGCCGAGGACGCCGCGTGAAGATCGCCGCTGTCACGGCGGCGCCGGTCAGGTTGGCAATTCCCTACCCGCTCTACCCGGGCGAGGGCGCCGGCACCAAGATCGAATGGGGCAAGCGAAGCCGCTTCACGCCGCTGAGGCCCACGCCGATGCTCGAGTACGTGCTCGTCCGCATCGAGACCGATGAGGGCGTCACGGGCTGGGGCGAGGCGCAGGCAGACATCGGGTTCTTCGGCGAGACCCTCGAGCAGGTCCAGGCCGCCGTCGCCGACTACATGGGGCCGCAACTGATCGGCAAGGACCCCCTGGACCGCGAGTACCTGCAGAGCGTCATCGACTACCGCGGCAACGGCTGCGCCAAATCGGGGATCAGCATGGCCCTCCATGATCTGGCGGGCAGGGCGATGGGTGTGCCGGTCAGCGTGCTGCTGGGAGGGCGCCGGCGCACGCGGGTACCGGTCGCCGTCGAGGTGGCCGGCGGCAAGCCCGACGCCATGGCGCAGGCGTGCGTCGAGTTGATGGCCAGGGGCGTGCGCACGTTCAAGCCCAAGGTCGGCGGCGACCCCGATGCCGATGCCGACCGCCTCCGGGCGATCCGAGAGGCCGTGGGACCGGACGCGTCAATCCGCGCCGACGCCAACCAGGGCTACAGCCCCAAGGAGGCGATCCGGCTCTGCCGCCTCTGCGAACGGAACGGAGTGGGTCTGGAGCTGCTTGAGCAGCCCGTCGCCGTGCGTGACCTGCCCGGCATGGCCTTCGTGCGGCGGTCGGTGGAGACGCTCATCGAGGCCGACGAGAGCTGCTTCACCCCGCAGGACGCGCTGGAGATCATCCGGCACGAGGCCGCCGACGTGCTGAACATCAAGCTCGGCAAGGCGGGCGGCTTCTCGGGCGCCATGAAGATCGCCGCCCTCGCCGAGGCGGCAGGGCTGAAGTGCGTCCTGGGCACCGGGTTCGGCCTTGGACTGGAGATCGCCGCCAAGGCGCACCTGTTCGCGGCCATGGAGCAGGTCACCGACGCGGTCGAGTTCACCGAGCTGTCACTCCACACGAACCTGCTCAAGCCCCCGTGGGACACCAGGCTGGCGCTTCCCCTTGAGGACGGGCGCCTGCCCGTGCCGGAGGGGCCGGGACTGGGAGTGGAGATCGACCAGGACCAGGTGGAACAGAGCCGGGCCATGCCTGGACCTGCATAGAGGAGCCATCGCCCGATGCTGGTGAGTATCTTCAACGACGTGATCGGCCCCGTTATGCGCGGCCCGTCGAGCTCGCACTGCGCCGCGGCGCTGCGGATCGGGCGGATGGCGCGCGACCTGATGGACGGCGACGTCCGCGACGTCGCGGTGGAGTACGATCGCCGGGGATCGCTGGCGACGACCCACAATTCGCAGGGCTCTGCCATGGGCCTGTTCGGCGGCCTGCTGGGGTGGGAGGCGACCGACGAGCGGCTGCCGTCCTCCCGAGCCGCCCTCGGCGAGGCCGGCATCCGCGCCTCCATGGCTCTCATCGACGCCGGCGACCCCCACCCGAACACCTACCGCCTTACGCTGGCCAATGCGCGCGAACGCCACACGCTGCGCGCCCTCTCCACCGGCGGCGGCATGGTCGAAGTGATCGCGCTCGACGGCGTGCCGGTCTCGATGTTCGGTGACTGCTTCGAGACGCTGCTCTGGGTGGAGGGAGACGCCGAGGCGGTCGCGGACCGGATCGCCGAGCGGATGGACGCCGACGCGGTGCTGGTGCATGGATGCGGGTCCGAAGCGTTGATCGAAGTGAAGGCCGGCGCCTTCGTCCCTGACGATGCTGTGGCGGAGCTGCGCGGCGCGGGGCTGGTGCGTGATGTGAAGCGGCTGGCTCCCGTGCTGCCTGTGCTCTCGTCGCGCGCCTCCTCGGTCCCGTTCACCACATGCGAGGAGATGCTGCGGCATGACGCAGGGCGCAATACGCCGCTCTGGAAGCTGGCGGCGGCCTACGAGGCGGCGCGCGGCGGCCTGAGCCAGGATGACGTGATCGCGAAGATGGTCGAGATCGTGCGCATCGTGCGCCGCTCGATCGCCCTGGGCATCGCGGGCACGGAGTACGCAGACCGCATCCTCGGGCATCAGTCCGGCAGGTTCGCGCGTTGCCTTGACGAGGGCCGCCTGCTCGACGCCGGGGCGCTGAACCGGGCCGTCCTCTACGTGACGGCGCTCATGGAGGTGAAGAGCTCCATGGGGGTGATCGTGGCGGCGCCGACGGCGGGCGCCTGCGCTGCGCTGCCTGGAACGGTGGTCGCCGTGGCCGAAGCCATGCGCCTGGGCGAGGAGGAGATGGCCCGATCCCTGCTCGCGGCCGGCCTCATCGGCGCCTTCATCGCCACAGGCTGGACCTTCGCCGCTGAGGTAGGCGGCTGCCAGGCCGAGGCCGGGGCGGCGTCATGCATGACGGCCGCCGCCCTCGTCACACTGGCCGACGGCACGCCGACGCAGGCCGTGGCCGCGGCATCAATGGCGCTGCAGAGCGTGATCGGCCTCGTCTGCGACCCGGTGGCCATGCGGGTGGAGGCGCCCTGCCTCGCGAAGAACGTGATGGCGGCAAGCAACGCCCTGTCATGCGCCAACATGGCCCTGTCCGGGTTCGACCAGGTGATCCCGCTCGACGAAGTGATCGAAGCCGCGAGACGTGTGGGCGAACAGATGCCGCGCGAACTGCGCTGCACCGGGCTCGGTGGCCTCTCGATCACACCGGCGTCGATCGCCCTGGAGCAGCGGCTCGCGTCCCGCAGCACGTAGCGACGGTCAGCCGCGGCGTGCGGCCTCGATCGTGGCGATGTCGATCTTAACCATCTCCATCATCGCGTTGAAGACGCGCCTGGCGACAGCGGGATCGGGATCGGCCATGCCCTGCGTCAGCGCGACGGGCGTGATCTGCCAGCAGAGCCCCCACCGGTCCTTGCACCAGCCGCACGCGCTCTCCTCGCCGCCGTTGCCGACGATGGCGTTCCAGTAGCGGTCCGTCTCGGTCTGATCGGCGGTCGCGACCTGGAACGAGAAGGCCTCGGAGTGCTTGAACGCCGGCCCACCGTTCAGCCCGAGGCAGGGAATGCCCAGGACGGTGAAGTCGACCGTCAGCACGTCGCCCTCCTTCCCGCCCGGGAAGTCGCCGGGAGCCCGGTACACCCGACTGACCGCCGAGTCCGGGAAGGTAGCGGCGTAGAACCGCGCCGCCTCCTCGGCGTCGCCGTCAAACCAGAGGCAAATCGTGTTCTTGGCAGGCTCAGGCATCGCGATCCTCCATTCATGCTGCGTCGACCGGCGCCTGCAGAGCACCCGAAGGCGCAGACCATCGGCTCCACAGGCATTCCCGCAACTTCATACGAAACGCGGGGCCCAGGTGACGCACTGGGCCAAGACAGATAGCCCAAACAGCAAGAAGCCGATCGGCCAATGATGACCGAGCGGCTCGATATGGGTGCGGGTACGCACGCTGGTTGCATGTTCCCTGCCCAGGTCCGCCTTCGGTTCGAGGCTACCGGAGTAGCTCTGGATCACCGGACACATCGGATTGGGTCCTGCCTGCGGAAGCCGGGTTGGGTGGGGCTGCCCCGCTACCCAGGGTGGCGAGCCAGAGCATGTGTGGCGCGATGGCGGTCGGCCGTAGCGCAGGATAGAACTGGCAGCGAGCCGCGTCGCGGACTACTTCCCGCAACTCCGGGCATCATCCCAAGCCGCTCGCCAGGTGCCCGAGCTTGCCAGTCAGCTTTGTCAGATCACTCACGTCCCGCGGGAAGATGGGTGTCATGTGTATATTGTTATCATGACAATACTCCATCTTGTCGTGCATTTTATCATCATATTCAGGATCGCCGATGAGGCCGAAATATTCGATATACACGTCACCCACACGGAAGTCGGCCCGACGCCGACCACCGGGGTATCTTGGTTCTTATTCGTGAATCGCACCTGCTGCATACAGGTAATCATCAATTGCTTTTTCACTCAAGGACCAACATGCGTGACCATCGATGGCTAGACAATGAATGCCTCGTGAGGTAACGCGTGTCCCGGAGGCCAACACGCCTGACGCCACCAGCGCCCCTAACCACGAACCATACAGGCGCTTGACGCAGGCCACGGCGGGTCTCCTGCGCAGGAGCAGCAGGAGGCGCATCCGAGCAGGGCGCTGCACATTGTGGTGCTGCCCGATCCGGCCAAGCCAACGCTGATCTGGCACACAGGCCGTAACTGCTGATAACTGCCTTACGAAGCTCAGAACCTGTCGGTCACTCAGGGTGTCGTCACCGTCATTGTAGAGCGCCTGGCCAAGGCAAGGCGGACAGCAGTCAAGGTGGTCGACGCCCAGCCACCGCACCATCGGAGGCGAGAACGCATCCTCGGTGTACTCCTGGGCACACATAGGACACTGTCGGCGCCGTGACGGGCGCACGGCATTCGCGTACCCAAGGGTTGCGGCGCGAGCAAGGCCGAAGTGCATCAGGACGTTGTACCAAGCGTAAAGGCGACATAACGGATCGGCGTCGCGCCAAGCGTCGATCACAGGCCCCGGAGTGGCACTTACGATTGCGTCAGACGCCCCTAAGTACCAGTGCCATTGGTACTTCATTATCAGAGACTGAAGTACAGCATCGTGGTCAGGCTTCCACCAGCTCAGGATGTGCTCGTTCAGGGCACGCTCAGGCACGGCCTCCAGGACGGGGCGGCCAGTTCGATCCCACATGCTATCGTTGGCAACTGGTATTTCCGTCATAGATTGCCCAGATCACCCTCCGTCACCCCTGACAACTCCATCGTTTGCACCGGCCCCGCCGGGTCCGGACACGTGCGCGCTACCGGGACTACGGTGCGGCAACGCCTCGATCAGTCGCGGCAACAGGGCCATATGAGACTACAAGCCCTTGCAGCAGGCCTATGGTACGCCGCTCGCGATCAGCCGCGTAGCTTAGGCAGGCGAGGATGTCCTCGCGCGTCAGGCATGGGAAGTCGTCGAGAATCTCGTCCTGGGACATGCCGGCGGCCAGATACGAGAGCACATCGTAGACAGTGATCCGCAACCCGCGGATGCACGGACGTCCGCCGCGCTTGCCGGCCTCAATCGTCAGGATATCTCGGTAGTCCATGGCTGGTAGTTTGTCACGACGAGGCCGCATAGGCGATGCCGGCACAGCGAGCGGCGGTACTCGCGCCGAAACGGTCTCGGTACGGGCTTCCGCCGGCCGGCTGCGCCAAACCCTCAGCCGTCAGCCGCACGCGGTACCGGCGCCCTACATCCAGCCCCTGGGCCTCACCGCGGGGCCTCTACCTCCCTGAACAACGCGTTCGCGCGACTTCGAGCCTGGTCGGTGCGGCCGGCGTCGAGGTCGGTTCGGGCGGCCGGAGCGACGCAAGCCAACCCCGCCGCAACCGCCGCCAGGAGGTGCAATCGCATGGTTCCGGTTCCTTCCCTTGGGCGGCGAGCGCCCCTCACCACTTGAGCGGCTCGATGACGTCGAGCACGGTCCTGGCCGCGTCCGCCTGTTTGATCCCGGGCCGCTCCTCCCGGTGGTTGAAGAGCAGCGCGGCGTGGCACATGGACCAGCGGCGCTGGAACAGCATCGTCGATGTGCCGTCCCAACTGCCGAAGTAGATCGTCCAGCCGTTGTCGATGCCGGGCGCCAACCGGCCGCGGTCATCCAGCAGCGGCTTGCCGGTGGCCATGGCCAGGCGGCCGCAATGGCCCACGAGGGCTCGAGCCGACGAGATCATGGTGTGGTCATAGTAGTCCCGGCCGCCGTCCGAGACGGGCAGCAGGCGCCCGGCATCCTCGGGGTAGATGCTGGGCGCCATGCCGCCGGTGGCGTACCAGACCTCGTTCGGCTGCCGGTCCTGCGGCCGGGTCCGCGAGAGCGCCGTTTCGGCGGCGAACCCGGCGGGAAAGACTTCGGTTCGGAGCAGGCGCAGTGCATCGCCGGTGAGCCAGTGGACGAAGTGCCAGAGCAGCATGTTGGCCGTGTTGTTGTACTTCTCGGTGCGCCCCGGGTCGCTCTCCAGCTTGCGGCCGGCGAACCAGCGGAGCAGGTCCAACTGGGTCGGCATACGGCTGATGCCCAGGTCGGCCCGCATCGTGGCAATGGCCGGATACTCGATGGCGATGCCGCTGGTGTGGTCGATCATCTGGCCCACGGTCACGTCGAGCATACGCGGGTCCGTGACGGTGATGGGCGGGCCGAGGAGCCCGGCGCTCTGGAGCGTGCGGAACGGGCGAAGGTCGCGGGTCACGGGCTCGCCGGTCAGCGGCGCCGGGCGTCCCAGGGCGATGACGCGCCCGATGGCCGAGCGGATGATCATTTTGTCGACGCTGGCGAGCCGGAACATGGCCGGCGGGGTGAGGCGGCGGCTTCGCGCGCGGTCGTAGAACCCGTAGGCCCGTTCGGCTACCACCACGCCGTCTTTGCTGATCGCGAGGGAGCCGCTGGGGATCTCATGGGCGCGCATGTAGGAGGTGATATTTTCGTCCAGCGCCTCCAGTCCGGGCTTGAGGAAGCCGGTGACCGGAATCCCGTCGGCGGTGACCTCGGTCCGCTCCACCTGCCAGGCTTCGTAGGCACCCACCACTTCGACGCGGCCGCCCAGGAGCAGGTAGGGAGTCCGGCCCTTGCGCGCGGCATCGGCGAAGACCAGATGCGCGGACCGGCCCCTCCACGCCGTTACATCCCACTCGACGGGCCGCAGCGTGGCGTCGCCCTGCCCGGATGCCTTGAGGACGACCTTGTCGTCGATCACGAGGCCGATGTAGCAGCGCGGCTCGCCCTGCTCATCCGGCTCGCCGCACCCTCCCACCTGCAGCCGGATGGCCTTGCAGAGCAGCGTGAAGCGCGACGAGTGCATCTCGCACGTGGCGCCGCCGCCGGTCTCGGCTCCCCATGTCGTCAGGTATTGCGCACCGGTCTCGCGGTCCGCGGCCAGCCTCGGCAGCGTCCCGCCGGCCAGCCTCCAGCCGCGCAGGCCGTCGGTCAGGTCGAATAGCGTGCTCGCGCCGCCCGCCGGTTCGGCCGTCAGCGGCTCCGGGAGCCATAGCCCGGCCGCCGTGACAGCCGAGGATGCGAGGAAGGATCGTCGGTTCATAGCGTGTGCAACCTCAGCAAAGGCCTCATCGGCAGTTCAGAGCTCGGCGGCATCATGGGTGCAAGTTGGGGTCCTCGACCGACATGCCCTCGCGTCGCACTGCCACGTTGAGCTCAGCATCGCTCGAAACGAGGACCACGGGGCGCAGCCCTGCGCCGACGACCGCCCGGTTCACCGCAAGCGCAGACGCAAGCTGGATCGCGTCATATCCGCGCAGGGCGTGGCGCTCGGCCAGCCTCATGGCCTCTATGGCGATCGGCTCGGCGAATTCCACCACCAGGTACTCACCGGCGAGGTCGTGGACAATCGCCTCGCGCGCGGCCGATGTGTCGGCTGCGGTGATCGCGCCCGCCCGCTCCCGGCGCGTGATAGCCGAGACCAACTCCACCGATGTGGCCCTGGCCACCAGCGCCCGACAGCCTGCGGCTGGCTCGAGGGTCGCGCGGAGCCAGGCGGAACCCGTTTCCGCCACATAGCGCTTGGCGAGGGCGCTTGTGTCGATGAAGTACGAAGCCACTACCTCCGGTCCTCGACCACCGTCTGCGACAGGGGCGCACCCGTGATCGAGGCCAGGGGCCGGTCCCGCCGCTCAGATGGTGAGGGGCTTGGGACATTGGCGACCAGACCGGCCCCGAGGAGGGCGGCATCGAGCCGTTCGGGCTCGTCGGCGCCCTGCTGCGCAGATGCCAGCATCCGCCTGACGCCCAGCTCTACCTCGAGCAACTCACTCAGGCTGAGTTGCCGCGCCATATCTAGCGTTCGGACTACGGTTGCCTGTCCCATCGCGATCCCCTATCGTCTGCGGCCGGTACCGCGATTATACTGCTTGTACTGCCGATAGGGCTCGGGCGAGCCGGCCTACCTCGCCAGCAGCCTCACCGGGCCGAGCAAGCCCGAGGGCATGAGCGGGTCGCTCGGGCCTCTGGGGTAGTTGCCCCGCGTCAGGCGCTGGGACGCGGGCAGGGCGGCGTCGGTGATGAGGCGGTTGTTCCAGAGGTTCGCCACCTCGACCACGAGCGTGTTGCCGGTGGGCTTGAGGAGCCCGGCGGGCAGGTCGACGCGCCAGGGCGGGCACCAGACGACGCCCAGGTCGCGGCCGTTGAGGCGCACGCGGGCGGTCTCCTTCACCGTGCCGAGGTCGATGGCGGCCACGCCGGGCGGCGCGTCGAACGTGGTCGAGTAGACGCCGATGCCGGAGTAGCCGCGGATGCCGGGCTCGGGGCGCTTGGTCCAGTCGTCCAGCGTCGCGAATGCCGCCTGCTCGGGGCCGCCCCACTTCGGGTCGAAGCGGACCTGCCAGGGACCCGGCACGCGGCCGGCCTCGCGGAGCGGCGGGAAGTTGGTTCGGGCGGCCACGCGGATCCGGGGCCGGCGGCTGAAGAGGACGAAGTAGGCCTCGTGGGGCTCGAAGCGGAGCGGCACGCGGGTGACGCCGCCTGCAGCCTGCCACTGCGGCAGCGCCCGCCGGACGCCGGTGACCGGGTGGAGCAGCGACGGCGCCAGGCCCGACACGCGGAAGCGCACCGTGGCCTCCACGGGCTGCTCACCCTTGTTCACGACGAAGTAGGCGTGGGAGCCGTCGGCCGCCTGGCGGTGGATGAAGTCGAGGCCCGTCACCTGACCGGCGATGGCGCCCCACGGCCCGCAGCCGTAGGGGCCGATCACCTGTGCCTGCTGCCAGCTCCTGCCGTCAGCGCTGGAGCGCCAGTCGGGACCGGTGGGGAGGGTCAGCTCCGCGCCGTTGTCCAGCGTGGCTCGCACCATGCAGATGAGCCCGGCCGGGCCGCCGGCGGGGCCGTTGGTCACGGTTGCCTCCAACTTGAGGCCGTTGCGGAGTTCGGCGGCGGGCAATCGGGCGGCGGAGCAGCGCTGCCAGGCGTTGCCGGAGAGGAGCCTGCGGCCGTTGGCGCTGAGGGTGTAGTCGTCGTCGGCCGTGGCAACCACACTGGCGCGCACCATGCGGCGGCCCTTCGGCGCGGACAACTCGGCTCGGAAGCGGCGCACCTCGCCGGATGCGGCCACGCCGCCGGCCGTATGCCATATCCACGCTGCGCCTGCCACGCTAGCCGTGCCGGAGGGCGCGCCGGTATCGCAGTCGGGCGCCAGGCGGTCGGTGGCGAAGAGCTGCGCCAGGCCCATGCCGCTGACGACGCGGCCCCGACCCACGCGGCGGATGCCGGGCCGTCCCTTGCCCCAGAGCTGGTCGGCCAGGGCGCGGACGCGGGCGCAGCGGGCTCCGGAGTTCGCCAGTCCCGGCGCGCCGGAGGGGCGGCTTCCCACCAGCGTGGCGCCGGCTTCCACCAGATCGCGCAGCCGGGCGAGCAGCTCGGGGCTGACGGTCCAGCCCTTGCGGTTGGGCAGCGCCATGTAGCCGTAGGAGAGGCCGTCGGGCAGCGTCAGGCGCTTGCCTCGGACCTTGAGGCGTGTGAGGACCACCTCGGCGTTGATGCCGTCGAAGTCGAACCCGGCGGGCAGGGCGGGCTTGATGCACTCCTTGCTGGGCACGAAGCGGGCCGTGCCCTCCTCCATCAGGTAGCAGGCGTCTGCCACGAAGCGCCCCTGCTGCAGGATGGCCTGCACGCGTGCCAGGTAACCCAGGAAGCCCTCGGCCATGGGCCACCACGTCATGTTGGCGTTGACGGCGTCATACGTGTGGAGGCCGGGCCGGGCGGCCACATCGTACTGGTGCGACCAGAGGTGGATCATGCAGTGGTTGAGGCCGTTGGCGAACTGCACGTCCATGTGGCTCTTCCACGCGGAGGGCGCCTGGACCACGCCGGAGGCTAGCGTGAGCGATTCGGCGGCGGCTCGGGGCTTGCCGTAGATGTGCGCAGCAGAGGCGGCGGTCCTGACGGCGTCGGCGTAGGAGAAGAACTGCGCCATGATCGCGTCGTTGTACCAGAACTCACCCATGGGCACGTCGGTTCGGCCGAAGGCAGCCAGGCCGTCGATGTGCGGGAAGGGGTAGGTGCCGTAGCCGTTCTCTGCGCGGAGCTTCATGCCCAGGGCGTGGGAGCGGTCGGCCAGGCGCTGGTAGAAGCGATTGTAGAGGTCGCTGAGCGTCTGGCGGTAGTCGTAGAGGAAGCGGTTGGTGACGTCGCGCCCCTCCAGCACGCGGCAGGCCATGGCGGGCAGGTAGGGGATGGGATCGTAGCCGCGCATCTGCCAGAAGTCGGCTCGGAGGCCGTCGGTCCAGGTGCCTTGGAAGCCGTTGACCGAGGCGCCGATCTCATAGCTGTCCGTCAGGATGCCCGTGAGGGCCTTGCGGGCCTGCGGCGGCGCATCGGCCTTCAGGATCGCGGCGGTATGGTCGAAGAGCGCGTCGGCGGCGGCCTGGCTGTAGGGGTCGGCCTCGTAGCCGCCGGAGAGGGCGCGGCTCATGGCGCGCGGCGGCTCGCCCAGGACCACGGCGCCGAAGCGCGCCAGGGTCCAGCGGCCCGGCGGGGCCTCCCAGGCCAGATCGCCCTCGGGCGAGACGCGGCTGGTCAGGTCGACCACGTCGCCCAGGCGCACGTCGCAGACGTCGGGGGCGGGGTACTCCTCGTTCAGGGAGCCGCTCAGCGTCGGCGGGTAGCCCCAGAAGGCGCGGGCGCCGGACTTGAACATCCACCACTGGATGCCGGGCCGGAGGGGCGGGTTATCGCCCTCGCGGAGCGCCCAGAACTCGGCGAGGCGGACATCGGGCGCGTGGGCGGCGGGCATCTCCAGCCGCAGGCCGTCGGTGGTCACCGGCGTGATGGAGACGCGGCGCGCCGCACCGGGCGCCAACTCGAACTCGGCGGCGGATTGCCATGCGCCCGCCACCCTGGCCAGCAGGCGGCAGCGGCTCGGTCCGGCGCCTGCCTCGGAGGCGATATAGATCGAGGCGATCGCCATGGGGGCGTGGTAGCGCATCTCGATGGCAGCGGGCGAGGCGGGGCTCGGCGCCGAAGCGGCGCGCCAGGCGGTGTTGGGGTCGCCGTCGGCCACGAAGTCGGGCGGCCAGTTCTGTTCGCCGCAGTAGCCCGCGTTGGTGGCCGATGCGGTGACGGCGGCGGGCTGCACCGGGCGGTCCGCGCGCTCGGGCCAGGCGAGGACCGCCACGTCGCGGTAGTACGAGCCGACGCCCGTGGCCTGCGGCAGCCGGAGGGCGGCCTTGCCGGGGCCCTGCACCTGCACCTCGGTGTAGGCCAGGCGCTTGGTGGCGTGCTCCTCGCTGATCCAGGGCCCGCCGATGCCCCAGCCCGCCGCCGAGACCACGTTCACGTCGACGCCCACGCGGGCGGCCTCGGTGAGGGCGTGGGAAAAGAGGTCGCGCCACGAGCGGCTCATCATGCCGTGGGGGCCCACGCTGGGAGCCCAGCCGGTGTCGAAGACATCCACGGTGCGGATGCCCTTGCGGGCCATTTCGGTCAGGTCGCGTGTGAGGCCCTCGCGGGTGATGTTGCCATCGATCCAGCGCCACCAGACGCCCGCCTGCGCCTGCCTCGGCGGCGACGTGAAGGCGCGCTCAAAGGCGCCTGGGGCGGCGATGGAGGGCGCGGCGTAGGCGAGGGCCGCGGCAAGGGCGCAGAGCCGGGCGGGCCTCACACTGCCGCCCCGGCCGCGGGCCGCCTGTCCACCAAGCCGAGAAGCCACCCAACGCCCAGGACCGTGACCGTACCGGCGATGGGGATGAAGAGGTCATGGAACGGGCTCACCGTGCCGGACCAGGCCGCGGGCCAGATCGGCATCTTGGAGAGGGTCATCCAGAGGATGAGGACGACGCCCGCGATGACGCCTCCCGCCGCCGCCTTGCTGCCGGCCTTCGTCATGAGGCCCAGCAGGAAGAGGCCCAGCAGCCCGCCTCCCAGCAGCCCTGCGACCTTCCATGAGAAGTCCACCGTGGCGCCGACTTTCAGCGTCATGATGAGCCCGAAGCCTATGCAGGCGAGGCCCCAGAGGCCCGTGGAGACGTGTAGCACCTTCAGCTGCTCCTTGTCGCCCGCATTGGGGCGGACGCGGCGGTAGAAGTCGGTCAGCGTGAGTGTGGCCATGCTGTTCAGGTTCGTGTCCATGGATGCGGCGAAGATGGCCGCGATCACGAGGCCGCTGAGGCCCACCGGCAACTGATGCGTGATGAAGTAGGGGAAGACGGCGTCGGGGTCCTTCACCACGTCGAGCGCGGCGGGCAGCAGGTTGGGCTGCAGGTGGTAGAACGAGAAGAGCGCCGAGCCCATGAAGTAGAAGAAGATGCCGACGGGCATGTACATGAGGCCGGCGATCCAGATGCTCCTGCGGGCGTCGGCGTCGCTGCGGGCGCTGATGTAGCGCTGGATGTAGCTCTGGTCGACGCCCCAGTTGCGCATGTGCTCCACGATGGCGCTGCCGACGACCAGCCAGAGGGTCTGGTGGTAGGGCGACAGGTCATACGGCCCCAGGCTGATCTTGTTGTGCTCCAGAGCCACCCGCATCAGCGCGGGCATGCCGCCGGGGATGGTGGCTACCAGCACGGTGATACATATGATAGGCCCGGCCACCAGCACCACGCTCTGCACCACGCCGGTCCAGACCACCGCCTGGATGCCGCCGAAGAGCGTGTAGGCGGTCATGACCAGCCCGGTGGTGATGATGATGGTCACCGGCAACCAGGCCGGCGCGTCCACTCCTGCGATGAGCGGCGCCACCGCCTTGGAGAGCAGGAACATGATGGTGCCCATGCGCCCCATCTGGAGGAGGAGGTAGCAGCCCACGCCGTAGAGCCGCGCCCACGGGCCGAAGCGATGCTCCAGATGGTCATACGCCGAGACGATGCGCCCCTTGCGGAAGAATGGCAGGAACCACGCGGTGGCGATGAGCAGCCCCAGCGGCGTGATCAGCGCGAAGCCGGCGGCGCACCAGTTGTCGGCGAAGGCCTTGCCGGGGCTGGCGAGGAAGCTGATGCTGCTGATGTAGGAGCCGAACATCGACATGCCGATGGCCCAGCCCGGCAACGTCCGATCAGCGGTGATGAACTGGTCGGCGCTGGTGTTGCGCCGGGCAAACCACATGCCCACCCCAATGATGCCGATAAGGTAGGTCGCCAGCACGGCGATATCCAACACGGGAACGCTCTCTCTCATAGTGGCCGCTCTCCTGCCGTAGAGTGTACCGAGCGGGCGGCGACATCGCCCCCTTTGCGGCGATCGGCGCCCTGCGCAACTGCCTCCACCACTCGTGCAGGACACCGCGCCCTCCGCGCCGAATGGTGTCTCACCGGGCTCAGAGCCCGGCCACCGGAGGTGAACCGCCATGGGTTTGGCGCCGCATTGGTCACTGCTGCTGGTTGCGTTGGCGCTTGCCGCAGCCGCCGCGCCGCGTGCATCGGCACAGGGCCGAACCGGGACGGGGATGCCCGCCGACCTGCTGTCCAGCGCCTACCGGTACGATGCGGGGGCGGGGCCGGCCAACCCGCCCGAGGCCTGGATCCTGCTGATGCAGCATCTGGGGCTGCCCTACTACCAGCCCATCGGACCCGCGACTCCGGGCGTCTCGGAGATCCTCACGGGCCTGCTCTGGGAGGAGGTCCGGCCGGTGCGGTCGCTGACGATCAGTTGGCCGGCCTCGGCCAAGCGCGTACCCGCCGCCGCCGACCTGCGAGTGACGATCTTCGAGACCGCCGACGACACGGCGCACACCTGGTGGAACCCGCGCGCCCTGCGTGAGTTGGCGCTGCAGTCGGCCTCCCGCGACGGCCGGACACTGACCTATGCCGTCCCGGTGGATACCTGGGGCGTCGTGGTCAGCGTGCCCGGCCGCGCCGCCGCCGAGTTCGACCGCCCGACGGTGCGGGCGACGACCCCGGAAGCGTGGAAGCGCACCGAGATCGAGATTGAGTGGGGTTTCGCCGCCGGTGCGGGCAAGGCGGCCTTCGACGGCGAGGTGACCGGCTACGACGCGGTCATCAGCCATGTGGCGCCGATGCCCGGCGATGCGGCGACCCGTGTGCGCGGCGCGGGCTGGACCTCGCCCCCGGCATCCGGTCGCCGCGGCATCCGCCTGGAGGCGCTCTACATCGGCTCGGCGCGCTGGCGCACGGTGTTGCCCTACCTGGCCCAGCCGGAGGATGTCTCGCGGAGCCTCATCACCGTGCGGACCCGGTCCGGCGGCTTCACCTTCAACGTGGCGGATCTGGAGCATGGACCCATCCTGGCGCCGGAGTACGGCTTCTTCGTGCGCGCCCTCTCCATTCCCAAGCCCACGCCGCCGGCGACGGCCGAGCCCGCGCCCCGACTGATGGCCCAGAAGGTCGAGGGCATGCCCGGCGTGCCGAAGGTGCGCGGATGGAACGCCGGCGAGACGCCCTGGGTGGGCGCCAACCCGGACGCCGAAGCCGGCGTGGCGGGCTCGCTGAGCATCCCCGGCCGCTGCGTGGCCATGCATCCCGGCTCCGACCGGAGCGCGGCCGCCGGCTGGGTGAGCCCCATCGCCGGGCGCATACGGGTGAGCGGCGGCGTCGCCATGGCGGACAGCACCGGGGGGACGGGCGTGCAGTGGCGCCTCCTCCATACCACGGCCAGGGGAGCTGCGACGGTGGCCTCGGGCGACGTGGGGATGGGCGGTGGCGCCCGGATCGCGCCGGCGGAGGCCCTCGCTGTGGCGAAGGGCGACGAGGTCGCGCTGGTCATCGCGGCCAAGAACGGCGCGCACCAGTGCTGCACCACCGTGGTCAACCTGACCATTGAGGAGGCCGACGGCGGCCAGACGTGGGACCTGACCCGCGACACGGTGGGCGACATCCTGTCCGCCAACCCCCACGCCGATGCCTCCGGCAGGCCGGGCATCTGGCGCTTCACCTCCTCGGAGACGGTCAGCGGCTCCGGCGCGCTCCACGAGCCGCCCTTCGCCATGGCTTCCAGGGCCGTCACCGCCCGTGGCTACCTGCGCGAGTTGCGGGCGCGGGGCCTCCAGACCATCCGCCGGCGGACCCGGAAGCACGCCGAGCAGACCTGGGAAGGCGCCGTCCGGGCCATGATCGGCGACGGCGACCTGCCGCCCACGCCCGCGCCGCCCTTCGAGCCCGCCATGAAGGTGACCACGCCCGACGCGCGGCTGAACGCGCAGTGGAAGCTGGGCGCGTGGCATATCCTGCGGCAGTCCAAGCAGGGCGCCGACGGCACGTGGCGGTTCAATGACTTCCCGTTCGGCATCCTCGCCTCCGAGACCTATATGATCTTGCGCGCTCTTGACCTGCAGGGCATGCACAAGGAGGCCGCCGACGGACTGGACCAATGGCTCAAGCTCCCGCTGACCCACCACATCACCCCCGGCGCCGACGGCCACCACACGCTGGCGCTCCCCGACAAGCCGCTGGGCCACTTCTCCGACGGCGACGGCTCACTGACCCACGCCGAGGGCATCGAGGGCTGGGGCGGACACATGGACGCGGTCCACGCCATGGGCCCCGGCGCCATCGCGTTCGCCCTCTCGGAGCACTTCCGCCTCACCGGCGACCGGGCGTGGCTCCGGGCCAACCTGCCCCGCATGCGGGCCAACGTCGATTGGATCCTGCGGCAGCGGCGCGTCCTGAGCGGCTGCCTGCCCGGCGGCGAGCGCCTCTGGAGCAAGGGCCTGCAGCCCGCCCACGTGGTGACGCCCGACAGCATGAGCATGCATATGCAGTACTTCGAGTCGGAGGCCTACTACTGGCTGGCCGTGCGGCGGACCGCCGAGATGGTGGCGCTGGAAGACCCGGCGGAGGGCCGGAAGCTGGCCGCCGAAGCGGAGGCCTACCGCAGGGACCTGGTCGCCGCCATCGACCGGGCCATCCTGCTGACGCCCGTGACGCCCGTGCGCGACGGGACCTACCGCTCCTTCATCCCCTTCGCGCCCTACGTGCGGGGCTTCGCCGCCGGGGCCTGGGGTTGGAAGCGTTGCCAGGGCCACGTAGGCGCCATCTACTGGGACACGGTGCAGAGCGCCGACCCGCTGGTGAGCCCCAGCGGCCTCCTATCGCCCACGGACCCGCGGGTGCAGGGGCATCTGGACGTGCTGGAGGACCGACTGCTGCTGGAGAACACCAAGGTGGTCACCCGGACGCCGCAGTTCGACGCCGAGCGCGACTGGTTCTCCAAGGCCGGATGGCAGTACCAGTGCGGCCTGGAGCGGCACGCCAACATCCACCTGGCCGGCGACGACCCAACCTGCTTCCTGCGGGCCTGGCTCAACCAGTACGCGGTGGACCTGATGCCCGGCGAGTACACCTTCCGCGAGCACACCACGGGTGGCCCGCCGGACAAGATCTACGAAGAGTCCTGCTTCCTGGAGCGCTTCCGGCAGATGCTGGTCTACGAAACGGGCGGCTCCCTCTGGATCAACCGGGCCACCCCGCGCGAGTGGCTGGCCGACGGCAAGCAGATCGCCGTGACGGACGCGCCCACGCACTTCGGCCCGGTAACGTACCGCGTGACCTCGCACATGGCCCGGGGCCGGGTCGAGGCGACGATCAACCTGCCTTCGCGCTCGGTCCCGATCAGGGCCATCCTCCGCCTGCGGAGCCCGGGCAGCGCACCGATCCGGAGCGTCACGGTCAACGGGAAGCCCTGGACGAGCTTCAACGCCAGGGCGGAAACCATCGCCCTGACAGGATGCAAGGGCATGGTGGAGGTGGTGGCCCGGTACTGAGTGGCGGGATGCGGAGGGGGCGCCTGTCGTAGCCGACGGTTACGAACGGCGCGAAGCGTCGGGCCGGCCACCGGGCTCTCCGGCCGGTTGGGGCGGCGGCATCAGGCAGCGGGCGGTTACGGCAGCCAGGACGACGGCGCCGCCGAGGAGCGACCAGGGGCCGGGCTTCTCGTGGAGGAGGATTAGCACCCAGAGCGGGTTCAGCAACGGCTCGACGATGGGCACCAGCACCGACTCGACGGCGCTGATGTGCTTGACGGCCTGGGCGAAGAGGACGTAGGATATGCCGAGCTGGAAGACGCCCAGGATGATCAGGCCCACCCAGGTATGGCCACCCGGGCTGCTCTGGAACATGAACGGCAGGCCGATGAGGAACGTCAGCAAGTTGCCCAGCAGGACCGACTCGATGTTGGATCCGGTCCGCTGCTTGCGGAGGAGCGTGACAAGCAGCGCGAAGCAGACCCCGCTCGTGAGTGCGAGCACGTTGCCAAGCATGCCGCCGGGGCTCAGCTTCCCCATGAAGAAGAGCGTCATGGCGGCCATGACGACGGCCAGGGTCACCCAGTCGCGCCGCCGCGCACGTTCGCCCAACAGCCACCAGCCGAGGAATGCCGCGAAGACGGGCGCGGTGTACTGCAGCACGATGGCGTTGGCGGCGGTGGTGAGCTTGTTGGCCGCCACAAAGAGGGTGACGACGGCGGCGTAGGTCACGGCTGCGGTGAGCTGCACGGGCGACCAGGTGAAGCGCGGTTTCCGGACGTAGGCCCAGATGACCAGCGCGGCGATGAGGCTCCGTGCTCCGGCGATGGCGAAGGCGTTCCACTCGACCCACTTGATGAGCAGCCCGCCCAGGCTCCAGAGGACGCCCGCCATGAGCGCCAGCGCGATGCCCCGCGCCCGATGCGCCGGATGCCCGGTACTGCCAGCCGTCAAACGATCACCTCCCAGCGCCGCCGGCGCAGGGACACAGGATACCTGTGAGTGGCGAATGGCGAGTGGAGGCGATCAGAGCGGCGCGTTTCGGCTTTCGACTTTGGACTTTCCCCTTTCGACTTCACTCGGACGCGCAGGGCAATGGCGGTGAGAAGGAGGAGGCATGGTGGCGATGGGTCGACGCGAGTTGCTGGCCGGGGTGGCGGGGATGTCGCTGGCGGGCGGCGTGGACGGCGATGAGACGCTCTGGCCGGCTGATCCGGAGCATGAGGGGTTGGTCGCGCGGGCGCAGGCGCTGGTCGATGCCGCCGCCGCCCGGGTTGCCGCGGACCCGCTGCGGCCCGCGTTCCACTTCGCGCCGCCTTCGCGGTTCATGAACGATCCCAACGGCCCCGTGCTGGTCGACGGCGTCTACCACATCTTCTACCAGCACTTGCCGACCTGGGGCGCCGAGCCGTTCAGCGGAGCACCGGGGTGGGGTCACGCCTCCAGCACGGACCTCGTCCGGTGGCGGCACTGGCCCATCGCGCTCATGCCGAGGCCCGGCGGCTACGATGCCGCCGCAGTGGCCTCGGGCGCCTGCGTGGTGGCCGACGGTCACCCCACCATCGTCTACACCAGCGTGCCGCCCCAGGCGCAGTCGCTGGCTCGCAGCTTCGACGGCATGCGGACGTGGCGCCGTTATGCGCGGAACCCGGTGGTGGCTGGGCCGCCGCCGATCGCCGGGTTGGAGGACGGCTTCCGCGATCCCTTCGTCTGGCGCGAGGGGCGGCAGTGGCGCATGCTGGTGGGATCCGGCATCCGGGGCGTGGGCGGCGCCGTGCTGCTCTACGGTTCGCCCGACCTGCTGCAGTGGGACTACCTGGGCGTGCTGTGCCGCGGGATGGGGCCGGACTGCTTCCAGTGGGAGTGCCCCAACTTCTTCCCGCTGGGCGACAAGTGGGCGCTGGTGGTCTCGCCCCTGCTCCACTCCGAGCCGACCCTGCGCGGTCCCGTGCAGGTGGCGGTGGGCGACTACGACGGACGCCGCTTCACACCCGGCGAGTGGCGGCCCATGGACCTGGGCGGGCCGGGCGTCTACTATGCGCCCAACAGCCTGCGCGACGCTCGGGGGCGTCGGGTGGTCTTCGGATGGATCATGGGCGGCGGCTCTCCCGGCGTGCCGTGGGACGGCCTCCTCACCGTTCCCCGCGAGATATCGCTTGGCCCGGACGGCCTCCTGCGCGTGCGGCCAGTGCGGGAGATCGAGACGCTGCGCGGCCCCAGGGTGACCGACTGGCGCGGTCGGACGCTGGAGCCCGGCAAGCCGCTCGAGGCGGCGCGAGGCGTGCAGCTTGACGCGTCGCTGGAGGTCGAGGCTGGGGGCGGCGCACTCGAGATGCGGCTCTTCGCCTCGGCAGACGGCGGACGATGCCATCCGCTGCGCTTCGAGCCCTCCACCGGCGCCCTGCGGTTCGGCGACAGGAGCGCTTCGGCCGGACCCGGCGGGCCGCGCCGGACGCTGCGCCTGCTGCTGGATCGGTCCGTCATCGAGTTGACCATCGACGGCCGCGAGGCCATGACCCTGCGGGCGCACCCGGCTGTGGGCGACGACCGCCTGCTCCTCGCCGCCGACGGGGCGTCCGTGCGTCTGCGCCGGCTTCAGGTCTGGCCCATGGCTTCGACCTGAAGGCCTCCGGCGCCGGAGGGATGGAGCGTTCCCCGGCGCCGGGACGCAGGCCTTACCGGAGGCGGATCTCCAGGGCGGTGACCACCTGGGTGATCGCGTCATAGGCGCCGACGACTGCGAGCTTCGCCCCGACCTTGATGTCGGAGAAGCTGCCCCTGTCGCCGCGCGGCCGCAGGATGACCGTCTTGTCGGTGGTGGCCACCAGCACGCTCGTGCCGTCCGGAACGAAGCCCGGGCCGGCCGAGGTGAGGACGAACGTGGCCGAGGCGGCCGTCACCGAGGCGACGGAGCCCTGGGTGCGAACCACGTCATCGATACGGATACCCAGGGCGGTGATCGTCGGCGATCCTGCCACCTGGGTGCCGATCACCACGACGCGCTGGCCGTCGGCCAGGGCGATCGGCGCGCCGTCGCTGACGCGGGTGATCCTGGTGTCGGCCGTCACAACCACCGGCAGCGACGGCGGCGGGCCGTTCGGTCCGCCCTGCGCTTCCGGAGGCGGGAGCAATGTAAACGAACCGCCATCGGCTGCCAGGGCTGACACCACTCCCGGCCGCTCACACCGTCGCGGCAGATCATTGACGACGATGACCTTGGCTGTGAGCGTCTTGGTACTTCGGTTGAGAAGACCCTCGACGCGCACGAGCTGCCCATCGGCCAGGGCCGTAGCCGAGCGATCACTGCGCTGGTAGATGCGCGTGGAGCTCGTCACAGCCACCGACAGGGTCTGCGTGCTCGGCGTGATCAGCGTGAACGTCGAGCCGTTCGCGCCTGCCTGCAGGTTCGACACAATCCCTTCAGCCACGCCGATGCTTGGCGGTCCGCCTCCCGGCCCCGCCGGTCCGCCCAGCCCTCCCGGGCCGGCCGCACCGATCTGGGCATGTGCCATGACCGAGCAACCAAGCACGACGCAGGTGGCCGCAAAGGCGGCCAGCAGGGCGCGCGCGCGCCGTGCGCCTGCATAATCCATCTGACCCTCCCTGTAGATTGGGATAGGCCGGTTTCGCCGGCCTTCAGAGAGCTTTACGCATCGTCGACGCGCATGGAAAGAGGAATCTGCGCGCACTTCCTCGGCAACCCGCCGGCTACGGCGCCAGCACCAACTCCACGTTGCGGGAGGTGTGGGGCGCCGAGAGGTAGGTGCGGCCTGTGGCGGGGTCGTGCCAGAATCCGGGCTCGGTGCGCGGCGGCCTGGAGAGCGAGGCGAGCGGCATGCCGTCGGCGGTCACGACCGCGGGACGGAAGCCGGTGATGAAGCCATGGCTGACCTGGCCGATGTAGAAGCGGAGCTTGACTCGGAGCAGGCGGCCGTCGGCCCGGAGGTCGACGATGTCGGCGCCGGAGCTGAGCAGGATCGTCCGTCCGGCGTTGCGCAGCGTGGCCGTCTTCACGTCGAGCGTGTGGCCCGCCTGGCGTAGCGTGTTGGCCAGGATGTCCTCGCAGTTGAGGAAGGGCGCGTTCGGCGTCGATAGCTCGCCGATGCTGTCGGGGTAGGTTCCCGCGCGCGGCCCGTCGGCGAACTCCTGCCACTGGCCGCTCACCGTGATCAGCTGCGCGAGCTGCCTCCACTCGGCCGGGCCGAACCCGGTGGCCGGCTGGAGCGGCGTGGCGGGCGCAGAGGGGGCCGGCAGAGCCTGCTCCTGGGCGTCGGCCAGGGCCCGGAGGTTGTAGGCGTAGACGAGCCCGACCCACTGCACGGGCATGCCGATCCACGAATGGATGTAGAACGTGCTGCCGATGTTGGACGTGGTGGCGCCCAGCGATGCGGGCTTGCCCGGCGCGGCCCAGAGGTAGACGAAGGGGAGCCCGCTCTCGGCCCAGTAGAGGGCGTCGGAGAGCCAGCGGGGGTTGCCGGTGGCCCGGTAGCCTTCGGTGTAGGCGCCCACCGCGTAGGCCGCCGCGAGCAGGTCCGGCTCGTACATGGGGCACTCCCAGGTGCCCGCGCCGCGCGGCACGCGGAAGCGCTCCATGGCCGCCAGCGACCGCTCGCCCGCCGACGTGGCGGCGGCGTTGCCGGTGATGCGGGCGTAGCGCAGGATGTTGTAGGCGTGGACCGCGCTGGTGCCGAGGACGGAGTCGCCCTTGCGGCCCAGGGAGGCGGTGGGGCCTGTGCCGCCGTCGAAGCGCCAGAGGCCATCGGCCGGAACGGCGTCCGCGGCGGCCTTCACCTGGAGGTCCAGCGTGGCCATCGCCTCGGGCAGGTAGCCGGTGAGGAAGGGGAACTCCCACCGCGCGATGTGGCAATTCGCGCCGGAGAGGAGGCCCGCCGCGCCCTCATCGCGGAGGATGGCCGACCGGACCTCGGCCACGCGGCGGTCGGCCTCCACGGTCCGGGCGCGATCCGCCGACGCCCGTGCGTTGAGCCAGAGGAGCGACGCGAGGCCGGGGGCGTGGCGTGGCTCCCAGTCGATGCAGGCGCGCCACTTGCCGGTGGCGGCGTCCCAGGCGGTGCGGAGGAGGCCTTCGCGGTTGAGGCGCCACTCTTGCTCCAGCGTGCGCGGCGGCTTGGCTGCGGTGGGGAGGCCGCCCCGGCTACGGGTCCAGAGGGCCATGGCTGCCATGGCGGGGCCGGGCGTGGCGCAGATCGTGGCTCGGAGCGTCAGCGGCTGCCTGGCGGGGAGCGCGAGGGGCCGGAAGGCGGCGTCGGCGTTCTCCCTGGTGTAGTCGGCGCCGGCGGGGATCGTCAGGCCCAGGCGATGGTTCGCCATGCCCTCGTCGGCGTTGGGGCTTGCGAAGCGCGCGCCCAGGGGCCGCTCCTCGCCGTCCCATACCTGCAGCGGCTCCCACCAGAGCGCGGTGGTCATCTGGTTGGGGCCGTTGGGTTGCGGCGGCATGGCCGCGGCGTCGCGGAGGGCGTCGGGCGTCCACATCCCCTCGGCGGCGGGAGGCGCGGCGCGGCCTTCGGGGCCGGTGGAGACGGCCATGAAGGGCGAGCTGACCTTCAGCGGCGAGGGCGCGTTGCGAAGGTTCAGCGGCGGCGCCAGGTCGCGGGGGTTGGAGCTCGGCTCGCCGCCGACGAGGTACTCCACGCCGGGCAGGATGCCCCAGGTCTTGGCCTCGCCCGAGGCGCCGTCGCCCACGTAGAGGTTGGGGCAGAGGAGCTGCCGCAGCCTTGCGGGCCGGTCGGCGGCAACGGACGCCGTGACCCGGGCCAGCGGTCGCGAGGCGTCCAGACGCACGTCGAGCCGCACGTCCCACTGGGCGCCGGAGGCATCGCGCAGTCGGCCCGTGAGCAGGGCGCCCGTGCGCGCGCCCTTCACCGTGATGCTGGCGGGGCGCACGTCGATGGGCGCGCCGTTGCCGGCCGACAGCCGAAGCAGCGGACGCCAGACGGCCGTTCGCACCCAGGCGCCCTGTCGACGGCCGCTGACAACGGCGTAGGCGAAGCCCTTGCCGGCGCGGACGAACTGGAGGCGCAACTTGCCGTTGTCGATGGTGGCCGCCATGGCGGGCCCGGCGGCGGAGAAGACCTCGGCCGAGGCGGTGCGCGCCGTCGGAGCGGCTCCGGCGACGCGAAGCTCGGCGCGCAGGCCCGCCATGCCCGCCGCCCTGGGTCGCCAGGGCCATTGTGCGACCCAGGTTTCGCCCGGCGAGAGGGCAGGCACGGGGAGCGTGGCCGGCTTCGCGCCCGCTACCGCGCCGGTGAGGGCGGCCGCGCCGCCGGGAAGGGCGCCGAGGCCCCTGTTGCGGATGACCGCCCGCACGTAGCCCGGCGCACCGGCCACCGGGACCGCCGAGGCCGGGCAGACGCGCTGGATGACCAACTCCGGCGCGTAGCCGCCGATCCAGACCATGCCGGAGGAGGCCGCCTGGCTGGGCGTGATCTCCAGCCGCGCGCCCGTGGCGCCGGGAAACGAGTACTCGGCGGCCAGCCAGGGCGAGCCCGCGGCCGAGGTGCCGGGCGCCTCGTTCAGAAGGACGGGCGCCGCCGAGCCGCCGATGGGCGAGAGCCTGGCCCGGACGCCCGTGCCCGCGACATAGGCGACGGCCACCACCCCGGCGGCCGCGCCGGTGCGCACGGCGGCAAGCGTGGGCGTCAGGTGCATGGGCCTTGGCGGGCCCTCCACAGCCACGACACGCGGCAGGCCGAAGAGCGCCCAATCGTAGGAGAGGTTCGCCTTGGCATCGACCGTGAGGGCCACGCGGACGGTCTTGCCGGCCCATCCCGTCAGGTCCACGCAGGCGGGCTGCCACTTCGGCGTCGCGCAGTCGCGGCGGAAGATGGCGTCACCCTCCACCTCGATGCCGAACTGCACGCCGTCGGGCTTCAGGTCGGGGTCGGTCATCTTCACGCCGTCGCAGAGCGTGGTGTCGAAGAGGAGCAGCAGGCGGCCCTCGCCGGCCGCCGGCGGGAGCGGCAGCGTGTACTCGGCGCGCGCGGGTCGGCCGATGGCGGCGGGATGGAGGAAGAGGCCGTCGCGTAGGACGCCGTCGGCGGGTGACGGCCGGCGCACCGTGGGGAAAGAGGCGCTGCTGGTGCGCGCCTTGGGATAGAGGGCCAGCAGGTCGTAGAGCCGCCGGGCGCCGGGTTCAGCGCACGCGGCCCGCGGCGCCGATGCCGCCAGAGCCGCGCCGAAGGCAACCCATCTGAGTCGTGGCAGGGGCATGGCGGAATCCTCCCCGGTCCGGCGGGCTAGGGGACGGGCTCGTGCACCAGTACGCGGATGTTCGGGCCGATCGGCTGGGTGGTGTCGTAGACCTCGAACGTGGGTCTCCACATGTCGGGGGTCTCGGTTTCGGGCATCATGCACCGGAGGCCCTGGTAGGTCTCGGCGATGCGGCCCATGTCGCCGGAGTGGGCGAGGCGTGCGTAGCGCCCGGGCGGGATGGTGATCAGGTGCATGCCCTCAGGGGGGATGGAGCCTTCGTTGACCTCCAGGCCGACCACGTACCGGGCGGTACGGGTGGCTGGGTCTTTGTGCCAGACGCCGTAGAGGAGCTTGTGGTCGAGGCAGCCTGCAACATCGCACCGGCGCGCCGCCAGCGAGACCCAGGCATGGAGGATCAGCCCCGGCTGCTCCCAGGCATTCTCCAGCGCGATGCCGAGAATGGTCTTCGCCCGTACCCGAACGATGGCCGGATTCATGCTGGTTCCTCCCGATGCCGGCAGAGGCCTGGCCGCACCTGCTCCATTTCGGCGCAGGGCGCCCGCACGAGCCGCCGGTACCATGTTACATTCTACGCTCTGCGGCCGTCCGACGAACAGTAGACGTGCGTTCCCTCGGCAACTCACACGTACGCAGGAACCGGCGGCGCCCGTGTCGAACATCCCATAGGCGCCGCCATCGTCTCCGCGGCGCAACAGGAGACCCATGACACGGCGTGCGCTCTGGATAGGCCTTCTGCTCGTCCCGCTGAACGTCTACTGGGTCATCGTGGCCGAGCTTCGGTGGTACATCGTCCTCACGCTGAACCCGCTCTTCGTCACGCCGATCTTCTACCTCTTCGTGCTGGCGGGCCTCAACTCAGTGCTGCTCCGATTCCGACCGCGCTGGGCCTTCACCAAGCCCGAACTGGTCTCCATCTACATCATGCTGGTGCTGTCGTGTACGGTGGCCACGCACGACTTCATCATAAACCTCATGTCCAGCATGACCTGGCCGCGCTGGCAGGCCTCTCCGTCGAACAACTGGGAGGCGACGATCTTCCCGCACCTGCCGAGGTGGCTCTACGTCTGGGACAAGGAGCTGCTGAGCGGGGCGCTGAAGGGGAGCGCCAACCTCTACACCTGGCCGATCCTGCGAATGTGGGCCGCGCCGTTGGCCTTCTGGTCGGTCTTCATCTTCTCTATCGGCTGGACGATGCTCTGCTTCGCCGTGATCCTGCGCAAAGCATGGGTTGACCAGACGCGCCTGGCGTTTCCCATCGTGCGCTTGCCTATCGTGCTGACCGACGGCGTCACTGACGAGTCGCCGCTGCGCCACTGGCCGCTCTGGGCCGGTTTTGCGGCGGCCGCGGCGCTGGATATCTTGAACGGCCTGCACGAGTGGTACCCCAGCATGCCACTGCTGCAGACCCGGGCGAACCCGCTCGTCTTCCCCACGCCGCCCTGGCACACGACGGCGCCGCTCTTCACGACGTGGTACCCCTTCGCCATCGGCCTGGCCTACCTCGTGCCGCTGGATGTCTCCTTCTCTTGCTGGTTCTTCTACCTCTTCATGAAGGCGCAGGCGGTCCTTGGCTACCAGTACGGCTACGCTGACGTGCCGGACTTCCCCTACGTCAGCGAGCAGGGCATGGGCGCCTGGTACGCATTCGGCTTCTTCATCCTCTACTCGTCGCGGGGATACCTGGCCGGCGTGCTGAAAGCGGCGTGGCGCAATGACCGGACGCAGGACGTGGGCGAGGCGATGAGCTACCGCGGAGCCGTGCTGGGCATGGCGGCGGGCATGGCGGTCTTCGGCGGCTTCTGGTACGCGGCCGGCATGAGCCCGGTATGGGTCGTGGTGGTCCTCGCCACCTACCTCCTGCTATCCATGGCGATCACGCGGGCCAGGGCAGAGGCGGGGGGGCAGCACACGGTCTGGGACCTCGAGCCCATGCGCATGTTCAAGCTCTTCGACTCGCGCTCCATCGGCGCGGGAACCATGGCCACCGGCTTCATGAGCCACTGGTACTGGCGGCTGAACCGGAGCCACCCCATGCCGAGCCAGCTGGAGGCCATGAAGCTGGCGCAGGACCAGGGCCTCAGCCTGCGGGGGCTGGCCGGTCCCATGATGGCCGCGTTCGCGCTGGCCTCGGTCTGCGGGATGTGGGCCTGCCTGCATGTCTTCTACCAGCACGGCGCGCTGGCCAAGTGCCAGGGCTTCGCGAACTGGACCAACGTCGAGACGTGGGACGGCCTCGGCAACGCGCTGGGGGCCGGCTTCAAGTCGGAGCCGGGACGGTGGGGCGCCATCGGTGCCTCGTCGGCGCTGGTGGTAGCCCTATCGTGGCTGCGGACGCGCTACGCCGGCTTCCCGTTCCACCCGCTGGGGTACTGCATCGGGCCGGGGCTCATCTGGCTCTGGTGCCCGTTCTTCGTGGCATGGCTCGTGAAGCTGCTGGTGCTCCGCTACGGCGGCCTGAAGAGCTACCGCCGCTCGCTTCCCTTCTTCCTCGGGCTGGTGCTGGGCGACTACGTCACCGGTGCGGTCTGGGCGCTCATCGGCGTCTACGGCAACGTGCCCGCCTACGGCATTTTCCACTAGCGGAGTACACTCAAGGCTCAGGGTTGCGCGGTTCGCCCCTGCTTGGAGAGGCTCCATGACCGACCATACGCCCGAACCCACGACCCCGCCACGCCGCCGCTCGTCCGGCCTCACGCTCCGCGCCGTGCTGCTGGGAGCGTTGCTGGGGCCTGTGATGGGCTGGTGGAACATCTCGGTGGAGACGATCCGCTACGCCGGCCAGCCCTCCACCGTTTCGCTTTACCCCCACGTCCTCTTCGTGCTGCTCTGCCTTGTGGGCCTCAACGCGCTGGTGGCGCGGCGCTTCCCGGGGCGACAGATGAGCCCCTCCGAGCTGCTCCTGGTCTACTTCATGGCGCTCATGGCCGCCGTGGTCTCCTCGCACGATATCGTGGAGGTAATGGTCCCCATCTGGTCCTACCCGGCGCGCTTCGCCAATGCGGCCAACCGGTGGGACACCCAGATCGTCGCCAAGCTGCCCGGCTGGCTCTTCGTCACCGACGCCGACGCCGTCAGCAACTACTACGTGGGCAATGCGAGCCTCTGGAACCAGCGCGCCCTGAGCGTCTGGGCCCGGCCCGTGGCCATCTGGACCTGCTTCCTGACCGTGCTCTCCTACGGCATGTTCTGCCTGAACGTGCTCTTCCGCAAGACCTGGATGGAGAACGAGCGGCTGGCCTTCCCGCTGGCGCAGCTGCCCATGGACCTGGTGCAGCCCCGCGTGCCGCTCTTCACCAGCCGCATCTTCTGGCTCGGCTTCGGCATCACCGCGGTGCTGGACATGTGGTACGGAGCGCATAGCCTCTGGCCTGCCATCCCCGAGCCATTCCCGCGCTTCCAGACGCTTGACCCGTACCTGACCCAGCCGCCCTGGAACTCCATCGGATGGCTGCCGCTGGCCTTCTACCCCTGGATCGTGGGCCTCGGCGTGATGCTTCCGATGGACCTGCTCCTCTCCTGCGCAGTCTTCTTCTGGGTCTGGAAGCTGCAGCCGGTGGTGGCGGCCGCCTACGGCTACACCGACATACCGCGCTTCCCGTTCGTACTGGAGCAGACGGCCGGAGGCTTCGCGGCCATCGCCCTGACCACGCTCTACACGGGCCGCCGGGCGCTGGTCGAGAGCCTGCGCGCCGTGGTGACCGGCACGCCTCCCGACTGGCGCGAGGCGCTCTCGCCGCGCATGGCCTGGGGCGGCTTCCTGCTCTCCGGCGCGGCGGTCTTCGCCTTCTTCAACGCCATCGGCATGGCCTGGTGGGTGAACCTCTTCGTGCTGGCGGGGTACCTGCTGATTGCCGTAGCGGCCGCGCGCATCCGCGCCGAGGTGGGCTCGCCCGCGCACGACCCCGGCGGCGACGCGCCCATGCGGGTGCTGACGCTCTTCTTCGGCACCGACGCCCTGCGCCAGACCGACATGGCCGCCTTTGTGCCGCTGCACAGCTTCAACCGCGGCTACCGTGCCCATCCGATGCCGACGCAGATGGAGGGCCTCTTTGCCGGCGAGCGGTCGGGCGTCGGCATGCGCGGCATGTTCTGGGCGCTGGTGGCCGCCGTCTTCATCGGCGCGCTGAGCGGGTTCCTGACCAACATCAGCCTACACTACGCGTGGGGTGCCGCGTCCAAGGCCGACCCGCCCTTCGTCAGCACCATCTTCGGCCGCGAGCCGTACGAGATCGTCTCGAACATGATGACGGCCGGCGTCACCCCGTCCGAGCGCTCCACGGGCACAGCGGCCGTGGGCGTGGGCTTCCTGGTGACGGCCGTGCTGGGAGCGCTACGGCTCTCCATGGCGCGCTTCCCGCTCCACCCGGTGGGGTACGCCATCTCCAGCGGCTGGAGCATGTCGCTCATGTGGTTCTCGCTGCTCATCGCGCTCATCTGCAAGGCGAGCCTGCTCAAGGCCGGCGGCCTCCGCGCCTACCGGAGCGCCCTGCCGGTCTTCATGGGCATCGTGCTGGGGGATTGCGCCGTGGGCAGCCTCTGGATGCTGGTGAGCATTTTCACCGGGGCCAAGAGCTTCATCTTCTGGCCGTACGGCTAGGTGGGAAGCGGCGTCCGCCGGGACCGGCAAAGCGACACGCCCTGTGCTGACCACCGCCTCCGGGACGGTGATCGATGGCAACTCGGTTCCGACGTGGTGTCTGCTGTTGATCTCAGGACCATGAGCCGCCAGTGGCCGCGCTCGGAATGGCCGACCCGGCGTTGCCGTAGCCGGTGCGGGTCCGTGTGTGTTCCACGATGGCACGGGCCTGCACGGACGCCGGACTGAACCACTTGGCCTTGTTCTCCTTGTTGGCGCCATGGCCCGCCGGCGCCTCTCTCACGATGCGTTCACGATAGACCCGTATAATGTCGCCCAACGGACGGGCGGCGCCGCGCTGCCCGGCTTCTTGCGGGGGGTGCGCCATGGGCGAAGGCAAGGATAAGCTGACCACGCTGCTGGTGTTGACGCTCGCCCAAACGGCCGTGATCGCGCTGGGCGTGCTGGCCGCCTGGGGCGTCTGGCGGCTTGTCGAGCGGCTCTTGCGGTAGACGGGCGGCTGGGGCAGGAGGACGGGGCCTCCGCGCCGAATGTGATGTCGGCGCCGCTGCGCCGCAACCACCCAAGGAGGCCCACCGTGCGCATCGCGTTCATCGACCACCACCTGAACAACTTCCACGCCGACAAGTTCCTGAGCCTGCTCCGGGCCAACCATGCCGCTGATGCCGACCTGGTGGCCGCCTACGAGACCCATCCCACCGGCGACGACTGGTGCGAGAAGAACGGCGTGCCCCGCTGCGCCTCCCTGGCCGACGCCGTGGATGCCGCCGACGCGGTCTTCGTGCTGGCCCCGGACGACGTCACCACCCACCTCGAGCTGGCCGAGCAGGTCCTGCCCGCCGGCAAGCCCACCGTCATCGACAAGTTCCTCGCGCCCACGGCGGCCGATGCCGA
Source organism: uncultured Chthonomonas sp. (assembly GCA_903885605.1). Lineage (GTDB taxonomy): Bacteria > Armatimonadota > Chthonomonadetes > Chthonomonadales > CAJBBX01 > CAJBBX01. Next base: position 76,779 of record CAISJD010000049.1, on the reverse strand, counting down.
GGCCATCGTCGCCTGCGCCGCCAAGCACGGCACGCCCATCTTCTCCTCGTCCTCCCTCCGCTTCTCTGTGGAGCTTGAGGAGGTCTGGCCGCAGATCGAGGGCCAGGCCGTCGCCGAGTGCTACTCGCGCGGGCTCGCCTCCTGGGACCTCTACGCCTGCCACACGCTCTCGCCCGTGCTGCGGATCATGGGCTCCGGCGTGCGGCGCGTCATCGACACCGGGACCGCCACGGCGCGCTGCGTCACGCTGGACTTCGGCGGCGGCCGGCGGGCGCAGGTGGCGGTGACCACGGCGGCCAATGAGTGGGACCTCTTCGGCTGGAACTTTGGCGTGCGCGTGGGCAACGCCTACCTGGCCCGTACCGTGACGAACTTCGACGGCTTCTACGCCAACCTCATCGCCCGGTGCGTGGAGTTCTGCCGCACGGGCGAGGCGCCCATGGAGATCGGCGAGGCCGTCATGCTGGTGAAGGCGCTTGAAGCGGCCAACCGCTCGCTGGCCGCCGGCGGGGAGTGGATCACGCTCTGAACCCGCGAGGGACCGTCCCGCCGATGCCGCCCGCCGACGCCCGCAGGGCGAAGCCTGCGAACCTGACGTACGATGTGGACGAAGCGCCGCCGCCGTGGCTCTGCCTGACGGTGGCGGTGCAACACGTCATCATCATCGCCGTGGGCATGACCTTCCCGGTGCTGCTCGGGCGGGCGATCGGCCTGAGCCACGGCCAGACCGAGGGCCTGGTCCGGGCCTCAATGCTGGCGGCCGGCATCGGCACGCTGCTCCAGGCGGTGCGGCGCGGACCCCTGGGCTCGGGCTTCCTCTGTCCCGAAGGCCCCGACCCCTCGTTCCTTCCCGCCTGCCTGCTGGTGGGGAGCAAGGGCGGGCTGTCGCTGGTCTTCGGCATGACGGCGCTGGCCGGAGCGTTCGAGGGCCTCATGGCGCCGGTGATGTACCGCCTGCGGGCGGTGTTCCCGGTGGAGGTGACCGGAGTGGTGGTTTCCATGGTCGGGATCGCCGTGGTGCCATCGGCCCTGGCGAACCTGCTCGGCGTGCAGTCCGGAGCGGCGGCCTCCGGCGGCTCGCCGCTGCAGGTCGGGCACCTTCTGGTGGGACTGGCGGCCCTCTGCGCCATGGTGGGGACCAACGTCTGGAGCCGCGGATCGCTGCGCCGGTACAGCATCCTCATCGGGATCGCCGTCGGTTTCGCCTGCGCCGGGGCGGCGGGCCTCCTGGGCGCGGACCATCTGCGCGAGGTGGCACGGGCTCCCTTCGCGGCCCTGCCGGTAATGCCGGGCCTCTCGTGGAGCTTCAGCGCGGACCTGCTCCTGCCGTTCGCCATCGCCATCACCTGCTCGATGCTGAAGAACATCGGCGACATCACCACCTGCCAGCGGATCAACGACGCCGGCTGGAAGCGGCCGGACATGGTCACGGTCCGGGGCGGCATCCTGGCCGACGCGGCGTCGACCTTCCTGGGCGGGGCGCTGGGCGGCTACGGGCCTGCGAGCTACTCGGCCAACGTGGGCCTCTCCGTGGCGACCGGGGTCGCCAGCAGGCGCGTGGCGGCCTACGTCGGCGGCATCTGCGTGCTGCTCTCCTGCTGCCCGAAGCTGGCGGCGGCCTTCGCCATCATGCCGGCGCCGGTGATGGGCGCGCAGCTCCTGTTCTGCGTCAGCTTCATGATCGTGGCGGGCCTCCAGATCATCATGTCGCGGATGATGGATGTCCGGCGCACGTTCGTGGTGGGCCTCTCCTTCGCCGCCGGCCTGGGTGCGGGGTTCCTGCCCGGCGCGTTCCGTGACCTGCCGGGGTGGCTCCAGCCGGTCTTCACGTCGATCCTTACCGCCGCGACGATCAGCGCCATTGTCCTGAACCTGCTCCTCCGGCTGGGCGTTGCCCGGTCGGCTCGGCTGGAGCTCCATTCGGGACCGGATGCGGCCGCCGCCGTCTGGGTGTTCATGGAGGAGCAGGGCAAGGCCTGGGGCGCTCGGGCAGAGGTGATACATAGGGCCGGCGGCGCACTCTCCGAGTTGATGGATCAGTCGATGCAGTCCGGCGCCGGGCAGGCCACGGTCTCGGCCCGCTTCGACGAGATGAACCTGGACATCGACTTCGAGTACGACGGCCCCGAGGTCGCGCTACCCGGTACGGCGCCGCACGCCATGCTCAGCCTGGACGCCGAGCCGGACTTCGCGGCCATTGCCGGCTACCTGGTGCGCAGGCAGGCGGACCGCGTGCGATGCGACATGCACGACGGGAGGCGCCGCATCCGCCTGCACTGGGACCACTGAAGCAGGCCTCGCCCGCTCATCGGGCCGCCGCCTTCCCGATGGCCGTGGCCAGCTCCGCGCACTTGCCCGGCTTGCCGATCAGATAGAGGGGCGAGCCGGAGAGCGCTTGCGTTCGCTTCAGGACCGCGGCGCCCACCATGTTGATGCACCGAACGCCGGGCGGGAGTTGGATTGCGGCGCCGGGACGCGTGGCCCATGCCATCACCACCGAAGCAGCGCCGGTCTCGAAGGCGGCGGCGTAGACCCCCTCGGGTAGCGCGGGCATCCTCTGCGGGATCGGCTTCGGGCCCAGCGCCGATGCCATCACCGCTACTGCCGCGGCGGCCTTGCGGGGCGCGCCTCCCTGCCCGAAGAGGCAACACTCGAAGCCTGGCATGTTCGCCGCGCCGCTGGAGCCCGAGTGGATGAAGACCTTCTCCACGCCGCGAGCCAGCATGACCGCCGCGAAGCGCACGGTGTACTCGGCGCACTCGCGCTCATCGGTGAGCAGGCGCTCCTCGGCCCAGTCGCCGCCTGTGGGCACGAAGGGCTTGCGCGGCAGGTCGTCGGCGCCGTAGTAGGAGAACTCGGTGATCCAGATGGGCTTGCGCCCGCCGCGCCGGTCCATCTCAGCCAGCATCTGGTCCATCTCGTCGATGAAGCCCTCCGGCGCCCGCGCTCCGGGGTAGATGTGCAGGTTGAGGATGTCGATCTGCTCCAGCAGGCCCGCGTCGATCATCTGGCTGGTGACGCCCCCCGGCCCCGCGCCGGCCCCGCCCATGATGCGGCACTTCGGGTCGGCTCGGCGGGCGGCGGCTGCCACGGACTTGAGCAGCGTCACGTAGTCAACCGGCTTGTATGCCTCACGCGGCAGCGAGTAGTCGGTGTAGATCGGCTCGTTCAAGAACTCCCAGACGTGGACCCGATCCCTGTACCGCTCCACGGCACGGCCCGCGAAGTCGGCGAGCAGGGCTGGATCGCGCGGGGCGTAGGCCTGCCGAGCCCGCTCGCCGGGGTAGCCCGGCTTCCGGAGCGCCTCGGGCGCCTCGGAGGACCACTCGGCCGAAGGGAACGGGGGCAGGAGCGCCATGACCCTGGGGCCGCGCTGGAGGACGCGGCCGATCTGCTCGTCGGCGATGTCCCACCGGTACGAACCCGGCGACGGCTCGATGTGCTCCCATTTCAGCGACCAGTCGCGGTACCACGAAACGCCGCAGAGGCTCGCCTGGTCGATGAGTGTCGCGTCCGGGAAGGCGTGGTTGAGGCCGAAGATCGTCTCCTGCTTCCCGATGCGCGGCACGACGGCGATCCGCACTGAAGGCGTCAGCAGCGCGACGCCCGCCGCCGACGTGGCGTCGATCCTGTACCAGCCGGGCCCGAGCATGGGTAGCGCGATCTGTAGCGGTGCGCCGGGCTTCAGCACAATGGACGGGAGCGCCGTGACGCGGTCGAAGGCGTCCACCGCCTTGAGCGAGAGCCGCGTAGCGCCGGGTGCGTCGGAGGCAAGCCTGGCGGTCAGGGCCACGGCCTCGCCTGCGGTGTAGACGCCCATGGGCCGGGTCGGCTCCAGCGCCAACTGGGATGGCGCGAACAGCGCCCAGGAAGTGGCTTCCCTTCCGGTCTCCAACTGGAGGTTGTCCACGTCCACATCAACGCGATCGTCCTGAGCCAGGTCGGGACCGGCCAGCACGAACAGGCGGCTCTTCTGGGCCTGGAATGTGAACGTGTGGCGCGCCCAGGCGGTGGTGAGCCGGACCTGACGGCTCTCCTGCCGGGTGTCCCACTGCGAGCCGGACGGATCGAGCCCCGTGTACCCGAGCCGCGCGGGCGTCCCGGACACGGTGGCGCGCATGTCGCACGAGAGGGTGTAGGTCTCCCCGGCCGTCACGGGGATCCAGCCGATGCTGCAGGCGTAGAGGCGCGTCTGGGGCGCGGAGGTCGGGCGAAAGTAGTCGAACGCGAGCCGGGGCGTGATCCCCGGGCCCATGGGGATGCGCAGGTAGTGCGGGTGACCGGGCTCGGGGCTGCGGACGACGCTTCCGTGCAGGTGCGCCATGTTGCCCCAACCGGCCGACACGCCGTAGGAGCTCCAGCGTGCGGCGCCGGCCTCGAAGGAGCCGTTGGGCAGCAGGTTGTGGCCGCGCGCGCCCTGCACCGTGTCGGTGAAGGCGATGGCCGTGGAGGCGGCCTCGACGATGGAGACATCGGCCAGGTCCAGCGCGCCGGTCTCCGTGAACCAGATCTGGAGACGGCTGGAGCGCTCCACGGAGCGAGGCGCGCGGAAGACGACGCGGTATACCCGCCATTCACCGCCCACCTGGAGGCTCTTGTTGAGCCCGCAGTTGGACCAGTCGGACATATCGCTGACGGCGACCGAGATGCTGCTTCCCCGGATGCCCCGCTGCCGCGCCCGGCAGGAGAACTCGTAGGCCGTGCCCGAAGCCAGGCGCACGTGGCCCACCTGCGCGACCATGGCGTGGCTCGCAGGTCCCTCAGGCAAGAACCGCGTGCAGGTGAGCCGGGCGAAGGAGCGTCCGCCTTCGGCGCCCACGGTCAGCGCCTGGGCCACGCTGCGCGCGTCGCCGGACATCTCCCAGGCGACGGGCCGGCCGGCCTCCACCTGCTGGAAGTCGCCGTTGGCGACCACGTTCGGCGGCGCGGCCGCGCGGGCCATGCCGCACACAGCCGCCGCCGCCAGGAGGGCAAAGCAGACCCAACCGCGCATACCGCACCTCCCCAGGGGCGCTGTCGCCCTATCGCTTGCCAGGCGCCGGCATCGCCTCAACCTCGCGCATCCACTCCGCCCAGTGGTTGTCCACCTCGGCGATGAGGGGCTTGGGCGACCAGTCGTCATTGTAGATGCTGAAAGCGTCGGCCGAGCTTGGCGCGGCATTCAGGAACTCCCAGCCCAGCCCCGTGCCGTTGCGTAGCGTGCTTCGCAGCAGGGCGGGCGCCTCATCGGGCCGGAAGTCCGAGCCGTTGAGCGTCATATGCTCCGCGATCGCCCAGTTCTGGTGGTTCCTCGCCATCGCCTCACGGACGTTCCGATAGGCCACCTCGTTGGTGCGCCGCGTGCCGAGGTGCCAGTGCCAGTTGACCTGGATTACGTTGATGCCGCGAAGGCGCTCAAGGAAGACGCGCGAGTCGCCGTTGCGGTTCGCCATCTCCGGCCCGGCCGTCTCCAGGTAGTCAGCGGCCACGTAGGCGTCTGGGCCCGCCACCGACCGGAACGCCGCGGCGTCCTCGCTCACCCAGTCCGCCAGCGCCTCCGCCCGGAACCGGTTCCAGGTGGGGTCCTTCACGAAGGCGTCGGGCGCGGGAAGCCGATCGGGGAAGGCGGGACCGGAAAGGCCGCCGCGCTTCAGCCACGCTGTGTACGCACGTCGAGCGTGGTCGCTGTAGTCGATGGGCTGGTTGCCGATGTACTGCGGCTCGACGGTGGTCTCGAACCAGAGCGCCTTCTTGTGATCTACGGCTCGGGTGATGGCCTGGATGTACTTGCGGACGACCCGGCGGTATTCCGGCGAGTGGATCGTGGGAACGATGGAGCCGAAGCCGTACTCGGTGTCGTTCACCTTGTGGCCCTGCGCGTTCACGGCCACGGCATCCGGGTGCTTCTGCCAGAACCCGGCCGGCAATGCGCCGCCGCCCACGCCGTAGGTCTCCACCGAGATGCAGGGGTACATCCCCGCCGCGTGGATGGCGTCCACCAGCCGCCGCAGGGGCGCCGTCGAGGCATCGGGCGCGCCGTCGCCGTTCGGGTCGAACTGGTGCCAGTAGCAGTTAATCTCAATGGCGCTGTACTGCTTCGCCTTCAGCACTGGCAGGTCGGCGATGAGTTTGTCGCACTCGGCGGCCTGGGCGAAGTTGCGGAGCGGCTTGGCGATCTTCAGGAAGACGCGCCGCCCGTCCACATAGAACCGCCCATCGCGGATGACCCACGCCGCAGGCCGCGCCTCGGCCATCGAAGCGCAGAGCATCGCCGCCACCACCAGCCCCATCACCCCCAAGCGCACCATCGGATCGATCATCCCTGCCTCCTATCCGCACCCAGGCCATCGGCCAGGCCCTGCGTCGACACAACCGTAACGGCCAACTCACCCCACCGCCGCGTCCACGGTTCGCCCTCATACGGGCAGACGAGCCAGTTGCGGCCATGCGGGTAGGCGGCGCGAAACTCCCGGAGATGGTCTGGCCGGAACCTGTCCGGACTGACCTGGCACTCGACGGCATCCACCGTGTCGCGGCCCGTCGGCACCACGAAGTCGACCTTGCGGCCGGCGCGGTCGCTCCAGAACCTGACGCTATCCCCTTGACCCGCGGCACGTACTGCGTCGAGCGCCAGGTGCTCCCACAGCCCCGGTCGTCGTCCCTCAGGCTATCCCAGCCCCGCGCAAACGTGACAAAGCCGGTATTAAAGGCGTAGAGTTTCGGCGTTCGCACGATCTCGCGCCGACCGCCGCCATGGAAGGGCGTGACTGGAAAGACCGCATGGGCGATGGTCATGGCGTCGATGTGAGCGGCCACGGTATGACGGCTCATGCCGCACTCGGAGGCGAGCTTGGCGATGTCGAGCAACCCGCCGCTCTGGTTCAGAAGCAGCCGCAGCAGCGCGAGGAACCCGGTCCGGTTTCGGACGCCGAGGAGTTCGGAGATGTCCCGCGCGTAGTAGCTGTCCATCCACTCAGCGAAGAACGCGGGATCTTTCGTCTCCGAGAGCAGCGGTTCCGGGAGCCCACCATGCAGTAGGCGCCGATCAAGATCAGCCAGGTCGAAGGCGCCGCGGCACTCGGTCCACAGGACCGGCGGCAGGTACAGCGACGCCTTGCGGCCGGTGAGTGGGTCGCGGAACTTGCTCGTGGCGGCCGGCGTCGAGGGACCCGTCGCCAGGATGCGCAGACCGGGGAACGCGTCCGCGCCGATCTTCAGCACGCCGCTCGGGTCAGGCAGGCGGTGCACCTCGTCGAACACCACGATAGCGCTCGGCGGCAGTGAGGCATAGGCCGTCTCAGGGTCCTCAAGCCTCCGAACGACGGAGGCGAGGTCGCAGTTCAGGTAGATGGCGTCGGGCACCATGCGCGCGAGCGCCGTCTTGCCGACCCGGCGCACACCCGAGAGCCATACGATGGGCCGCTTCTGCCACGCGGCGAGGATCGAGCCCTGCCAGAACGAACGCTGTACCATGGGTATCACACTTACCGCCTCGTCGGCGAGATGTCAAGTACGGTTAGCGTTTCGCCGCCTGTGGGGGCGCCGTAAGCGCGGCATTCGATCTCCTGATGGGGCTCGGTTGTGTCGTCCGGCCCTGCGCCGAAACGTCCGGAATGGCCGGCGTGGTGAACGGGGTAGGGAGGGCCTCGGCCAGGCTGCCGCGCCCGGTTCAGTAGTGGGGGTCAGCGGGACATCAGGCCGAGGAGTTGGTCGGCGATCTTGTCGGCCTCCTCCCACTACCTCTCCTTCATCGCCTGCTCGAGCCGCCGCCAGGAAACAGCCCATACCCGCGACCCTGTGCGGCGTGCAGGCCCCAACCTGCAGCGCAAACGTGAGCGATACCGGGGCGCACGAGGCCAGGAGGGCGCCGGGTAGCAGGACAAGGGCGGCGACCAGCACGGCCATCGCTACGGCGGCCACCCGCAAGGCCCGGGCGCATGCCGGGCGCGCTCCATCTGCTCCGTCAGCGTGCCGCGGCCCGTCCGGTAGGTGAAGGCGATCGCGTCACGGGTCCGGTGGTCCTGCACGGCGTCCTGATCGCGCAGCCGGCGGTCGGGCTCAAAGGACGCGTCATCGAGCGCGGCCGGTTCCGCGTCCTGCATGACGAACGAGAAGACCTTGGTGGGCTCAAGCAGCGGATGAGCGAATGATCGCCCGTCCACAGGAACTCCTGCTGGTAGCCTGCTTCCGTCAGACGGTAGTGAAACCTCTCATCACGCACCGACAGCACGGCCTGCAGGCTTCGCAAGCCATCGCCGGCTGTCCCGAGCACATTCTAGTTAGAACCGGTACATGGCCTCGGAGCTTACGTCGCGTACCGTCACGTCGAACCGAAGCGTACAGCGGGCCGGCAGGGACGGCGCAGCCGTCTGGCCTGTCGCCGTGCCGGTGGCCGCGAGGAGCCAGAGCAGCGAGCAGGCCCCACGGGTGGGAAGTCGGCCATGACCGCAACGTGTTCGACCCGTGCCTACCTGCGCCGCCTTTACCCCGCCCTACGGTGTGGCGAAGAGGTTCCGGGTGCAGTGGACCACCTCGACGCCCCGCTCCTTGCCCAGTTCAATGACCGGCGCGAAGAGGCTCTCGCGGATGTACTCCTCCGGGAGCCGGAACGCGAAGCCGCGGGCACGGGCACGACCTCCCTGCGCGGCGGCGTAGAGCGGCTCCCACTCGGCTCGGAACCGGCGGTCGTGGAAGCGGCCGCACATCACCTTCATGGCCGAGATCACCACGCCCCGACAGCCCGTGTCGGCCGCCAGGCTGATCAAATGCTCAAGGTCCGACCAAGTGTGCGCGGCCTGCGCGCCGTAGTCGGCCACCGTGGGGCGGTCGAAGAAGGCAGGAGGCAGCGGATCGCGCGGGAAGAGCGGGTCCACGCGCATCGTCACGCCGACCCCTTCGGCCCGGAGCCGCTGGATCGCCTCCACGCGCGAGGCCACCGAGGGTGCGCCCGGCTCCACGTGGCGGCGCCGCGCATCGTCCCAGAAGGTGAGCGAGACCTCCACCACGGCCTGCGGCAGCGCCTTCAGCGGCTCCAGGTACTCCGGACGGGTGAGCCGCGCCGGGTTCTTGGTGAGGATCGGCACGCTGCTGAAGAGGTCCCGCTCCTCGGCGATGCGGCGCAGGAGGGCCAGCGCCTGGCCCAGCGGGCGCTCCATGGCCTCCTGCAGGCAGTCGGTGGAATTGCCGACGTGAAGCGGCACGGGCGGCAACCCGAGGGCGCGGAGGTCCGCCAGGTCGCGCTCCAGCATGCGCAGGAAGCCGGGCTTCTCGCGCGGGCGCGTGGGCTCGGGCACGTACCCGCTGATGTAGCAGTAGGCGCAGGCATGGGCGCAGGCCGTGTAGATATTCGCGCAGAGCCGGAACCCCGCCGGGAAGCGGGCGCGCTGGGCGAAGGGGTCGTAGAGGGCCAGCGCCCGGGCACGCAGCGAGAGCGGGCGGTCGCTCTCGGCGGGCGGTGAGTAGAGGTACGCCACGCGGCGCAGCGCCTCGTCCGGCGGCACATCCCCGATGAGGGCGGGGTCGTGGCACCGCCGGAGCAACGCGGGCAGGTCGGACTGCCCCTCCCACGTGCGGCGCGGCGCGCTCACGGGGCGGGGTCCAGCGCCACCTTGTGGCCGAACCCGCGCGAGTTGTCCAGCCAGCGCAGTGCCTCCGGGCGCAGGACGTAGAGCGTGGCGGCGGCAAGCAGGGCCGACAGCGCCGCGGGCAGGGCGAACCTGCCACAGTAGAGTTCCAGTGCCGCGGCGCGCTCGGCGGCATCCGTCACAACCTCGGCCCGACCGGTCACCTGCAGCCCCCGGATCTCGGCCCAGCCCCAGACGGCGGGGTAGACGGCCGCCGAGGCTCGGCCCGTGGCGACGGCCGCGGCGCCGTGCCGTGTGCCGGGCATGGAGACCCAGTAGAGGTTCATGGCCTCGTCCGCCGCGAAGAAGACGGCGGCCACCTGCGGCTCCCCATTCGGCCCAACGGTGGCCAGGGCCATGGTCGATACCTCGCGCAGAAGTCGGAGCGTGTCATCCCTGGCGGGGCCGGCATTTGGCGGTGCATCCATGCTGCCATTATGGCCGCGCCCGGCCGATCCCCGCGATAGCCTCCGAATCGCCCGTCGGGCGGCGCAACTTCCCCGGTTCTGTGTTATACTAGTGATGTCGCTGCGGGGTGGAGCAGCCTGGTAGCTCGTCGGGCTCATAACCCGAAGGTCAGAGGTTCAAATCCTCTCCCCGCTCCCATCAAAACGAAGGCCGCTCGGTCAGTACGACCGAGCGGCCTTACGCGTCCATGACCCGATCTACCCAGGCGTCCGTAGTTCCTCCTTGGAGCCGGCGGAACCGTGGGTTCCACTTCGGAGCATTCGCGTGAACCTGCCGTCCGGAACCGTTACCTTCCTATTCACCGATATCGAAGGCAGCACCGAGCTCTGGGAAACCCACCCAGACGCGATGCGGGTCGCCCTGGACCGACACAATGACCTCCTTCGCGCCTGCATCGAGAAGTGCGGGGGGTGGGTGTTCAAAACCGTGGGCGACGCCTTCTGCGCCGTGTTCACCGATCCGTGTGGAGCAACCGAGTCCGCGCTGACTTCCCAACTCGGATTACTGACCCTGACGGTCGATGCGCCCGGCGTGCGCTTGCCGCTGAAGGTTCGGATGGCGCTGCACACCTGCGTGGTCGAAGAGCGGGACGGCGACTACTTCGGCCAGCCGGTGAACCGTGTGGCGCGCTTGCTGGCGACCGCGCATGGAGGACAGGTGGTCTTGTCCGCAGCCACCCAGGAGTTGGTCCGCGGCCGTTTGCCTGCGGACGCCGGGCTTCGCAGCCTGGGTGAGCACCGGCTAAAGGACCTGGGACGTCCGGAGAGCATCTCTCAGTTGCTGCATCCGGAGCTGCCGGCCGACTTCCCGCCGTTGCGTTCCCTCGGCAACTGGGACCTGAAGCACAACCTGCCCCAGCAGGTCACCACCTTCATCGGCCGGGAAATGCAGATGTCCGAGGTGAAGGGGCTGATGGAGAAGACCCGGCTCCTGACCCTGACCGGCAGCGGCGGCAGTGGAAAGACGCGTCTGGCCCTGCAGGTGGCCGCCGATATGCTGGATGGGAGCGGTGACGGCGTGTGGCTGGTGGACCTCGCTCCGCTGACCGATCCGAACCTGATACCCTCCACGGTGGCGAACGTCCTGACACTGAAAGAGGAACCCGGCCAGCCGATCCTGCAGACGCTGACCGAGCACCTGCGGAACCGGTACCTGCTGCTGATCCTGGACAACTGCGAGCACCTGCTGGATGCCTGCGCCAGGCTAGTGGACGCCCTGCTCCGGAGTTGCCCCCGTGTGTCGATCCTCGCCACCAGCCGCGAGGCACTGGGCGTCTTCGGGGAGACCACCTACCGGGTTCCGTCGCTCTCGCTCCCCGATCCCAAGCAGCCGCAGGCCCCGGCGAGCCTGTCCCAGTACGAGGCTGTGAGGCTCTTCATCGATCGAGCCCAGTTGCACGAACCTCAGTTTGCCGTGACCAGCCAGAACGTCCCGGCGTTGGCCTCGATCTGCTACCGGTTGGACGGCATTCCGCTCGCGATCGAGTTGGCGGCCGCGCGAGTGCGTTCGCTAGCGGTTGAGGACATCAACGCCAAGCTCGATCAGCGTTTCAGGCTCCTGACGGGCGGCAGCCGTACGGCGCTTCCACGCCAGCAGACGCTTCGCTCACTGATCGACTGGAGCTATGACCTGCTGAATGAAGCTGAGAAGGAGCTGCTGTGTAGGCTCTCAGTGTTTCAGGGCGGATGGAACCTGGAGTCTGCAGAGGCCGCCTGCTCCGGGGACCCCATCGAGGAGTGGGAATTGCTCGAGCTTCTGACCTCTCTGAGCGATAAGAACCTGTCGACCGTCGAGCATCAAGAGGGAAGGACACGGTACCGGTTGCTGGAGACGGTCAGGCAGTACGCCCGGGACCGCCTGATGGAAAGCGGAGCGGCCGAGGTCTGGCGGCGGCGTCACCTCAAGCACTTCCTTGAGCTAGCAGAAAAGGCAGAACCGGAGCTGAGAGGGCCGGATCAGGCGGCGTGGTTGGATCACCTGGAGACGGAGCACGACAACCTTCGGGTCGCCCTGGAGTGGAGCCAAGCGTCGGCGGCCAACGGTGATAAGAACCCGGCGCGGGACTCGGAGATCGGTCTGCGGATGGCTAGTTCCATGGTTTTGTTCTGGCTCTTCCGCGGCTATCTGACGGAGGGTCGCAGTTGGCTGGAGCGAGCGGGCTCGAACTGCCCCAATGCCGCGATTGCTGTACGAGCGAAGGCGCTCAATGCTGCGGGCACAATCGCTGTCGGGCAATGGGACTATCTGGCCGCCAAGTCATTCCTCGAGGAAGCCCTCGCCCTTTGGCACGAGATCGGCGATCAGAGAGGCGTAGCCGCGTCGTTGTGTTCCCTGGGGAACCTGGCTCTTGGACAGTCCGACTGTGCCGTAGCCCGGCGACTCTATGTGGAGAGCCTTGCTCTCTTCCGGGAGCAGGGCAACCAGTCCGGGGTCTTTGGCGTGCTCAACAATCTCGCATGCTTGGCCCTGGCGGAGGCCGACTACGGAGCGGCCGAGGTATGCCTGGAGGAGTGCCTTGCGTTGGCAAGGAAACTGGGCAACCACATAGGCATCGCCATGACTCTCCAGAATCTCGGTGAACTGGCCCAGCAACGTGGCGACTACCCGGCCGCTCAGAAGCTCCTGACGGAGAGCCTCATGCTCTGCCAGGAAGTCGGCAACGTTAACAGCTTCGCCGACCTACTCCAGAATTTCGCGGAACTTCGTTTCCACTTGGGCGACGCCGAGCGCGGGGCACTCCTGTGGGGCGCGGCCGAGCGGATGAGAGAGAGGACGGGCGGCTCCGCTTCGTCCCGACAACTCGCCCTGCAAGAGCAGGCTGTCGCACATGCACGCGCCGCCCTGGGAGACGATACTGCCTTTGACGCCGCCTGGGCGGAGGGCCGCGCGATGACCATGGCGCAGGCGATCGAACTTGCCTTAGAGCAACCGCAGGCTTAACCTCCCATCCGGCATACTCACTTCTCTCTTCACGGATGTCGAGGGCAGCGCCAAGCTCTTGGAGCCGCTTCCCGAGCCGGTGCGTACCGCTGCGGGCGCTTGCTGGACGCTTGCGCCGAGTTGGCCGATGCTCTGCTGCCCCATTGCCCCTGCGTCTTCATCCTTGCAGCGGCGCGGGATGGGCCGGGCGCTCCTGGAGAGACCACTTGCCGAGGCCCGTCGTTGTCGCGTGGTCGTGTCCGATCAAGGAACGCAGGAAGGCTCACGCCTCCTACTGGTGTCAGGAGATCAGGTCATAGTGCCGGTGCCTATAGCCGGGCTGGCGTCGTCCTTGTCGGAAGGTCCATGGCTTCCCGGCTAGACTGCCGGCGTACTCCCGGCCGCTCGCTTCGCCCGTTTGCCGTTCGCATGGGACACTCCCATCCCGGCATTCCTGCCGTCGGTCGTGACGCCGAAGTCGACGCGCTCCCTCCCAGAGCCATCATTGAGGCTTATTCCGGTACTCACGCGGTCGGCGCCCAGCCGTGCGCGCTCTCGGCCATCGGCGTCCTCGAGCACGAACGAGCGGGCGCGTACCTCTGGCGCGGCGCCACCCGATCCCTGGGCCAGCACCGGCCCGGCCCGCAGCGCCGAACCGAACACGCCTCCCACAAAGCCTGCGACGGCTAGCACTGCCGCCGGCATCGTGTGCTTCGCTACCATTGCCTCCTCCTTCTGCTGTCCCGTTCTCAGTGTGCATCTGTGGGCCAATATGCAGGTTCTCCGCGGGAACTCCGTGCCCGTCGCGCGGCGAGCCGTCGCGCCGCCTCCTTCCCTCCTGGGCCTCACCCGAAGTCGGGCATGCCTGCGCAAGCCAGTAGCCTGAACAGCATCTGGCCTTCCCACGGCGAACCAGCCGGACCCCTGCACTGCGAGAGCGCTAGCGAGGACAGGCGATGGGCCCCTGGCCGCCGCAGGCCCCTTACCCTGGTTATGTTGCACGTGCGGCGCCGGTAGCCGTCTTGTAAGCTCACCTGATCAGGGCTACGCTCCCAGGCTGAGCGGAAGCCTCACGGTCCATGATGGCCTTCACCAAGCCGTGAACAACTGATCGCTTGAAGACGCCGTCATACTCATAGAGCCGGTCCGATGCCGCCAGGCTGTTCTTTGCCGTCTCATCTTCGTCCTTCTCACGCCCATAGGCCGCACCTTTGGACACCACTCACGCTCCGGAGTAGACACATGACACTCGGGCATCTGGCCGTGGCTCTCATTGCGCTGACCGGTACGGCCCGGCCACGGCAAACAGCAGAGCTGCGCGCCGGTCCCACGCTGACGGTTGCCGTCGGCCGCGCCGAAATGGCGGTCGGCAATCAGAAGGTGGTGTTCAGAACCGGCGATAAAGGCTATTCCCTGACTACGTACGTCAGGGATCGAGGCGCGTGGCGTGAGGGCTTCGAGGCCCCGGAGCCCCTCCTGAAGGGCTCGCTCTTTGGTGACCTGCCTACCGGGTTCACAGTCATCGCGAACACGCCTTCCCGCACGTGCGTGGAGCTCGTCGGCCGCCATGCCAAGCCGGCGTATGATTGGTCGCTGCGGGTGTCAGCATCAGCCAAGAGCCCGCTTATGCTGTTCAGGATCACATGCCATCTGCGCGAGCCGCTCAGGCTCGAGTCGCCGCAGCCCACGGTGGCCCTGTGGGGCCGGCGTGCCGACCCCGCTGTCCGGGTGGATCAGGGGCCGGACAGCATCTATGGGTCGGCGGGCATTCCGCACGGGTACGGCTTCCCGGCGGCCTACCTCTGGGATGATCGGTTCGAGGCCGCCGTGTTCTTCAACATGACGCCCATGCACTGGATGCGCCGCGACGGCGTCGCCCGTTTCCATGATGTGCGGATCATGACCCGTCGCGACGGCGACCGCATCGGCCTCGGGATGCACTTCAAGGGGCTGACAGGGCGTACCATTCCAGCAGGCGACATGGTGATCGAGTTCTCCCTCTATCAGGGCATCCGAGCCCGCAGACCCACCTCGCTGGCGGCGCTGGACACGATGATGCGCCTGTTCGCGCCGCTCCACCCTGCGTCCGCGCCCTGGCCGACCGACCAGACCACCGGTCGTCCGGCGAGCTGGGATCACGTCGCGACGCAGACCCTGGCGGACCTCATGAAGCCCGGTACTGTCGCCGAGATCGCTGCGCCCTGGCGAGACCGGCCCGTCGAGCTTGTCCGTCCGCAGGAGACGATGGTCGTGCATCCGGGCTCCGCACAGCCCGGTCCCGAGCAGGTCGCCGCCGGATGGGACTTCTCCACGGTCAACAACCATCTGTCTCCCTGGCTGCTCCTCGCCCGGCTCAGGGGCGACCGCACCGCCCTGACGCTCGCGATGCGCAAGAAGGACGCGCTGCCCCGCTTTTACGACCCGAGGGCCGGCCTGATCCGCCACGGCACGCGCCAACCGGAGCACGTGGGAGACCTGGAGATGTCGTGGCAGGACCTCTACTTCCACCAGGAGGTCCTGCGGGCATCGAGCGCTGCCGGCGCCGGCGGCTTCAACCCAGCGGTGGCGGGCCGGTTCCTGATGGCCGCCGCAGGGCTCCGTGAGCTGGCGAATAACGTCGACTACGTACTGCCGCAGTGGTTTGACCCCTATCGCAAGCAGCCCATGAGGCAGAATGACCTGCCGCGGCTGGGGACGGTCCGGGAGCCCTGGCAGATCGGTACCTACGCCTTTCTCATGATGGCGGCCTACGACATGGCCGGCGACTCGGGCTACCTGAGTGAGGCGCGGCGAGCCGTGGACACCCTCATGGAACGCATGCACTACCGTATGGCCAACGAGGTCTATGATCGCACGTATGCCGAGCCCGGCCAGTTCCCGATCACCGAGCTCTTCGGCAACGCCTACGGCGCCGTCGCCGTACACAGGATCTACGAGGCCACGGGGGATGCTAAGTACCTCCGCTACTCGCGCGACTTCCTGAACACGCTGCTGAGGCTGACGCCCTGGTACGACGACGAAACGGATGCCGTGAGCCGCGAGCTCCACAGCGCCGGGCTCTTCTTCCCCCACTGCGGGGCGCACGTACTGACGCCGTGGGAGACCGCTGAAGCGCACCTCGCAATCGTCTGGGTGCTGAAGCACGATCCCACCAATCCGCTGAGGAAGCTGCTCCTGAAGCTGGCAAACCTGAACCGAACCAACTCGTTCTGCTTCTACCCCGCATTCTGGACCGCGCCGGTCCGCGCTCACGACGGGACCTCCCGGTCAGGCCCCGGGATGTACTTTCCCATCGAGCCGTTCTACTCGCTCGAAGGGGAGGGTGGGCACCGCGGGCCGACCGCCGCCTACATGGCGAGCCTCGGGCTCTGGAACGACTGGATGTTCGAGGCCGTCGCCGACACCAGCGACCGGCAGGTGATGGTCCTGAACCTCGACGCCATGGACGACTTCGAGCTCTCGCTGCAGGGCATACAGCGCAACCTCCTCGTCTATAACCCGACGTCCACCAGGCGCGCCTGCACGCTGCGGCTATCCCACCTAACTGACGGCCAGTACACCGTGACGATCGGTGGGAGGAGCCGGTCCATGCAGGCGACTCGGGTTCGTATCGGCCTGCCGATCACGCTTGAAGCCGGCGCGGAGGTTCGGATCGTCCTGCGGCGCGGTGACTACAGGGAGGCGACGCGCCGGCTGCAAGGGCAGCGCGAGTGCCGAAATGCCATCCTCCGCGCCTATGCAGCGCTCCAGCAGAGGGGCGCCGCGCAGCCCGCCCAGGTACAGGAGTTCCGGGGCGCCCTGGCCGACCTCGGCGCCGGCCGCACCGATCGGGCCCGCCGTCGCGCGGATGCGGTGATCCAAGGAGACGCGATCCACCGGCTGTTCCCAGGCGGCAGTAAGCCGTAGTCGGTGTGGCCTGAGTAGCCGCGGCGCCGCGCGCGTCCGGTACCATGTTCGAAGTGCGCCGCCCATCCCGAGGCGGGCGGCGCGACCGCAAGGAGGCATGCCATGAACGACCTTTCGCGTCGGACCTTCATCGGAGCGGCCGCCGCCGTCGGGGCCGGGCTGGCCGCCGACGTCATGCCGGCGCCCGCTGCACGAGGCGCACGCCGAGCCGTGGGCGCCAACGACAAGCTGGTGCTGGGCCTCATCGGCTGTGGCGGCATGGGCGCGCACAACATGCGCGCGCTCATGGAGAAGCCCGAGGTCGAGGTTGCGGCCCTTTGTGACGTGGACGAGGCCCGCATGCCCGGCGACATCAAGAACGTCACCGAGAAGTACGGCAAGGCGCCTACCCTCTACCGCGACTACCGCAAGATGCTGGAGCGGAAGGACATCGACGCCGTCATCATCGGCACGCCCGACCACTGGCACGCCCTGAACCTGATCCACGCCGTCGAAGCCGGCAAGGACGCCTACTGCGAGAAGCCCATCTCCCACAGCATCGTCGAGGCGAAGTCCATGGCCGCCGCCGTTAGGCACTTCGGCCGCATCGTGCAGGTGGGAACCTGGCAGCGGAGCACACCGGAGTTCACGAACGCGGTAGCCTACGTCCGCGCGGGCAAGCTGGGCAGGGTCGTCCTCGCCCGCGCCTGGAAGACGGACCCCTTCGCCGTCGGCAACGTGGCGCCCACGACGCCGCCCGCCGGCCTGGACTACGACTTCTGGACCGGCCCCGCCGCCATGCTTCCCTACGCGCCCAACCACGTCCACGGGAATTGGCGCTGGTTCCTCAACTACGGTTCGGGCATGACCGGCGACTGGGGCGTCCATATGATGGACATCGCCCTCCTGGGCCTCAGCGCCGATACGGACCTGGCCATGCCCACCGAGGTGACGAGCTACGGCGGCCGCCTCGCCTATCCCACCGACGACCGCACCGCACCGGATACCGTGCAGAGCCTCATGCGCTTCGCCAAGCCCGATGTGATGCTCCACTGGCAGACGGGCCGCGACTTCCCCGGCAGGCCGGACCACGGCACCGAATTCGTCAGCGCTGAGGGCAAGACACTGCGCGTCTGGCGCGGCGGCTGGCACGTCATGGACCCGTCGGGCGAGCTGATCCCGCCGGAGCGCGTGGAGCCGACCAACGACCACTGGCAGAACTGGCTCGACTGCGTGAAGAGCCGCGAGCAGCCGCGCTCCCACCTGGCATCCATGGCGCAGACCACCATCGTCTGCCACCTGGCCAACTGCTCACTCCTCGCGGGTTCGACGGTCCGCTGGGACAAAGCGAAGAACGATATCGTGGGTCGGGCCGGCAAGGACGCCCTCTGCTACGCCCGCGAATACCGCAAGCCCTGGAAGCTGCCCATTTACAAGTAGGCTCGAACCGGAGAGGACCGCACCATGACCTGCAGCCACCTGGTCGCCGCCCTCGCCGCGGCGGCAGCCTTGTTGGTCGCCTGCGCCGCCGCGCAACCCGCCGCGAAGCCGTCGGCCTGGAAGCTCGACGAACGCCTGCTCACGCCCTTCTGGCGAACGTCGGCCATGCGCGGCGAGAGCGTCCTCTTCGTGCGGGAGGGCGCCTCCGAGCCGCCGTCGGCGCCCCTCATCTACGCTCCGACGCGCATCCTCTCGGTGGTGAGCACCTCCGGCCTTGTCACCTATGAGGCGGGGAGCGATTACGTCTGGGATGCCGCCCGTGGCCGGCTGACGCTGCCCGACGGCTCGCGTATCCCCTGCGCGAGCCCGGCCCAGCTTCGGCGCAAGCACGGCACCCAGATGTTCAACCTGACACACCGCGACGGCGGCGATGAGATCCTTTTCGGCGCCTCCACCGAGTACCTGGACATGCAGGTCACGGTGACCTATGACCACCGGCGGTCGGCCTGGCCCTCGCCACGTTCTGCCGGTAGCCTGCCGAAAGCCCTGGAGCGCCTCAAGCAGCGCCGCCCGCTGGCCGTGGCGCTCCTGGGCGACAGCATCTCCACGGGCTGCAACTGCTCCGGCTGGGCCGGTGTGCCGCCGCACCAGCCGCCCTGGCAGGAGCTCGTGCGCCTCGCCTTGGAGCGCCGACGCCGCGCCGCCGTGACGCTGGCCAACTTCGCCGTGGGCGGCACCGACACGTCCTGGGGGCTCGGCGAGATCGGCAAGGTAGCCGACGCGCAACCCGACCTGGTCATCCTCGCGTTCGGCATGAACGACGCCGCCGGGCGAGACGCCCCCGACTACGCCGCTATCATCGGCAAGATGATCGACGCCGTCCGGACCCGTCGCCCCGAGGCCGAGTTCATACTCGTCGCCCCCATGCTGGGCAATCCGGACTGGACCGCCCTTCGCCACGACCGTTTCCCGCAGTACCGGGACGCCCTGGCCGGCCTCTGCGGCAAGGGCGTTGCCCTGGCCGACGTCACCTCGGTCTGGACCGAGCTGCACAAGCGCAAGCGCGACTTCGACCTCACCGGCAACGGAGTGAACCACCCCAACGACTTCGGCCACCGCATCTACGCCCAGGTGGTGCTGGGAGCCGTCAGCAGGTAGTTTCGGCCTCACCTCCTCACCGCACGGGGTATCGTGGAGGTGGTGCGGCCTGCTTGGGCCGCGGGAGGTGCGGCATGAGGCTCGGCTTGGTGTTGGCGGTCCTGGCGGCGTTGGCTGCGGCTCCGGCATGCTCGGCTGGACAGGGCCCCGGCAAGCCGACGATGCAGCGTCGCTGGCTCTTCGTCTGGCGCGATATGAGCGATCCGAAGGAGGTCGACCGCGTCATCGACCGGCTGCCTGCCACCCATCGTGCCGGGTACAACGGCGTGGCGCTCTCGGCCAACGTGGCTGCCGGCCGCGCCCCGGCCCTGCGTCGAGCGGCCAAGCTGAACGGCATTGACCTCGTCGCCATCGTCATGGGCAACTCCCGCGACCGGAACAACATGGAGGGCGTGGCCGTTCGAGACGCGCTCTACGTCGTGAAGGACGGCATCGCCCGGCTGCAGCAGGACAACCCGACCCGCGTGGCCAACGGCGGCTTCGAGGCCGAGACCGGCAACCGGGCCGTGGGCTGGGGCTGGCAGGATGACGAGGGCGTCACCACCTTCATCGACCGTGACGTCAGGCACTCCGGCCGCAGTTCGCTCCGCATGGAGGGCATCGGCAAGAACCAGTACCGCCACTGCCGGGTCAGCCAGCCCGTGAAGCTCCAGCCGCGCCGCCAGTACCACGTCTCCGTCTGGGTCAAGACCGAGGGCCTCGCCCCCGCGGACCCCGAGATCAAGCTCCTCACCCCGAAGGGCGACTCGCTCAGCTTCCAGACCTTCCGCGTGCAGCGGACGCAGGACTGGAAGCGCTACGACATCGTCTTCAACAGCTTCGACGCGACCGAGGCCAACCTCTACCTGGGCAGCTGGGGCGGCAAGGAGGGCAAGCTCTGGTGGGACGACCTGGCCATCGAGGAGATCGGCCTCGTCAATGTGCTGCGTCGGCCGGGATGCCCGGTGGCGGTGCGCGGCGAGGGCGGCACGGCCTACGAGGAGGGGCGCGACTTCCAGCGCATCGTCGACCCGGTATTGCACCCCTGGATCGCCTACCATGAGCAGCCGCCCATCCGCCTGACCTCCGGCACGCGCATCCGCGAGGCCGAGCGGCTCCGCGTGAGCTGGCACCACTCAATCATCGTCTACGAGGACCGCCTGAACAGCTGCCTCAGCGAGCCGGCCATCTTCGACGAGTGGCGGCAGGAGGTGAAGGCCGCCGACGCGCTGCTCCACCCGGCCGCGTTCCTCATGTCGCACGACGAGATCCGCGTCATCAACCAGTGCGCGCTCTGCCGGGGCCGCAACCTGACACCGGGGCAGATCCTGGCCGACAACGTGCGCAAGGCGGCGGCCATCATCCGGCAGGCCCGGCCCGACGCCGGCATCTGGGTCTGGAACGATATGTTCGACCCCATGCACAACGCGGTAGAGAAGCTCTACGCGGTGAACGGCACCCTTGCCGGAAGCTGGAAGGGGCTCGCTAAGGACGTGGGCATCGTGAACTGGCACGGCGGGCTGGAGGGCAAGAACTGCCGCTTCTTCGCCGACCTGGGCCTGAAGCAAATGCTCTCGGGCTACTACGACGGCGACGAGGACGGCGCGGCCATCACGCGGTGGAAGGCCGCCACGAAGGACATCCCCGGCATCGTCGGCGCCATGTACACCACCTGGGAGGACCGCTACGGCGCCATGGAGGCCTGGGCGAAGGCGGCCTGGGGCGTCGGCGGCTAGCGGGGGGCCTGCCTCCCGGCGGCGGCCCTGGTCATCTCGTCACGCAGCAGCACGAGCAGGGCGTCCACGAGCACGCGCTGCTCCTCTGTGGGCTTCCGCTCCGGCGGCGCGAGCCTGGGGTTGCGCAGTGCTTCGAGCGCCTTCAGCGTCACCAGGCGCCCGCCGCCGCGCGGGTAGGTCGCCACGCGGTTGCCGCTCTCGTCGCTGACTTTCGGCTCACCCAGCCGGGCGGCCAGCATCCGTGTGAGGCTCCCCGGCGCCTTCGCCGATCCGAGGATGACCACGGGATTGCCGCGCCGCAGGTGATCGACCACGGCGTCGGCCGTTGCGTCGGGAAGATCGTAGCCGTCATGGGCGAAGAGGATCAGGTCCGGCGCCTCCGGCAGGTCGGCCGCGGCACAGAGCGGTACGTGGCGGCCCAGGGCGGCGAAGAGGTTGAAGAGACCCTTGCTCCCGCTGTTGCCCCAGAGCGAGGCGCGGTACTCCTCATAGGCCGCCACTCGGGGGCCGACAGCGCCGGTGAAGGGGCCTGCCGCGGCCAGCCGCGGCTCGCGCGTCAACCAGGCCATGGCGTTCAGCCAGAGGCGTCCGTTGTCGGCGTAGCGGATGAAGGGGTCGCCGAGCAGGTTCTGGTCGGCCACCACCACGATACGCCCCTGCCCCAGCGTCCGCGCTGCCACCACGCCCAGGGGGCCGGTGCGCTCACCGGGGTCCTGCTTCCAGTTGCCGTAGTGGCCCGGCGTGTCGCCCTCGCCGAACGGGTGCGAGGTCCACTGGTCGCCCCAGGCTCGCGCCGTCGTCCGGGCCATGGCCCAGCGGTCGTCCACCGTGCCTCCGGTCTGCAGCGCCACGGCCCGTAAGCCCCGCGTGACCGGGTGCTTCGCGAAGTCGACCGCGACGAACCAACCGTTGCCCGCGCCCAGCGTGAGCGGGCCGCGCTCGGCGGCCGTCTCCGTGGTCACCCGCATGCCCAGCTCCTCCATCAGCGGCGCGAGCTTGTGGGCGTGGTAGTAGCAGTTGCTGTGGTCCGTGACGACGAAGAGGCCGCCGCCGCGAAGCACGAAGCGCTTGATGGCCGCGATCTCGGGCACGCTGAACGCGGGCAGCTCCGCCGAGACGAGGTTGATGAAGAGCGCCCGCACGCCTGCCAGCCGCGCATCGTCGATGCGGCCGGAGCCGGCCTCTTGCGTCCGGACGCCCTGCACCTCGAGCGCGCGGAAGGCCCGGCGCAGCCCGTAGGCCCTGTGGTAGGAGAAGGGGTCGTCGTTCGCCGCAATCCGCAGGAAGTTGTGTGCGTGGATGCTATCGATCAGGATCCGCACCGGCGCCTCGGGCTTCGGTCGGTCTGTAGGCGCGAGCAGGAGGACGGCGGCAAGGGCGAGCAGTACCATGCAATGCGCTCCCTCTGCGGCGCAACTGCCGGGCCGCACGGTGCTATTGTAACGTATCATCCGGCGTAGGCACACGCCGGTGCATGGAGGCGATATGCGGGCGCTAGTGTTTGACGGTGCGGTCAGGCTCACCGAGGAGTGGCCGGAGCCGCAGTTGAAGCCGGGCTGGGCGGTGGTGCGCGTGGGGCTCTGCGGCATCTGCCGCACCGACCTCGAGATCGCCAGGGGCTACATGGGCTACCGGGGAGCTATGGGCCACGAGTTCGTGGGCGTGGTGGAGCAGTGCGACGACGCCGAGTGGGTCGGCAAGCGCGTGGTGGGCGAGATCAACGCGGCCTGCGGCGACTGCGACTGGTGCCGGCATGGCCTCCAGCGCCACTGCCCGGGCCGCACCGTGCTGGGCATCGTGAGCCACGACGGCTGCATGGCCGAGCGCTGCGCCCTGCCCGTGGAGAACCTGCACGAGGTCCCCGAGGGCATGGCCGACGAGCAGGCCGTCTTCTGCGAGCCAGTCTCGGCGGCGTTCGAGATGCTGGAGCAGGTCGACGTGGCGCGCAAGGACCGCTGCATCGTCCTGGGCGACGGCAAGCTGGGCATCCTCTGCTCCTGGGCCCTGGCCACGGCGTCCGGCGACGTCACGCTCTGCGGCCACCATTCGCACAAGGTCACCTTGGCCGACTGGGGCGGCGTTCGGCCGCAGATGGGCTCCGACGGCATCACCGAGGGCGCCGACATCGTGGTCGAGGCCACAGGCTCGGCGTCGGGCTTCTCTGAGGCGGTGCGGCTGTGCCGACCGCGCGGCGTGCTCATCCTCAAGTCCACCATCGCCGCCGACATGGGCCTCAACCTCGCGCCGGTGGTGGTGAACGAGATCACCATCGTCGGCTCCCGCTGCGGCCCGTTCGGCCGGGGCCTCCGCGAGATGTCCGAGCATCGCTTCCCGGTGGAGCGCCTCTGCACCGCCCGGTACGACCTCTCGCAGGGCCTCCAGGCCTTCCAACGAGCCGAGCAGCGCGACGCGCTGAAGGTGCTCGTCAGATGCGGCTGAGGCCGTAGGCCATGCGAGCTGCCGCGATGGTGTTTCTAGCCGCCCTGGCCTGCCTCCGCCCTGCGGCCGGCGCGCCGGTCTGGCCCGGCAAGGGCTGGGCATGGCGAAGCCCCGAGGAGTTGGGCCTGAGCCGCGCGAAACTCGACGCCCTCCGCGACCTGGTCGGCGGGCGCGGATGCGTGGTGCGAGGCGGCGCCATGGCCTATGCCTGGGGCGACCAGTCACAGAGCGCCGACGTCGCCTCCGCCGTGAAGCCCGTCATCAGCACGCTGCTGCTCATGGCCGTGCAGGAGGGCAAGCTACGCGGCGTCGACGCGCCGGTGGCCGACTTCGAGCCAGGGCTGCGCGCACTCAACGCCGGCAAGGACGCACGCATCACCTGGAGGCATCTGGCATCACAGACCTCGGGCTACGGGCTGGCCGAGGCGCCCGGCGCCGCCTGGGCCTACAACGACAGCGCCCTGGCCCTCTACTTCGATACGCTCATGGGCAAGGTCTTCACCGGGCCGGCCGACGAGGCGCTTCAGCGTCGGCTGTCAGAGCCCCTGGGCTTTGAGGACCGCTGCACCTTCGATGCCTTCGGCAGGAGCGACCGCCTCGGGCGGCTGGCTCTGTCGGTGCGCGACTTCGCCCGGTTCGGCCTCTTCATCCTGCGCGGCGGCAAGTGGCAGGGCAAGCAGCTGCTGCGGCCGTCGCTGCTCCGGATGTCGCTCGAGAGCCCGGTGCCGGCCGCACTGCCCCGCACGGGCGGCGTCGAGGCGCCGATGCTGCCCGGCCAGCGCTCCCTGGGCGGAGGCAAGGACCAGACCCCCACCGGGCCGGGCTGCTACAGCTTCAACTGGTGGATCAACCGCATCGACGCCGCAGGCCGACGCCTCTACCGCGACCTGCCGCCCGACCTGATACTCGCCTCGGGCCACGGCGGCGTCCGCAACCTCTGGATCGTGCCGAGCCTGGACCTCATCGTCAGCTGGAACGACGCCGACGTGCGCGACCACGACGACTCGCCCGCCAACCCCAACACGCGGGCCAACCAGGCCGCGCGGCTCATCGCGCAGTCCGTGGTGGGCCCGGTCGCCAAGCCCGCCGCGCCGCCGCGCACGCACGTCTCGATCCAGGGCGGTCAATGGCGGATCAACGGCGCGACGACCTGCCCCGGCGCCCCGGCCCAAGGGCTCCTGCTCAACGTGCGGATGGTGAACGCCACCTTCGAGGACCGCAACAGGCGCGGTTGGGAGCGAGAGGCCGAGACCAAGACCGACGCCTTCATATCCCGCATCCCGGAGTACGTGGCCGGCGGCGTCCGTGCCTTCACGCTCAACCTGCAGGGCGGCGCTCCGGGCTACGAGGGCGCCCGCAACTCCGCCTATGAGCCCGACGGCGCGTTACGTCCCGAGTACCTGCGCCGCGTGGAGCGCGTCATCGCGGCCTGCGACCGTGCCGGAGCGGTGGTCATCCTCGGCTGCTTCTACCAGCGGCAGGATCAGCGCCTCCGCGACGAGGCCGCCGTGCGCCGCGCCGTCGTCGAGGTCGCCGGCCGGCTCAAGCGCCTCGGGAGCGGCAACGTGCTGCTGGAGATCGCCAACGAGTACGGCCATGGCGGCTTCGACCACCCGATCCTCCGTTCGGCGGACGGGCAGGTCGAACTGATGCAGGCCGCGCGCGCCGCCTGCCCGGGCCTCCTCGTCTCCACCAGCGGGCAGGGCGACGGCGCACAGGCCGAACCGGTGGCGGCGGCGTCGGACTTCATCCTCATCCACCTCAACGGCACGCCCACGTCGGCCATCACCCACAAGGTGGCGGCCCTACGGCGCTACGGCAAGCCCATCGTCTGCAATGAGGACGACAAGGTGGGCGAGGCCGGCGCCGAGGCCCTGTCGGCCTGCGTTATGGCGGGGGCCTCGTGGGGCCTCATGGCCGAGAAGGTGAACCAGCGCCACCCGTTCCACTTCGGCGGCGTGGCCGACGACCCGGCCGTCTACGCCCGCCTCCACGCCCTGACCGCGCCTGGCGGTCATGGGGAGGCGCTGAGGCGAGGAGAGGTTGGCGAAGGGAGCAGGGCAGGCCGCCATCCGCCGTCGCCGTCGTCCTGACGCGGAGCGGAAGGACCCCGACACCAGCCGCTTGGTCAAGGCCCCTGGCCCCCGCCGCTAGTCGAGCGCCGTGCCTGCGGCCGATTGCGTCTCTTATAGTACACTGGGCACGATGAGCCCGAGGCGCCCCGACGGCGCCGGGCGAACGGAGATGACCCATGCGATGGATTGCACTGGCCGCCCTCCTCGCGGCGTCGGCTTGCGCCCAGGCGGCGCCTCGGGCCAAGCCCTACCGGCCTGAGGTCTGGCTCTGCACCGCTTCGGCCGAGGAGCTGCTGAAGCAGGCCGAGTGGCCTACCGTGCTGCGCGGGATCGCCGGGATCAAGCTCTATGTGGGGCTGCTCTACGAGAACAAGCCCGGCGTGCTGCAGCGGCTGGTGAAGATGGTGAAGGCCCACAGGCTGAAGGTGGCGGTCGAACTGGGCTGTTGTCTGGACTTCGGGCCCATGGATGAGACCAACGGCGAGTGGTCGGCGCGCTCCGAGCTCGGCGCCATCGACCACTGGTATGCCGCCGGAGGCAAGGTGGACTACCTCGACCTGGACGGACCGGTCCGCCGCCTCCTCTTCCCTGACAACCGCAAGGACGGCAAGTGCTTCGTCTCCATGGAGGCGGCCGCAGACCAGGTCGTGCGATCGGTCCGCGCCTTCCATAAGGCCCATCCCGAGATGCGCTTCTGGCACCTGACCAATTTCCCCAACTGGGGCTACCTGGGCGACGTCTCCTACCACGCCCGAGGGCCGAAGCGGCAGGACTACGGCGAGTACGACGACGCGCACCGCATGGTGGCGAGCAAGCTGCGCGCGGCGGGCATCCCGCTGGCCGGCGTGACCATCGACAATCCCTACGACTACCTGATCGGCGAGCGCTTCTCGGTGAACCTGAAGCCCGCCACCAGCGTGAACTGGCTCAAACGCGTGCGATCCTACGAGGACAGGTGCCGTTCCGAGGGGCTGGAGGTGAACCTGATCGTTAACTCCGAGCGCGGCGGCGGCACCTCGGACGCCCTCTTCGCCACCGAGACGCTGGCCATGGTGGATACCTACATGAAGGCCGGCGGGCGCCCCACGCGGTGGATCGTGCAGGGCTGGTACGCCTGCCCCAAGGCCATCGTCCCCGAGACCGACCCGACGACCCTGACAGGCCTGGTCAAGGCGGTCATCGAGCGGGTCCGAGGGGCGGCGGCGACCGGGGTAGGGGGCTGAGGGAGCCGGCCGGGCAGGCGGGAGCGCAGAGCCCCTCGCCTGCCCGGCCGTTTGCCGAGACTACGGCTGGATCAGCTTGCGTGCGCGGTCCCGAATGCCGCCATCCTGCGCCTTCGCGACGATCTTCTCCAGCGCGGCGCGCGTGGCGGGACCGCTGACGGCGCCGTTACCGGACGCCAGCTTGATCACCGTGTCTGCCGCCTCGGCGAAGAGCTCCTCATTGTCCAGCGCCTCCGCCGCAACGTCCATGGCGGCAGCCGTGCGGCAGCCCGCCAGGACGCCCAGAGCCATCTTCTTCTCGTCGGGCCGCTCGGCCATGGCGTAGGCCTGGGCCAGGTCGGCCACGCGCTCCGCGGCGTCGACCTTCTTCTCGCCGATCAGGCGGATGCAGCCGCGCAGGGCACGCACCCGGAGCGACCGGCCCTCCTCGGACTTCGCGAGCCCGAGCAGCGTCGGCAAGGCGTCGGACCCGCTCCAGCGATCGGCCAGCGCCACTACGGCGGCTCGGCGCACCTCGGCGTCGGACGAGGCCGCGCCCTTGGTGAGCTCAGCCAGGGCAGCGGAACCGCCGATGTCGGCCATGACGCTGAGCAGCGCACCCTTGGCCTGCGACGACGCCCCTCCCACAGCCGACAGGATCGGCGCCAGCGCGGCCTCATGGTCGGGGGTGCGGCCGGCAGCCGCTGCCAGCGCGTCGTGTGCGCTCTGTCGGACATCGTCGTCCTGCGCGGCGGTGACGATGCCTACCAGACCCGGCAGCTGCCCGGCGGAGGCGATCGGCGCCAGCGCCCGGAGCGCAGCCACGGCGGCGCCCGCGTCAGGCCCCTTGGCGTTCGCCATTAGCATCGGGACCGCGCGCGGCCCGTCCCGCTCGGCGATGATGCCGGCCAGCGCTCCCTTCACCTCGGCGGCGCCCGAGCCCGCCAGCTTGTCGATGGCATCGGCGGCCGCGGCGCCCTTGGCCTGGCGAAGCCACTCCGTCGCCATCCGCTTGTCGTCGCCGGAGCCCCTGGCGGCCAGTTCGGCCACCGGGGTAGCCGCTCGCTCGGGATCGAGCAAGACGGCGGCGCGGATGGCGGCGGTGCGCACGGCCTGGTCCGATGACTTCAGCTGGGCCAGCGCAACATTCGCGGCAGCGCCATCCCCTCGGGTCCCCAGGGCGGTCAGCAACGCGGCGGCGGTCTCAGGCGTGGCCGTCGCCACGGCGGCCGCGTAGCGCTTCACCGCGTCGGGCCGGCGCACCGTGGCGGCCAACTCGGCGGCGATGATCTGGAGGTAGGGCGACGGTCCCTTGAGGGCGGCCAGCGCCGCCGCCAGCCCCTCCGGCGCGCCGGACCCGGCCAGCAGCCGGAGGGCCTCGCCGCGGACCGGCTCGGGAGCCGACTTCGAGGCCAGCACCCGGGATGCCAGCGCCAGGCCGACCTTCGGCTGCTTGCCGGCGAGCGCTGTCCGGGCGGCGGCGACCATGCCGTGCCAGCCGGGCAACCCCTTGGCGGGCAGTGCGTTCAGCGCTACGGCGGCCTGCGGCGTGGCGATCCTAGCGAGGGCTGCCACCGAGGCCTGTGCGACGCCGGCATCGGCGCCCTTGGCCAGTCCGGTGAGTGCGCCGACGGCCAACGGGTCCTGGCGGTTGCCGACCGAGTTGATCACGCCGATCAGCGCCGGACCCTTCAGCTTGGCCAGGCCGGTGCGCAGCGCCGCTCCCGCCTCAGGCGCCGGGCAGCGCTCCAGGGCGTAGCGGGCGGCGTCGCCCAGCTTCTCGTCAGGCAGCAGCGAGGCCAGCGCGGGCACGGAGCGCGCGGTGCCGACCATCCAGAGGATGCGGCACGCCTCCTGCTTGCCCGCGAACTCGGCCGACGGGTCCTTCAGCAGGGCGGCCAGCTTGGCCTCGATGGCGGCCGCCTGGGCGGGCTTGCCCTGGGCGGCCTTCACGGACTTCTCGATGGCGGCCAGGGCGGTGCGGTTCTGACCGTCGTACCGGGCCAGGCCGGCGTAGGGATCGTTCTGAGCCCATGCGGCGGACGTCAGGGCGGCCATGGCTGCGGCGGCGCAAGCGATATGGATCGCTCGGGTCATCTCATGTCTCCTTCTCATCGCTCTGTCCGCCTACAGCCGCCACGGCGAGCGCATGGGGGTGCGGAGCATGCGGTTCGCTGTGGCGTCGTTCTGGAAGCGCTCGGCCACCGGGTCGAACTTGAGCTTGCGGCCCAGCAGCATGGCGATCTGGCCCAGGTGGCCGATGGAGGCCGATCGGTGCGCGGTCTCGGCGGGCGTGATGGTCTGCTGTCGGCTCTTCACGCAGTCGAGGAACTCGCGGTGGTGGCCGGGGCTTCGGAAGAGGTTGGTCTCGTCGGGCCCGATCCGCTCCTGCAGCAGCGACTTCGGCTGGGCCTCAAGCCCGCCGCGGTCGACCCAGACCCAGTTGCCGTTCTCGCCGATCCACCGCGTGCCGCCGCGGATGCCCTTGTTGCCGCCGTTGGCCAGGTGCATCTCGACGCCGCCCTTGTACTTGCAGACGAAGTAGTAGGTGGTGGCCGCATCCCAGATGCCCTGATCGGGGTACTGGCCCGCGCCCTCGATCTCCACCGGGCCGGTGTTGTCCCAGCCCATGCCCCAGTGGGCGATATCGCCGTGGTGGCCGATCCAGTCCATCATCTGGCCGCCGCCGTAGTCGAGCTGCCAACGCCAGTTCCAGTGCGTGCGCTGATCGCAGTAGGGCGCCCAGCGGGAGGGGCCCACCCAGAAGTTGTAGTCCAGCTCCGGCGGCGCATCCTTGAACTGCGTGGGACCGCAGCCGCCGCCGGTGGGCAGGCCCACCTCGATGCGGACGACCTTGCCGATGCGCCCGTTGCGGACGAGTTCGCAGGCGGTGCGGAAGTGGCCCTGTGATCGCTGCCAGCTTCCGGTCTGCCAGATGCGGCCGTTCCGCTTCTGGGCGTCGGCCATGTCGCGGCCCTCAAGTAGGCAGTGGGAGATGGGCTTCTCGCCGTACACATCGTAGCCGGCGTTCAGTGCCGCGATGGCGGGGATGGCATGCCAGTGGTCCGGCGTGGCCAGCGAGATGGCATCCAGGTCCTTGCGCGCCAGCAGTTCGCGAAAGTCGGCGTAGGCGCTGCAGCCCTGGTTGTTGTAGTGGCGGTTCACGGTGTCGCGGGCACCGTTGAGGTGGTTCCGGTCCACGTCGCAGACAGCCACCACCTGGGTGTCGCCCTGCCCCAAGAAGCCGCCCATGTTGCTGTTGCCCTGGCCGCCCATACCGATGCAGCCCATGACGATCCGGTTGCTGGGCGCGGGTCGGCCGCCGAGCCCCAGGGCGGAGGCGGGCACGATGCTGAAAAGCGCGGCGCCCGCGCCGGTCCGAAGGGCGCCGGCTACCAGGTCGCGGCGGCTCAGGCCCTGTTCGTTGTCCATGCAGTCTCCTCCAGATGGCCGTACCGTCCGGCCCGTTGTTGGGGCGTCGCGGCAACGTGCGCGGCGCCTGTCATCGTGTTACCATTGCGCGGTTGCCAGCGGCGTCAGCGGGTCGCCGTCGGGTCCGAGGAACATGAGGGCCAGGCGGTAGGGTTCGTCGCACCGCACGGCCTTCACGAGCATGGGCGTGTCGCCCGCGGGTAGCTTCAGGCTCGCGCCGGGCCCGCCCGACCAGCTGGGCCGGCAGGCCTGATGGCTGTGGACCTGGAAGACGAGGCGGCCCGCCACCCAGACCTTCGCGCCGTCGTTGGTATGGACCACCAGCCGCGTGTCGACCGCCGCGGGAACGCGCAGCACCACCCGCGCATAGGCGACGCCCGGCGCGCCCTTGAAGAAGGCCTCTTCCAGCGGCAGTTCGGAGCCGGGGACCTGCAGCCGGGCCCAACCGACCAGGCCGCCCGCCCGGCTCAGGTAGGTCTCCTCCAGCCCCTGCTTGTCCTCCACCTCGTAGCGCTTCTCGTAGCCCTCGCGCAGCGGCGAAGGGAGCGCGCCCACGGCCCACCAGCAGGCTCCTGCCGGCGCGGCCACGGCGCACGTGCGGGGTTCGCCTCCGTCGGGCGTGAGGGTGAGCGTGAGGGAGTTCACCGGCGGCATGGCGGCCGTGGCCGGCGCTCGCAGAACGAAGCCCAGCCGGGCGGCGCGGCCGGGGGGCAGCTCCTGCCGGGCGCCCTGCGCGCCGGGAACGTGGACCTCCCAGCCCGCGGGCGCGGTCAGCGCGATGGACCCCGCAAAGCGCTGCTCCGACCGGTTCCGCACCTCCAGCATAACCGTGGCCGGCACGCCCGGATAGAGCGCAGGACCGCGCTCGCCGAAGTCGGCCGCGATCTCGAACTCGCCGGCCCGGTAGATCGACGCCGTCCCAACCTCTTCCGGGTGCGTGGCGGCAAAGCCGGGGTCCAGCGCAGGCAGGGCGAACGCCGGCGGGACGGCCACGACCGGCGGCGCCTCAGGCTCGGCGGCAGGCGCGACGGCTTCCACCGTAGCCGGCTCGACAGGCGGGTCGACGGGCGGTTCGACGCCCGCATCGGCCACAGGCGCTACCTCCGGCTCGGCCTCGGCAAGCGGCGCTTCGGCGATGTCAGGCAAGATGGGCGCCACGGGCTCGGGTTCCGGCTCGGGCGCGGCGGCCTCAGCCGTCGCCTCCTCACCTCCTCGCGCCGAAGGCGCCGGCGGTACAGCCGCCACAGCGACGCACCGGTCGGCCAGCCCGTCCGGAGAGTGGCCGTCGCCATCGGAGCGGAGGCCCCAGCCCACGGGCAAGGCCTCGCCCAGCGAAGCGACCCACTCGGCGGGGAGGCCCGCCATCCCCAGCGATGCGCCCAGCAGCGCTCCGGCCAGCACGCCGTTGGGCATGGCGGCGCGGGCCAGGGCCACGACCGTCGCCAGTTGCGCGGCGGGACCGCCGGGGCGGCTGAGGCCCAGCGCCACGAAGCCGAGGCTGATGCCCGCGTCGGCCAGGTCGGCCTCGCCCATGCCCTGCAGCAGGGCGCCTCGGGCAGTGGCCAGGGAGCCCTCGGCGGGCCCTGCCGCCAGTCCCAGCCGCAAGCCGAGCCGAACCCGCGATGCCGGCGGCAGCGCATCGACGGCGAAGCGCATGGAGGTCAGCAGATCTGCGCCCATCATGGCCAGAGAGACCATCATGGCAGCCGCGCCCGCGGCCTCGACGCCCTGACCTGCGTGGTCGATGCCTGCGTCGCGCCGGGCCAGCCAGGCGGCGGTCTGTGGCGCTCCCGGAGCGACCATGCCCCAGAGGGCGGCCCTTCCCGCGGCGGCCACGCCGTTGGCGCAGGGGTTCCAGAAGTGGCCCGACGCCGGTGGCCGCAGTCCGCGCAGCAGGTTGCTCCGCGCCGCGCCGAAGGCATCCCATCGGTAGGCGAGCCCCTCCAGCCGGGCCTCGGCCAGCGCCGCCGGGCTGGGTGGCTCCTGAGCCGCCTCCAGCGCCCGCAGGTTGAGCCGCATGGCATCGACGCAGGCGGAGGCGTGGGCGGCGATCAGCGGCGAGGGGCTTTCCGGCAGGGGCTGGATCTCCTCTTCGCCGTCGGTTGCGGCCGCCAGCGACCCGCCCATGGCGGCGCCGATCCACGCGGCTTTGCATCGGTCTCGGATCTCATCCATGGGCTGGGTCATGTCAGGCTCCATCCTCGCCGGCTACTCCGGCAGCGGCTTGCCCTTGGTCTCCGGGGCGAGCATCAGACCGACGACACCGACAAAGTAGACGAAGGCAATGACGGTCGCCGCCTTGCGGAGACCGATGGCAGGGTCGCCTGCATCGGCGAACTCCTTGGCGAGTTTGCCCAGTGTGAACGGCGCCGCCGCGGCGAGGATGCGCGCGCAGTTGTAGCAGAAGCCCACGCCCGTGGCTCGGAGCCGCGTGGGGTAGAGCTCGGGGAAGTAGACGGCGTAGGCCGAGAAGGGCGCAAGGCAGAAGACGCCAACGACAAATGAGAGAGCATAGGCGCCCGCAACGCTGTTGAGGGACCAGAACGCCACCTGGACCGCGCCAAATGCCAGCACGAAGACACCCGCCAGGGCCGGCTTGCGCCCGACGCGCTCACTAATAGCCGCGTACCCAATCATGCCAATGAAAGCGCCGATGTTCTGGACAAAGAATGCCTTGCTGGCCAACTGGGTAAGGGCTTTCTTCACGGCGGCAACCTGAGCGTCGGCCGGCAGCGCCGTGATCTCCGGCAGGTGCTCGAAGCTGGCCTTGAGCGCGCTCTTGATCAGGTCCGGCAGGAAGAAGCCGACGCCCCAGACGCCGCCGACGCCCGCCGTAGCCAGCAGCACCCCGGCGATGGTGTTCCTGCAGAGCTTCTTGTCACGGAAGAGCGCGGCGATGCTCCCGATCTCGCCGGCGCCCTTGTTCCCGCCGGCGGCATCGTGTGCCTTCTGCCACTGCTCGGGCTCCTTCACCGATGTGCGAATCCAGAGCACGAGCAGGGCCGGGATGGCGCCCACAACGAAGACGTAACGCCATGACACCGCGCTGAGCGCCAGCGTTACCACGGCGGCCATCATGTTGCCGACAGCCGACAGCGCCTGCAGAAGCCCCAGGGCCATGGGCCGCGAGCGCTCGGGCCAAACCTCCGCGACCAGGGCGGCTCCTGCGGCAAATTCGCCGCCGACGCCCAGGGCCGTCAGGAACCTACACAGGGCATACTGCCAGGGGGTTTGTACCAGTGCGTTCAGGCCGGTGAATGTAGCGTAGATGAGGATCGTGATCATCATCGTACGTGTGCGGCCCAATCGGTCGCCGAGCATGCCGAACAGGAAGCCCCCGGCCGCCCACCCGAGCAGGAAGATGGCCGTCAGTATGGGGCCGATCTCCTGGGCCTTGGTGGTCGGATCGACCACGCCGGGCTTGGTCAGCAACTCAGTGAGCGATGTGAGGCGGACCAGGTTGAAGAGGTGCTGGTCCATGGTGTCGAACATCCAACCCAGCGCGCCGATGATCAGCACCGTCCACGCGTAGCGGGGCACGCCCTGGAACCACCGCAGCCGCTTTTCCTCCGTCATGCCTGCCTCCCTCTGCCGCTAACGGGCCCTGACCACGGTCCTTGGGGGATCGATGAAGCTGCCGCAGACCTCCGCCACGCCGGCCCCGTCCGGCTCACCGGCATGCAGGTAGACGCGGTAGCGGAAGGTGACGCTCTCGCCGGCCTCAACCACCATATCGCCCGATCCCGCGGGCTTGCCCTTCTCAAAGTCATGGATGCCGAAGGGATTGGCCGCGAAGAGGCCGTAGGTGCGCACGTGCCACCAGGTCGGGAAGCGCGGGTTGGCCGGGTGGTCGGCCATGGCCATGCCCATCGTCTTGCCGGACACGGGGCCGTAGCAGTCGACCCACGGCGCGCGGACGCCCCAGGCCTTGCCGTCCATGATGCCCGTGCTGGTCACGATGTGCCCCTTGCCGCGGTCGACGATCATCTCGTCCGGCAGGCGGACGCCGAAGGAGCCCTCCTTCGTGTCGCCGAACGTGACCCTGGCGGCCCCGGCGGTGAAGGTGAGCACGAAGTCGAGCACGTCGCCCGGCGCGTAGACCGTCACCTCGCGGGTGTCCGCGCCGACCTTCGCGCCGTCGGCGCCGATCCAGTCTGTGGCGGTGGTGAACCGTGCGAAGACCGGGCCGGACTCCACCTTCTGCGCGGCGGCCAGGTCCACCGTCCTGGCCTTGGTGCTGGTCTCCGACCAGTAGTCGCCGCCGTTCACGGCGCCATGCGTCCACCAGAGGCCCCGGTGGTGCGGGTGGTCCGCGGACTCGCCCTCCACCTTGGCCAGCGGGTACTGGCGGACCATGAGCGTGCCGTCGGGCGCCAGGAGCGGATAGAGGTAGGGCTTGTTGGGTCCGGTGGCGGTGTCGTACTTCATCAGCAGGCGGTCGCCGGCCCGCACCTCGATGCCTCCGGCCACCTTCGCCGCCTTCATGCCGGCGGCCTCAGGCGCCTTGCCGCCGCGTACGAGTTGGTAGACGCGCCGCTCGTCGGGCAGCATGCCGTCGATTACCCAGACGGCCTCATAGCCGCCGGCGACCTTGCGCACCTGCACAGGCGAGGCCTGCCCGCCGCGCCGTTGCGCGGCTGTGGGGGCGTAGGGCAGCACCACACGCGCCACGGCACGGCGGCACCCGTGCGCCCCGGCGGTGACATCGACTTCGGAGCCGCCCGGCGCGGCCACAGCGGCCAACGGCGCAAAGGCCAGAGCCGCCGACAACAGGGAAAAGGATCGCATGGCAATCTCCTTTGCCCCGTAGTTCGCCGGACGCCCGCGCAAATCCTGCGCCGCTCCCTACCTGGCCCTCATCTCCAGCGTGTAGACGCGGCCCCTCACCGGGCGTGGGACCACCACGGTCTCGCCGCTCCAGCTCTCCAGCGGCTTGCCGTCGAGGCGCACCGAGGCGAGGGCGCGGCCATTGGGCAGGCGGGCCGAGAGGACGACCTTGACCAGCGGGCGGGCGGCCTGGTCGCCTCGCGGGACGATGCGCAACGTGGTCGTGACCCGCCGTCCGCCGTCGCGGGACCGCACGTTCAGGTCCAGCGCGCCGAAGTGGGTGGGAAGGCCGGTGACGCTGACCGCCTTGCCCGTCCCCTGCCAGCGGCGGAGCGTGGCCGGTGTCAGGAGCAGCGTGTCCGCCTCCTCCATGGCGAAGAGGTGGCGGTAGAGGTTCAGCCACTGGGCGTCGGCCCACATGTGGGGCTGGTCTCCGGCCGCCGTGTTCTGCTTGTTGTCGTACCCCTCGCCCCAGCTGTAGGTGTGGCCGGCCGTGTCGGTGAAGGCGCAGAAGTAGTCGGCGGCCCGCTCGGGTTCGCCGCGCAGGATGGCGCCGATGGCCCAGTCCACGCCGATGTAGGGCCACGAGCTGCCGGAGCCCTCGCTGAAGATGCCGCCTCCCCACTCGTGGGAGCCGCGTAGCATGCGCCGGTCGGTGGCGGTCCAGAGCGGATCGTGCGGCTCGAAGACCCGCGTGGGCCAGAGGAGCGGCGTGTGGCCCCACATGCCGTACATGCCGTCGCCCTGCTGCTCCACGCCGAACCAGAGCGAGCCCTCGTAGAGGCCCGAGCGCCGGAAGGTCTGGCGGCACGAGCGGAGCAGGCAGGCGCGCAGGTCGGCGGCCTCGCGGCGGAAGCGGGCGGCGTCGGCGGGGGCTCCTGCGGCGGCGGCCGCATCGGCGGCTTCGTTGAGGCCCAGCACGGCCCAGGCGTCCATGTAGTACATGTGCATGCCCTTGGTGACCGAGCCCACCTCCATGGCGCCCGGCTCGATGAGCCCGTAGCGCGGGTCGCCCGGGTCCTTCACCTCAGCCATGTGCCGGCGCCGCGAGTTGACCAGCCACTGCGCCCCGCGCCGCACGAAGGGGTAGGCAGCGGAGCGGAGCCATGGGCGGTCGCCGGTGAGCTTGTAGTGCTGCACCAGGCACCATATGTTCTGTCCCTGCGTGTCGAACTGGCCGGGGCGCGTGTTCCAGAGGCCGTCGGGCCGCATGCCGATCCGGATCGGGATGTCGGCGAAGCCGGTGGGGCCTTGCGGCGCGTCCTTCAGGTCCATGCAGTAGGCTCGGAGCAGCCGCCGCGACCGGTCGTGCAGCCCGGCGAGGTCGTAGGCGTAGATGACGTAGGCCTGGTCGCGGAAGGCGAAGTCGTAGTAGAACCAGGCGCTGCAGGGGTTGAACCAGACATCGCCGGCGATCCGCACGTCCAGGATGGCCCGCGCCGCCAGCCGCGAGCGGTAGACGTCGCCCAGCACCGCGTCGGGCGTGGCGATCTGCGCGGAGGATCGGGCGAACGCGGTCCACCACCGGAGCGAGGCGTCCCACTCGTCAACGGGGTCGCGGCGGCGAAGGTCGGCGATCTCCGCCTCGGAGAAGGGCGGCGCGGCCTCGCGCGGCAGCGCCTCGCGGAAGGCGTGGGAGTAGGTCCCCATGCTGGCCGGGTCGCGCCGCTGGAAGGGGGGCGCCTTGAGCCAGAAGACACGGGAGCCGCCCGCGGGCACGACGCCTCCGAGCGGCAGGTTCAGGCGCGCGACGCCCACGTCGGCCATACCGTAGTTCTGGTTCAGCCACCCGGTCTCGGGGGTGGCGCCGACATCGATGTGCCGAACGCAGAGGGCGTTCATCCTGCCCGCGACCACGTCGGCGGGATCGGCCACGGGAGTGCCCTCGGGGAAGACGTAGATGGCGCTGAGGCGGGTGTGCCTCAGGCGCGACCGGGCGTCGCAGGCGGCCCGCACCTCGATCATGCCGTCGCCGTCCGTGTCGCGCGCCGCATGGAGGCCGACACAGATCGACCGCGGCTTCTGCGAGATGTAGGTGAACCAGTCCACGGTCTGCGGGGCCGCGCCCTCCGCCTCGTAGCGCAGGATCAGGTCGCCGGCCCGGGTCACCTTGCCCAGGAAGGCGGCGATGTGCGGCGAGGCGGCGGCCCAGACATCGTAACGGGCGCCGGGCGCGGCGGCGAAGCGGTAGACCACGGGCAGGCCGTCCATGCCGATGCGGGTGCTGGATAGGGCGGCCTCGGTGTCGCCTGGGCCGCCGCCGCACTCGTAGGTCTTGGCCCGCTTGTCGCAGAGGCCCCAGTCGCGCAGGATCGGCGGCTCGAAGCGGGCATCCGCGGGCGTCAGGAGGAAGGGGACCGAGCCCAGGCCGCGGACCACGCCGCCCGTCGGCTTCATGTCCGGCGGGCCGTCCAGGCCGGCGATCAGGGCGCTCGGGAGCGGCTTGGAGGTCGGATTGGCCACCTCCACGCGGTAGAGGTCATACGCCCCGGTCCCGAACGGCCGCGACATGGCGGCCACCCGGTAGCGGAGCCCGCCATGCTCCCAGCCGGCCTTGATGGCGGGCAGGTAGCCGCCGACGAGGCCGAGGCGGAAGCTCTCCAGGTCGCCGGGCTCGACCTCGGCGCCCTTCTCCCGCAGCCGGAAGACGAGGTCGAAGGTGGGGTAACGGACCCGCATCCCCCGCCCGAGGCAGTTCACATCGCTCCGGCCGGTGGGCCAGCCGAAGGCGCTCCACTCGTTGGCGGCGCTGTTGCGGCCGGGCGCGGCCTCCTCGAAGCTGGTGTCGAACCGCTCGTCGCGGGCCTCGCCCAGCCGCCTGAGGCGCGGGGGCTCGTAGGTTCCCGTGCCGATCTTCGACGTCTGCGCCATGAGCCGGGCGCGCTCGCCGGCCGTCACATCCTGGGCGTACACCGCGTCGAAGGTCATGTCGGCGAACTCGCCGGGGCTACCGTCCCACGGGGAGAGGTAGACCTCGCGCACCTCGGCGGAGTTCCAGCCCAGGGCAGTGCGGATGTCCTCCGCCAGGCGGCGCGTGACCCGTGTCCACTGTCGCGGCGGCGCGGGATCGACCCAGACCTCCACGGTGGGGTCGGCCGCGGACGGCTCGCCCAGCCCGCCCGCGCCGAAGCCCAGGTAGCGCGACGCGCCGGTCTCCGGGTTCACCACCTGCAGCTGCACCACGCAGACCGTCCCCTCGGGCTTGCGCCACGACCAGCTGAGGGTGCTGTCGCGGCCGACGAACATGGGCCTGGCCAGCTTGAAGCCGACCTGCTTGTCCGTAACGCGGTAGGCCGCGCCACCCGACGGCGCGCTCCCCGCCTGGGCGACGGCGCCCGAGATCAACGTCCCGGCGGGTCCCTCGGCGCCGAGCACGTCCGCTCGAAACGGCTTGACGGGCGGCAACGCGCCTGCGCCGGGCCGGATCAGGCAGGCCCCCAGCGCGGTCGCGGAGAGCAGGGCCAGGGCCAGGGTTCGCAGGTTCAGGGACATATCGCCTCCAATGCCGCCGGGTCGGGGCCGCTGTCGCCGCGGCAGGTACACTCAATCAGAGCATAGCTTACGGCGATGCAGCCGCGGCCAGTCGGCCCGAGGAGAGTTCGGCAAGTGAAAGAGACCTTCGACCTGTCGCAGTTGGATTGGACGCTGTCCGGATGGACGCCGTACCTCTGGGGCCTCATGCAGACCCTGGAGCTGGGCGAGCAGCCCGACGCTGAGGTGCAGGGCATGCCGGTCCGCATCCCCGGCTCCGTGCAGGCCACGTTGCGCGACGCTGGACTCATCCCCGACTGGAACCTGGGCGCCAACTGGCAGCAGTGCGAGTGGGTCGAGAACCGCCACTGGATCTACGAAGCCGTCCTCCCCGCCTCCATGCTGCCCGAGGGGCGCACAATCCGGCTCATCTGCGACGGGCTCGACTTCTCCGGCTGGGTCCACCTGAACCACGCGCAGATCGGCGAGTTCCGTGGCACCCACGTGCCGCACTCGTTCGACCTGACCCCGCACCTGAAGCCCGGCGACAACAAGCTCCGCATCATCTTCGACATGCCGCCTCGCTGGCTCGGCCAGTTCGGCCACACGTCGCGCATGACCGAGTGGAAGGTGCGCTTCAACTACACGTGGGACTGGCAGCCGCGCCTGGTGCAGATCGGCATCTGGGAGCCCATGCGGCTGGAGGTGACCGACGGCGCCGAGATTCGCAGCTTCACCGCCGTGGGCGACGCCGATGCCTCGGCGGGCATGGGCATCCTCCGCGCCCGGGGTCTCGTGGCCGCGCCGGAGGGCTCGAGCGTCACCGTGGAGCTGATGGACGGCGATGGACCCATCTGCCGCGCCGACCTCTCCGCCGCCGCCTTCAATACCGCCGGCATCGCCTGGGACGGCCTGAACGTGCGCCTCTGGTGGCCCAACCTGGCCGGCGAGCAGCCCCTCTACACCGTCCGCTGCACCCTCCGCACGCCCGACGGCGCGCAGGCCGATGTCGCCGAGCGACGCGTGGGCTTCCGCTCAGTGGAGTGGCGCCAGTGCGACGACGCCCCGGCCGGAGCGGACCCGTGGATCTGCGTCATCAACGGCAAGCCCACCTTCCTGCAGGGCGTCAACTTCGCGCCGCTGCTGCCCAACTTCGCCGACCTGACCGAGGAGCGGTACCGGCAGTTCCTCAGCCTCTACCGCGAGCTGGGCGTGAACATCTTCCGCATCAACGGCGTGGGCTACCTGGAGAAGACCTGGCTCTACGACCTCTGCGACGAGATGGGCATCCTCGTCTGGCAGGATGTGCCGCTCTCCTCCTCCGGCCTCGAGAACATCCCGCCGGATGAGCCGTTGCTGGTGGCTCAGATGGCCGAGACGCTCCGATCTTTCATCGCCCGGCGACGGCACCACCCGTCGCTGCTGCTCTGGTGCGGCGGCAACGAGCTGCAGCGCGTGGCGCCCGAGGGCTACGGTTCGCCGCTGGAGCCGAGCCACCCCATGCCCGCCGCGCTTCGAGCCGTGGTGGAGCAGGACGACCCCGGCCGCCGCTTCCTGACGACCACGTCCACCGGCCCGCGCTTCACCGCCGACGCCAAGGACTTCGGCAAGGGCGTCCACTGGGACGTCCACGGCCCCTGGAAGCCCTGGGACGACCTGACGGATTGGGCGGTCTACTTCGGCAACGACGACGCCCTCTTCCGCTCCGAGACCGGCGCACCCGGATGCGCCTCGGCCGACCTGATCCGCCGCTATGCGGGCGAACTGGAGCCCATGCCCGTGAGCGCGGCCAACCTCTTCTGGCGCCGCCCGGTGACCTGGTGGATCGAGAACGCGCAGTTCGCCGCAGAGAAGGGCCGCCAGCCGGAGACGTTGGAGGAGTACGTCGACTGGAGCCGCCAACGTCAGGCGGATGCCCTGCGCGTCGCCGTCTCGGCATGCAAGCGGCGCTTCCCGAAGTGCGGCGGCGTCATGCTCTGGACCGGCCACGACTGCTTCCCCTGCCCCACCAACACCAGCATCATCGACTACGAAGGGCAGCCCAAGCCCGCCGCGCTGGCGTTGAAGGAAGTCTGGCACGCGCCCGCCGGCGAGGGAGCCTGACTTGCCCGGCATCTGCCCTCCGTGGCTCAGCCTGCTCCTGACCTGCGGCCTCCGGCACCGCGGCCAGGACCCCTTCCGCATCGTCGGCCCCTTCGTGCAGGAGGGGGCCACCGTGGCCGATGTGGGCTGCGGACCCGGCTTCTTCACGGGTCCTATGGCCCACCTCGCGGGCGAAACCGGCCGCGTCATCGCCGTGGATGTGCAGCAGGGGATGCTCAACCGAGCCAGGAACGCCGCGCGCCGGGTGGGCATGGCCGAGCGCATCGACTTCCGGCACGCGACAGACACCGACCTCAAGCTGGACGAGGGCCTCGACTTCGTGCTGGCCTTCGCCGTGCTGCATGAGATGCGCGACGCCAAGGGCGCACTGGAGCAGATCACGGCCGCGC
Organism: uncultured Chthonomonas sp.; assembly: GCA_903885605.1. GTDB lineage: Bacteria > Armatimonadota > Chthonomonadetes > Chthonomonadales > CAJBBX01 > CAJBBX01. The sequence continues at coordinate 35,654 of CAISJD010000049.1, read as the reverse complement.
TCCGCCCCGGCGGGCGGCTGCTGCTGGCCGAGCCCACGTTCCACGTGCACAAGCCGAAGTTCACCGAGACCGTGCGGCTGGCCGAATCGACGGGGCTCTACTGGGTCGATATCGTCGACATACGGATGAGCCACGCCGCCGTGCTACGGCGCGACTGAGGCTACCAGAGGCGCAGGCCCGCCCGCAGGGCCATGCGGCCCGCCGTGTAGAGCAGCACCAGCCCGAAGAGCCACCGGAGCCGCTTGGCGTCGATCTTCCCGGCGGCCAGCGAGCCCAGCCTCGCGCCGGCCATGACGCCCAGCGTGCAGAGCGCCGCGATGTGCGGGTTCACCTCGCCGTGGGCCAGGTAGGGCACCGCCGTGGCGGCGGCCGTTATGCCGATCATGAAGGTGCTGGTGGCCGTGGCCACCCGGATCGGCAGTTCCATGCGCCCGGCCATGGCGGGCACCATGACAATGCCCCCTCCCACGCCCAGTAGCGCCGAGATCACGCCGGCCGCCAGCCCCGCCAGTCGCCCCAGGTTCAGGTTGCGGACCCGGTAGAACACCTCCGCGCCCGAGGCCGGATCTATGTACGACCTCCGTTCGGCGCCGTCCGGATCGCCGTCTTGAGCCCCCGTGCCCGGGTCCGGCGCCCTCCGCTCATGCCTCCCTCCCAGCGCCACACTGAAGGCCGCATAGAGCAGGAAGAGCGCGAAGAGCCCCGCTACCGCCTCGCCGGAGACGCGGTAGGCCACATAGGCCCCCACGATGGAGCCCAGCACCGTGGAGCCCTCCAGCTGCAGGGCCAGCGGCACGTCCACCAGACGCTGGCGCAGGAAGCGGATCGCGCCGGACGACGACGTGGCCACCACGCTGATGACGCTGCAGGCCACCGCCTGCCTCGGCTCCAGTCCCAGCAGGGCGATGAGGCCCGGCACCAGGATGACGCCACCGCCCACGCCCATCATCGCCCCGAATGCGCCGGCGAAGAGCGCCACCGCGGCCACCTGCGTGGCATGCGTCCAGTCCATGGGCCAACGTCCTCCCGTGCGGCGCGACGTCCGCGCCAGCGGCAAGATACCACAGTGCGGTAACCTGAACCCGTCCGGTCCCGGTCCGCACCGCAACCCAGCCAAGGAGCATGCCATGGAGCGCCGTTTTGAGTACCTCACCTCGCCGCAGTTGAAGGAGCACATCGCCCGGAAATCGCTGGTGATCCTGGGCATCGGAACCATCGAGGAGCACGGCAACCACCTGCCCACGGGCACCGACCTCTTCATCACCCAGCGCTTCATGGACGACCTGCGCGAGCGGCTCGACGCCGACGGCTCGGTGCCGTTCCTCACGCTGCCGGCGATCTGGACGGGCTACTCGGCCAAGCTGATGCAGGCCTGGCCCGGCACGATCCGAATGGATACGCGGACGGTGATGGACATGATGCGCCAGATCATCGGCTCGCTGGCCGAGATGGGCTTCGACAAGATCATGGTGCTGAACGGCCACGGCCACCACGCCGAACTCCTGCGCGTGGTCGCACGCGAGCTATCCGACGACCACGGCATCGCGCCGGCGGTCATCAACATCCTCTCGCTTGGGGTTAAGCCCTACAACGCGGTCCGCAAGGGCGCGGCGGGCGGGAGCATCCACGGCGGCGAGGACGAGACCTCGGTCATGCTCCACTACGGCTACGAGATCGACCCGGCGCTCTACACCGATGTCGACCACGTGAAGGTCCACACAGACTTCGTGGCCGGCGACAACTACCTCGGCTCCACCCGCGTCTTCTGGTCGACCTGGCACTACAACCCCAGCAAGACCGGCCTCCTGGGCGACCCGACGCCCTCCACGCCCGAATCCGGCCGCGTCCTCGTGGAGGCCTGCCTCGATGAGACGGTCCGCTTCGCCCGCGAGTACTGGAGCTTCCGGCCGGAGTAGGGGCGCGGGCACGGGTCAACACTGACGACCATCGCCCCCCACGGACGGCGCGCCTTTCACGGCGGACGCCGCAACCGGCAACGGGCGCCGCCCTTGACGTCGTCCTGAAGCGTAGCGGAAGGACCCCGGCTCGCCCTGCAGCCTCCTGCACCCCGCCTTTCCGAAGTCCCCGAGGCAGGCCGCGCCTGCGCCGGAGCCGGCGTCCATCGTCTCACTCAGGTCGATTGCCAAGCGCGTGCCCCTTGAGGCTCCGGCCTCGGCGCCCGAGCCGGGCCTGCCGAACCGCCGCCTTCGGCTTCCGTCGCCGGCCGCTCACGGTGATTACCAGCACCAAAAGCCATGGTCCCTTGACAAGCCCGTTCCGCGTGTGTATGATCTACACGTGTAGCCAACACGTGTAGCCTATCAGGAGCGCGCAATGAAACGCCCGACCCGCAACGACGTTGCTCGACTCGCCGAGGTGTCCGGTTGGACCGTGTCTCAGGTCCTGAACGGCAGGAGCGACGTCTCCATCACCGAGGCGACTCGCGCCCGGATTCATGCCGCGGCGGAGGAGCTCGGCTACCGACCGAACCATACGGCCCGCGCACTGGCGACCGGGAACACGCACATCGTCTCCCTGTGGGCCGGCAGGCTATCGCCCTTCTATGCCCTGGTCCTCACGCATCTCCGCCGCGAGGCCCACGGGCACGGATACCGAATCCTGATCTCCGACATTGAGGAGTCTGCGTCGCCGTTGGCATCGCTAGGCCCGGTCGATGGTGTGATCGCAGTCGAACATGCTGAGTGGGCGCATAATTACCTGGATCAGGTCAATCATATGCGCATGCCATTTGTCAGCATCGGTGCATACTACCTCGCGGACACGGACTACGTAGGCGTCGATCTGAACGGCGGCGTGCGCGATGCTATGGATCACCTGGTCGCCACGGGCTGCCGCCGTATCGCGTACGCCTGCACAGGCGGCGACGCCTCTGGCGACGAACCACGCGCTGTTTCATACCGTTCGCACAGGCTCGGGGCCGGGCAGCCCGTGGAGTTCATCGATACCTGCGGGTCCCGCGCGGGAGCCCGGGTCGGCGTGCGCGAGTTCGTCGCGGCGCACGGTCGCCCGGACGCCATCCTCTGCCACAACGACGAGCAGGCCACCGGCGTGTACCGAGGTCTCCGCGACCTTGGCCTCAACGTACCGGATGAGGTCTCCCTCGTCGGCTGCGACGGCATCGAGGAGGCCGAGTACCTGGATCGGCCCCTCACGACCATCGTGCAACCCATCGAGGAGATGTGCGCGCTGGGCTGGGCCTATCTGTCGGCGCGGATGAGGAACCCGGCCCTACCCCCTCAGCACGCCGTGCTGCGCCCTCGCCTGAGCTTGCGGTCATCGACCAGAGACGTCGCGGTGTGACGGCGACTACCGGCCGCCGGGTCACTTCACTCAGGGCCTGATAGCCCATTTCGAGAGGACAACCAGTCACGACCTCATCACAAGGAGAAGGCAACAATGGGTCACAAACGGAATGGATTCACTCTGATCGAGCTGCTAGTTGTGATAGCGATTATCGCGATACTAGCGGCGATTCTCTTCCCGGTCTTCGCGCGTGCCCGTGAGCAGGCACGGTCGATCTCGTGTATCTCCAATGTCAAGCAGCTCGGCCTGGGCCTCATCATGTACATCAGCGACTATGACTACGCGTACCCGATGCCGAGCGCCGAGGCCGCGGATGCCGTAGGCGACAGCATGTGCGAACTGGCGAACGGCGGACACTGGAACAACGCCATCACCGACGCCAGCCTTCGGTACCTTGAGACCAACAGCGTCTACGGCCAGCTCTTCCCCTACATCAAGAACCGACAGATATGGAAGTGTCCAAGCGACTCCACTGTTACGGGCACACCACGCGTCGGCCAGGTACGGTGGAGCTCCTACCACTACAGGTTCACACTGGACGCACGGGCCAGCCACCCATGGATTACAGGCGAGTGGCGGCACACGCCGTACTTCGAGAGCGACATGCTCTTCCCGTCTCGGTTCTTCAGCTTCCATGAGTTCTGGACGTTCCATGATAACCGGCTCGCCCCACTTCCACGCTTGAACAATGCCGACGGTTGGCCGGGCGATGCGAAGATCAACCTCGTCTTCCTTGACGGGCATGCGAAGACGATGACGGTTGATGCGTCGCTCTATCCTCAGTCCTGGGGCTGGGTCGGCTACGACTACCACGGACACCGTGGTCCGTGGATCGAAACAGGCGGCGGATATAACTTCGACTTCATGTGGAACGGTAATATGCAGATGCTCTGGGACGTCAACTGACATGGATGGCCTCAAGCGGCCGGTCCCGCCATGGCTGGTCATAGGCGTCGGCGTCGCTTTGACGGTCTGCCTCATCTGGTGGTTCAACAGGGCCGTCCACCCGGGTCCAAGTCCAGAGCGCATCGAGCAGATGATCCAGGGCGGATCGGCGGCGGGCCGATCCGCTCCGGGGCCGGCGCCGGGATCAGGGGCAGCCGCCGGACGGTTGCCGCCCGGCACCCAGATGAGCCCCACGGGCACGCCCATGCCTGCCGGCGGCGCGGGCATGGCGCCCACAAGCGCGCCGAAGCCGGGCGGAGCCAGGTAGAGGCAGGGATCGAGACAAGCGCATGGGGCCCGGCAGCCGGTCTCTCCGGGCCCCGTACCATCATCGGCATCGCGCCCGGCTCGGGCGATGGCCGACCGGAGGCGGCATAGAGATGCATCCGATCGCTCTGTTGGCAGGTCCTGTTGCGGCGATGCTCAGCCTCGGCGCACCCACCCTCCCGGCTCCCGCGGCACGGACAACGGCAGGAGCCGCCAGAGCCGTTCGCGAGCGCACGATGCTGCTGTTCGAGATCGACGAGGGCTTCTCCGGCGGCCTGCTCGGTCGATTCCGTGACGATCCTGCCGGACTGGACCGATGCCTGACGCGGGTGCGTGACGGTCTTGCGCCGCTCTGCGGCAAGTATGACGTTTGCGTCCTCGTCTACCCATGCCAGGCTTACATCGCCCCGGGTCGGGCAGGCCAGTCCCGCGTCCGTCCCGCGCTGCAGCGTCTGCTCGCCTTCTTCGCCAGACAGGCGCCTGGAACACCACGCATCGGCGTCTTCCTCGAGGCCTACTCGTCCGGCATAGCCACGCAGCAGAGCGGCGAGATCGACAGCCTCCAGGCGCCTCTCCTGGGTAGTGTGGCCGACGATCACGAACGTCGCGGCCTGTCTATGGACATGACGACCCTGGCATCGCTTGCTGACGCCTATCCGGGCGTCTTCCGGGGGATCCGGCTGCACGAGGTCTACGGTTCCGACATCGGATGGAGGGTTCGGCCGGAGGGCCGGAAGCACGGGTTCACCTGCGACGAACAGGTCGTCCGGGCCTGCGTCGATCTCTGCCGTGACAAGCAACTGCGGCTGCTCTGGAGCGACTCCTGCTGGCTGATGAAGTGCCCGCCGACTACCGGCGAGCCCGCCTACGTGTACAGCGACGAGCATCGACCCTACTACCTGTCGGAGCCGTACCGGTCGCTCCAGGACGAAGCGGAGCGCGCGCTCGGCAGCCGCCTATGCTTCTCCTGGGCAAACAACAACTACCACACAACGCAGAACCTCGAGTACCTGGATGCGCGCATAGGGCCCGACACGCGAGACGCGGCGCGGCCGCTACCCGATTGGCTGTACTGGCGGATGCCGCTCACCGAGTTTCCGATGAAGAAGAGGCCGCGGGCGCGTTGGGGCATGTCGATCCAGAGCTGGTTCTGGCATGAGCTGGCCAACACACTGAACGGGCGGTATGTTGGCCTCGGTGAGATGGAGTGCCCTGAGGAAGTCCTGGGCGCCTATGCCCTCAAGGGTCTGCGTGAGGGTGCGTCGGTTTTGCAGTTCGAGCCGAGCTGGTTCCTCTTCAATGAGCCGGCGCCCTTTCCGACGGTTCGCCCAACACTGTGCCGCGACAAGCCGGAGTACTCCGCACGGCCTGCGTTGCTCAGGCTCACCGGCGCCTTGCTCCAGCCAGGCTCACGAGGTGGGCCGCCCGACCGCCTTGAGCCGCTCTATGACCGCAACCAGCGGCGCCTCCACGAGAACGATGCGGCGAGGCCGCCCAGGCTCTACGCCGAGACCGCACTGCTGTTGCCGATCGGACCCCCTACCCCGAGAGCGTCCGTGCAGTCGGTCACTTGCTTCGAGTTCGCATCGACCGGCGTGCGCTGGCGGCTCCGAAACGAGGAGCGTCTGCCGTACGCCGCCCTTGCCGGGCTCGATCGCGCCTGTCCGATTGAGCTGACTGACGATGGTGTCGATGAGGTCGCGATCCTGACCGCCGGCGGCCGGATCGGCGTCATCTCAGACTGGGGCGCCGGCATGGTCCCTCCAGACTTCCTTGCGGCGGACGCCGGCAACGGATCGGTGCTTGGGATGGCCGCGGCGAACCTGGCTCAGGATGTCATAGGCCACGCCGACCGAGACGAGTTGGTCCTGGCGCGGAGCGTCCCCGGTAGCCGCGCAGCATCGCTGTGGAGCTACGCGTGTGATGCCCACGGGCGGTTCCATGCGGCCAAGCTGATCGTCCCGCGTGACGCTGCCGGGCCCGGACGGTTCCTTGGGCTGGTCGGGTTGAGGGGTAGCGCCGACCGATGGCCCGATGGCCGGCGCTCCATCGACCGGCTTGTGGCGCTATCTGAGACTGGCGCGGGCCGCGTGTCCGTGGTCCAGATTGGTACCGGAGTGAGGGGCACACTGCCCGATCTCTCGGCGCGGGCGTCCGGCCTGGCGTTCGCGGCGCTGGACGTAGACGTGGACGGCCGAGACGAGCTGCTCGCGGTATGGCGCTCAAGGCAGAAGTGGATGGCTCGCGTGTACCGGCTCGGCGCAGGCGCACCCCTCCCCACTGGCCCGGCGCGCGTGGTCGCACCGGCGCGGCTTGGTCTGGTCGCTCGGCCGTTCGCCGTTCGGCGGCGGGTCCTGTACAATGCACGTGCCGGATGAGACGAACGGGTCGGCCGCGGCGAGACCCGTACCGCCGATCATCGTCGTACTGGGTCCGGGATGCGGCGGCTTCGAGCTGGGCCGCAGGAACCCCGGCAACAAAGGGTAGGAGAGACGCAGTTTGACCGACGAATGTTGGCTTGAGATTGATCTCTACTGGTTTCAGGGAGCGCCTCCGGAAGAGAAAGCGCGGGAGCTGTTCGATCGGGTGGCGCCTCTCTGGCAGCGCGAGCCGGCCGCCCGCACGGGCCTGGCGCTGTGCGTGGGCTGGCTGTTCGACTCAGTGCTCAGCTGGAACGGTCGGCTGGACGACACCATCGTCTGCTGCCAGGCGCCCACCTATGAGCCGTGGACCTACCGTCGCCTTGGCGAACTGGTTAGCGCGATCCGGGCAGAAGCCGAGCGGAGGGCGATGGCGCGCTTCCACGTGGCGATCATGCTGATGGGCATCGCGACCCAGTCGTTTCCCGAGAGCGCGTGCGAGGGATGGAGCGGGCGCACCGACGAGGCCAGGGACAAGGTCCGGTACGACATCGAGGGACGCTGGTTCCCTGACCACCCGGAGGTCAACGACCGGCGGTTCGACCTCTTCTACTTTGGGGCGCCGGTGCGAGTGCCGGCGGATGAGGCCGTCTGCGCGGACTCGCGCCCGGCTCTCGGCACGTACTTCGCCGACAAGCTCTGCCACCTGTGCAGGGCCGTCGGGCTCGGCGCTGTGGTGCTGCGCGATCACATATTCACCCGCGCCTACGCTCGGAGCCACTCGAAGGGGCGCTACATGGCGCCCGACTCGCGAGCGGCATGGAATGGGGCGATCATCGCGATGCTGCGCCGCATCCGCGACAACACGCCCGAGATGGTCATCATTGGGTACAGCTCAGGCACCTCCGCGGTCGAGGAATGGCGCTCGCATGGGTTCGACCTCGAGCAGGTCGCCGGCGCGGGTTGCCTGGACCTCTGGATCACGCAGACCTGGGCTTCGGCCTGGGGCGACTATTGGCCCGCGCACTCCATGGGCTTCACCTTCCAGCTTCAGAACGCCCTGGTGCAGCAGGCGATGCTTGCGGGCACGCCCTGCAAGCACCTGTTCCTGGTCGAGACCTTTGACGCTTGGGAGCCGTGGGACAGCATCCACGGGTATCCGTGCAAGGTGAGTTGGGAGGTCTGGGCCTACAGCCATGCCGCGGTGCGTATGCCCGAGGGCCGCGTCGGCCGTTCTGCAGGCGTCTACATCTCATGGATGAACCGCCTGCAGCAGTTGCTTCCTCCCGAGACGGTCGCGCTGCTTAGCCGGACGTTCCAGGAGGCCGCCGACGACCTGAGGAGGGAGCCGGTACCCGGTGGCCCCTGCATCGTCTACCACCGTCCAGGTCTGGAGGCATCCCTGGCGTCACCGACGGCCTACAGCCGGGGCGAGGAGATGGACGATTGGGTGGCTATGGTGACCAAATACGGGGTGCCCGCCTTGTCGATCACCCGGAGCGAGTGGCTCTCGCAGGTTGACCCGGATGGCGTGATCCTGGCTGCCGCACGAGCCATGGACCCCGAGTTCTGTAGCCGGGTATCGCTGCTGGCCCGACGTGGCACTCCCATTCTGCTCCTCGGCCAGGCGGGCCTCATAGATGCTGACCTGCGGGACGACTTCGGCATTCCTACAGAGCCCACGCCGCGGACGGAGACGCTTCCGCAGCCGGCCATCGTCTGTCCGTGCCTGACTGACCTCGCAGGAAGCGCCGGCCTTGTCATCAACCAGAGGCAGCGCTCTCTCGCGGACGGCGGAGCCATGTCGGCGCTCATCCGGTGTCTTGACGGACCGGTGTTCGCACGCCACGTGGACCTGCCCGTCTGGGTGTGGGAGACGCCGGAGTGGGGCACTCCGGGCGAACTGCATATGACCAACCAGTCCATCCAGAGCCCCCAGACCTACCGCGCGATTGCCTCTTCCTTCTCCGAAGCGGGTTGGGGCCGCGAGCGCCTGAATTGGCAGAACGACGACTGGCAGAAGCCTGTCTGCTTCCTGTTCTGGCGCTATGCGTCAGATGAGTTGGGAGTGCTGTTGGCAAACCTGGAGACCGGTGTCACCGGTAACTCACAGTTCTGCGTCGGCGGCAAACTGACATCGGCCCGGTCCCTGGCGGAGGTAAGGCCGACGGCCATCGGCGCGCCCGGCAGACTGGCGACGGATGGGATGGCCGCCTATGTGCGCCTCGGCGCACACAAGGCGTGCCTTCTGGAGCGGTAACCGGCGGCCCGCTTCGCCCGCGAGTACTGGAGCTTCCGGCCGGAGTAGGGGTGTGGGCACGGGCCAACACTGACGCCGCGCCGTTGGCGCCCGGGGCAAGCCGAGCCGACCCGGACGCCCAAGCGCCGAAGGCGCGGCTCATCTTGGCCCAGGGCAACGCCCTGGGTCGCACCTCAGGACGACGGCCAACGGCCGTTCTCCTCAGCCTGCCGCCGTGAGCGCCGCCCGAGCGGCCTTGCCGGGCATGCGGGTCAGCGCCATGCGGGCGTCGGGGGCCAGGCCTGGCTCCTTCATGACGCGCGCCATGGCCGCCACGTCGGCGTCGAGGCCCACATGCCCCAGCAGGTAGAGCGCTTCGGCGCGTACCCGCCTTGGGCGCGCGGCTCCGAGCAGCTTCACCAACTCCGTCGCGGCTTTGCGGCGCTCGGACGCGGCACCGGGGCGGGCGGCGTGGTGCGCCACGCGGCGCAGGGCCTCCAGGGCCGACTTGGCAGCCGCCGGATCATCTCCGCCGAGGATGTCGCCCAACGGAACGATGGCCGTTGCGCCAACAAGCGTGGCCTGGTCCACGGCGCGCAGGCGCAGGGCCATGTCGCCGGATCGAATGTCGGCCAGCAGGCCGGCCAGCGTGGGCAGGCTGCGGGATAGCTCCAGTTCGTAGGTTGTCATTGCCTTCTCCTCAGACCTGCAGCTTCCAGGGGGCGCGCATGGGCTCGGCGATCATCCGGTCGGCCTCTTCGTCGCCGATGAACTTCTCGCGGGCAAAGTCGAAGGTCACCTTGCGCTGGAGCCTCCAGGCGATGTTGCCGAGAATGCAGAGCGTGATGACATGGTGGCCGATCTCCACATCCATCACGGGCCGCATGCCTGTGCGGATGCAGTCGAGCCAGTTCTCGCGGTGACCGGGGCTCTTGTAGATCTCCACGCCGCCGGAGGGGACCTGGAACTCCTTGGCCTTCTGCTCGGTGTCACAGCCGCCGTCGCCGCCCAGCACTACCAGGTCGCCCTTATCGCCGGTGTAGGTGGCGCCCCAGTCGCCGGGCATGCGCGGGTTGGGCACTCCGGGTTGCCCCCAGGTGAGCATCCACTCGGGCTTGTGGAAGCGCCAGGTGACACTCATGTTGGCCGGGGCGTCGTAGAAGCCGGTCAGGTGCGGGTCACCCTTGGCCTCCACGGTGACGAGGCCCTTGTAGCCGTCGTTGTCGGTGAGCCATGAGACGATGCTCAGGGCGTGGTTGCCGCGGTCGCGGAGGAACCCGCCGCCGTAGTCCATGAACCACCGGAAGTTGAAGTGCGTTCGGAGCGGGTGGTAGGGCGCCCAGCGGGCAGGTCCGAGCCACATATCGTAGTCGAAGCCCGCCGGGACCGGCTGCTCCTCGCCCCAGCTGTCGGTGCTGAAGTTCAGCGGGTGCCAGACATCGACCCGCTCGATCTCGCCGATGCCGCCGTTTCGCACGTACTGGCAGGCGGCGTGGGCATTGCCGTTGGAGCGGCCCTGGGCGTGGATCTGCACCACGCGGTTGTACTTGCGCGCCGCGGTGACCATGGCGCGTCCTTCGGCGATCGTCTTGGCGGTGGGCTTCTCGGACATGACGTGCTTGCCGGCCTGGCAGGCCATGACGGTCATCAGCGCGTGCCAGTGGTCCGGCGTGGCGATGATGACGGCGTCCACGTCCTTGCGGTCGAGGATGCGCCGGAAGTCCTTGGTGAGGAAGGGCGTGCCCTGTGTCACGCGCTTGGCGGCGGCGGCCAGGTGGCCGTCGTCCACATCGCAGAGCGCCACGGTGTCGGGCGCGACGTGGCCGGTTCCCATGCCTCCGGTGCCGATGACGGCCACGCGGATGCGGTCATTCGCCCCCTGTCGGCCTCGGCCGGCCAGGGCGCTGCTGGGCACAATGGCGGGCAGGGCCGCCGCTGCCGCCCCTCCCACGAACGATCGCCTGCTGATCGGTTTGTCTGGTGTCATGCATCGGTCCTCCGCGGCCGCTGGTTGGGGCCGCGCACGGTGGCGGCTGGTCGTCGATCCGGCGATGCCGGCATACAGGGAGCTACGCACCCGCCGGCGGCTGAGTTGCGCCGGCGTACCGTCAGCCCGCCCGCTTTCCTGAGTACAATACCGCCGGCGGCATCACGGCTGCACGGGGGTTCCGAACATGCGGCGCGAAATGGCAGTGGAGTGTCGGTGGCCTCATCGTGAGATGCACTCGGCGGACATCGCTGTGATCGGCGGCGGCATGGCCGGGACCTGCTGCGCCATCACGGCCGCGCGGGCCGGCGCCGACGTGGTGCTGGTGCAGGATCGCCCGATCCTGGGCGGCAACGCCGGCAGCGAGGTGCGCCTCTGGATACTGGGCGCCACGGCGCACATGGGCAACAACAACCGCTGGGCCCGTGAGGGCGGCCTTATCGACGAGATCCTCGTAGAGAACCTCTGGCGCAACCGCGAGGGCAACCCGGTGATGCTGGACGCCCTGCTGCTGGAGAAGGCCGACGCCGAGCCCAATCTGCGCGTGCTGCTTAACACCGCCGTCTTCGAGGTCGACCGCAAGCGCCACGGACCCATCCAGCGCGTCCGGGCCTTCTGCAGCCAGACGGGAGCGCTGCACGAGGTCTCGGCCAAGCTCTTTGTCGATGCCTCCGGCGACGGCGTTGTGGCATTCCTGGCGGGCGCAGGCTACCGCATGGGCGCCGAGGACCCCTCGGAGTACGGCGAGCGGTTCGCGCCGGACCAGGCCTACGGCGAGCTGCTGGGCCACACCATCTACTACTATGCCCGCCACACCGGCGCACCGGTGGCCTATGTCCCGCCGGAGTGGGCCCTGCGCGACATCACGGCCATCCCGCGCCACCGCGACATCACGCCGGACAAGAAGGGCTGCAGCCTCTGGTGGTTCGAGTACGGCGGCCGCCGCGACACTGTGCTGGATACCGAGAAGATCAAGTGGGAGCTCTGGCGCGTGGCCTACGGTGCCTGGGATTACGTCAAGAACTCCGGCAAGTACCCCGAGGCCGCAGACATGACGTTGGAGTGGGTGGGCCTCATCTCCGGCAAGCGGGAGAGCCGCCGGTTCGACGGCCTGGCCACGCTGACGCAGGCCGACATCATCGAGCAGCGCGACCCCTTCGACGCCGTGGCCTTCGGCGGCTGGTCTATAGACCTGCATCCGGCCGACGGCATCTACAGCGACCGGCAGCCGTGCGACCAGTGGCACTCGCGCGGGGTCTACACCATCCCGCTACGGAGCTATATCAGCCGCGACGTGCCGAACCTCTTCTTCGCCGGGCGCAACATCGGCGTCTCGCACGTGGCCTTCGGCTCCACGCGGGTGATGGCGACCTGCGCCCATGGCGGCCAGGCCGTGGGCATGGCGGCCGCCCGATGCGCCGCCAGGGGCATCCGGCCCGGCAAGCTGCTGGAGGCCGAGCAACTGCGCGGGCTGCAAACCGACCTGCTCCGCTCGGGCCAGCACATTCCGAGCCTGAAACTGCGCGACGAGGCCAATCTGGCCCTCCGCGCCCGCGTGGGCGCCTCCAGCCGCCTTGCGCTACGCGAGCTACCCGCCGACGGCCCCGAGCAGCCGCTGGATGTGCCCCGCGCCCAGATGCTGCCGCTGCGGCCCGGCGGCGTGCCGTCGGTCACCGTGCGCCTGTCGGCCGATGCGCCCGCCACACTGAAGTGCGAACTGCGGACCTCGTCGCGCCCCGGCGGCTTCACACCGGACAAGCTGCTCGCCGGCTGTGTGGTGGAGATCCCGGCGGGCCCGGAGCGTCCGGTGGAGCTGCGCTTCGACGCCGACGTGGAGGAGCCCTGCTACGCCTTCGTCTGCCTTCCCGCCGCGCCGGGCGTCCGCGTCCGGTGCAGCAACCTGCGCGTGACGGGCCTCCTGAGCGTGGCGCGGCGCGGGCGACAGGAGCCCCAGCGCGACATCGGCGTGGAGAGCTTCGACTTCTGGCGCCCGGACCGCCGACCCGCGGGCCACAACTGGGCCATCGCGCTCGGGGCGGCGCTGGAGGGCTGGGGGCCGGAGATGGTCCTCAACGGCACGGCGCGGCCGACCACGCAGCCCAACGGCTGGGTAGCCGACCCCGCCGACCACGAGCCATGGCTGCGGCTGGATTGGGCCAGGCCGGTGCGAGCCCGCGAGGTGGTCCTGGAGTTCGACACCGACTTCGACCACCCCATGGAGAGCGTGCAGTGGGGCCACCCTGAGCGAGTGCCGCCCTTCTGCGTGCGCCGCTACACGCTGGCCGATGCGCAGGGCGAGGTGATCGCCGCGGTGACCGACCACCACCAGACCCGCCGCGTCCACCGCGTCGGCGGCGTGCGCGAACTTACGGGCCTCCGCCTGACGATCCACGAGACCTGGGGCGCACCGGCCGCGGTCATGGGCGTGGGCGTCTACGGGTAAGGTGGGCGCCGGGCGCGGACGCCTTCTGGGTCAATACTGTCAACAACGTCAATGGCGTTGTTGACATTGTTGACGCTGTTGTCAATTGGTTTTATTGGATGCTACTACTTTCACCGAGATGGGCGGGCTGTACCGCAGGCCGTCGATGACCCAGAACCGGTAGGTCCGCACGCCCGGCTTCTCTGGAGCGCGCAGGCGCACGTGGAGGCCGTCGGCCTGCTCCATGCGGAGCCACTCGCCCTCCACGTTGAAGCCCAGCGTCAGGGGCTTGCCCTCGGGGTCATGGCTGGCCGATAGGTCGATCTCGAAGGGCTGCCCGCACTGCACCCGCACCTCGGCGGGGGCGACGGCTACAGGACGCAGGTTCCGCCTGGCCGGCTCTTCGGCGTGGACTCTGACCTCCGTGGGCGTGGCCGAGGGCCTCAGGCTGGTGCGGATGTCGTAGCGGCCCGCCACGGTCTGGCCCGACAGGTAGGCCTCGTTGAACTCCGTCAGGTCCATCCAGCGGTACTCGGTCTCGGCGCCGGAGGTGATCCGCAGGAGGAGCAGGCCCTCCACGGTCCAGACGTTGGGCGTGAAGGCCGTGTCGGGCAGGCCGCCGTCGCCCTGCTTCGCGCGTCCGAAGGGGTTCCATACGGGCGTCTCGCCCTCCACCTCGTCGGTCTCGGCATCGTCCCACCGTGCGTCGGTGGCGCCGGGGAAGAGGAAGCGGCCGTCTGCGTCGGTGCGGCCGACGAACTTGGGCAGGTCGGGGATGTACTTGGCGCCGCTGTCCTGCACGTTCGGGTTCACGACGTGGTAGACGCTGACGACGGCCCCGGCCAGCGGGCGGTCGTCGACGTCGGTCACCATCAGCGCGTTGGATCGGGTGGTGATGAGCCGCCCCTGCGTGCCCCAGAAGCGGTCGCCGCGGTAGCCCTTGTAGTGCATGATGTGCCCCGCCTGCGAGGGGTGGAGCCAGAGGTGGCAGTAGTTCATCAGTGAGGTGTAGCCGCCGCCGCAGGGAATGTCGAAGGCGTGGGAGGCGCTGAGCGTGCCCCCGGAGCCGACGATGGGCAGGAGCGGCGTCCCGGCGGCCCGCTTGCCGTCGGCGCCCGTGACGAAGACGTTGCCGGCCTTGATGGGGTAGCCGTAGAGGTCCGGCTGGCTCAGGATCGTGTGGCCGAACTCGTGGATGATCGCCGGGTCGATGGCCATGAGGTCCACCGGCTCGTTCACTGGGAAGCCTCCGTCGAAGAGCGGCGCTTCGCGGTTGAAGGGCTCGTCGTCCCACGGCCCGCCCCGCAGCGGCGTCATTCGGTCGATGCGGTAAATCTCCTCCACCCCGTGCGGCCCGGTGGTGGGCCAGACCGCCTCGCGGAGCATGACGTCCATGCGCCGCTTCTCGGCCCGGAGCCAGTCGTAGTAGCTGTACGAGCCCACATGGTTCATCGTGCGGTCGCGCAGGCAGGCCTGGAGCGCCTTCGGTGCGAAGCCCATCTGGATGGGCCGGGCGTCGGTGCGCTCGGCCTCGTCGTTGTTGGCCTCGCAGGTCTCGTCGACGGCATCGGCCGGGTCCAGCGTGACGTGCATCCAGAGCGGCCTGTCGGGGTAGGTGAAGCGGATCTCTACGGCCCCCTCCTGCCCGGGCGATAGGGGCTCGCGTGTCGGCGCCTCGTAACGGGCGACCCGCCTCAGGCCGGGCTCGAAGCGGTATGTGCCGCCGTCCTCCACCAGGTCCAGCCGCACCCTCACACCGGCGGGCAGGTCGGCCGCGCCGAAGTTGCCGAAGCGGACCACTGCGGTCACGGTGTCGCCGGGCGCCGGGCGGTCCTTGGCGGCGTCGGTGCGGTAGCGGGGCAGTAGCTCCAGGCAGATGAGGCCCAGGTCGGGCCGGTCGACGCCGATGACGAGGGCCGTCCACGCGGCGCGCATCCCGCGGAACTCGGCGCCGATGCGGCACGAGCCCGGCGCCACGCCGCGCACCCGTCCCTGGGCGTCCACGGTGGCCACGGCGGCATTCGAGCTGCTCCAGCGGATGTGCGGCTTCATGTCGAAGTCGGACCAGGGGCCGTAGCGCACGGAGTGCTCCGTGAGGGGCTGCGGGCCGCGGTCGGTGCGGGCCTCGAGGCCCAGCTGCTTCATCCCGCCGGCCACCACCCGGGCGTCCGAGGGGGTCTGCATGGGCGTTGGGTTGATGCGGATCGCCGAGCAGGGCCCGGTGAGCAGCGCGTCGCGGTACACCGTGCCGACCATGCCCGAGCCGTAGCCGTCGACGCGGTCGCGCATGACGAGTTCGTCGATGTCGCACTCGGAGCCCGGCCCGCCCAGCCGCACGCTGCGGTCGGCCATGGCCTCGGGGTCGAGGAAGGGGTTGCCTCCGGCGATGGGCCCGTCCACGGCCACGCGGTCGATCCAGATCGGCAGACCCAGCGGTGCGCCGTCGCGGGAGAACCAGCCCACGGCCACATGGCGCCAGACACCCGCCCGCCAGCCGCGGATGTCGGCCCGCGCGACGGTCCGCTTGCCTCCTCCGGCCATGACAAACCGGAGCAGGCCCGCCTCGGACTTCTCCACCAGCAGCCCGTTGGAGGCCGGGTCGCCGATGCGCAGGAGTGTCCGCCGAACGCCGTCGGACCCGGACCAGCGCGGACGCACCCAGAAGGAGATGAGCCCCTCCTCGCGCCGGAGCAGCGGGTTCGTCACCGACACCCCGCCGTCGGCCCGCACGCCGCGCCCGCACGTCCCTGCAACCATGGCCGGCAGCGGCGACGGCGTAGCCGAGGCCACGGCGCCTGGCAAGGGCGCATCGGTGAACCAGGCCACGGCAACGCGAGGCGCATCAGGCGCGATTGCGGCGGCAAGCGCCGGCAACACCAACAGGGCAGGCAGGACCATGGCTCACACTCCCGAACGGCGCTCAGATGGCATCCAGTGTACCGGCGCGCGGCGGAGCGGGGCGGGGCTGGGTTACAATGGGGTATGTGCGCGGCGCTTGAACGCCGCGGCGGCAAGGAGACAGACGATGCGCGAGAGCGGGAAGAACGAGGCTATTGCCGGCGGCGGGTTCCACCATGTGGCCATGAGCGTTTGCGACTTCGAGAAGAGCGTTGAGTTCTACACGCAGGGCCTGGGCATGGTCCCCTGCTACGGCTGGGGCGCCGACGGGCGCGCCGAGGGCGCCGCCGATACCCGCGCGCTGATGCTGGACACCGGCGCGGGCGACTATATCGAGATCTTCGCAGGGAACAAGCGGAACCCCGCCGAGCCCGCGCCGGACGGCCTATGGATGCACATTGCCCTCCGCACCACGGATACCGCCGCCGCCTATGCCCGGGCCATGGCCGCCGGCGCCGCCAGCCACATGGAACCCGCCACCGTCTCGGTGCCCGGCGACCCGCCGCGCGACTTCACCATTGCGTTCATCAAGGGGCCCGACGGCGAGATCATCGAGTTCTTCTGCAATCCGGACCTCTAGAAAGGCGGCAGCGTCATGATCACGGCTCTGCTCTGCGCGGTGTCCGGCATGGTGGGAGGGGCGATGCAGGTCAATGAGACCGAGGCGCTGAAGCGCAGCGTCGTCAGCCAGGGCGACCCGGCGCGCATCCTGCGCGTCATGGCCCGGGCGCAGGCCGGCGGCAAGGTGGTGGTGGGCGTCATCGGCGGCTCCATCACCCAGGGCGCCGCGGCCAGCAAGGAGGAGTACCGCTGGGGCAACCGGGTGGCCCAGTGGTGGCGCGAGGCCTTCCCCAAGGCGGAGATTCAGTTCGTCAACGCGGGCATCGGCGCCACGGGCAGCGATATCGGGGCCCACCGCTGCGCCGCGCACCTCCTGGCCAAGAAGCCCGACTTCGTGGTGGCCGAGTACGCGGTGAACGACGGCGACACGCAGCTCGCGGCCGAGACGCTGGAGGGCGTAGTGCGCCAGGTGCTCAGCGCGCCGAACAAGCCGGGCATGATGCTCCTCTTCACCATGAACAACGCCGGCGGCAACGCGCAGGCGTGGCACTCCAAGGTGGGGGCGCACTACAGCCTGCCCATGGTGAGCTTCCGCGATGCGCTCTGGCCCGAGATCCAGGCCGGGCGCCTCCGCTGGGAGGATGTCGAGGGTGATGTCGTGCATCCCAACGACCGCGGTCACGGCGAGTGCGCCCGCTTCATCGGCGGCGTGCTGCAGGGCATCAAGGCGACGCTGAAGCCCGGGTCCGCTCAGGCGGCGATCAGGCCACTGCCCAAGCCGCTCATCTCCGATGTCTTCCAGTACGCAACCATGCTCGGCCCCGCCGCGCTGAAGCCCACTCGCTCGGAGGGCTGGGTTCCCGGGCCGGACCACTGGGCGTTCGGCGCGGGATGGAAGTCCACCCAGCCGGGCTCGACGCTTGAGTTCACGGTGGAGGGCTCCACGGTCAGCGTCATCTACTTCCGCATCAAGGGCGCCATGGGCCGCGCGCTGGCACAGGTGGATGACCTGCCGCCCGTCACGCTGGAGGGCTGGTTCGACGCCGACTGGGGCGGCTACGACGCGGCGCAGATCGTGGCCCGCGACCTGAAGCCCGGCCCGCACAAGCTGACGCTCCGCGTGCTGAACGAGCGCGCACCGACCAGCGCCGGGTACGAGTTCCGGCTGATCCAGGTGCTGACGGCGGGCATGGCGCACCGCTGACGCCGATCCGGGAGGCTGAGATGAGCGACGCGACGCAACTCCTGACGCCCGCCGAGGAGGCGACGCTCCTCCGGCTGGCCCGCCTGAGCCTGGATGCGGCCGTGCGCCGCAAGCCCGCGCCCGCGTTGCCGGCCGAGGAGCGCACCCCGACGCTCCTCGCCCCGGCGGGCTGCTTCGTGACGCTGATGGTCGCCGGGCAGCTGCGCGGCTGCATCGGCCGCCCCATGCCTGACCTGCCCCTGCACGAGGCCGTGGTGGTCTCCGCCGCCGACGCGGCCCTGCATGACCCCCGTTTTGAGCGCGTCCAACCTGCGGAACTGGAGGCCATCCGGCTCAGCGTCTCCGTGCTGACGCCGCCGCGTCCCGCGCCGGTGCAGGGCTGGAGGGAGTTCACCGCCTTCGTGGAGCCTCTGCGCCACGGGGTGATCCTGCGCAACGGCCGCCGCTCCGCCCTCTTCCTCCCCGAGGTCTGGGAGCACTTCGCCGACAGCCCTGACCCCAGGGCCGAGTTCCTGAGCCAACTGAGCCGCAAGGCGGGTGACTGGGGCGGCGACCTGTGGCGCGACCCGGCCACCCGCTTCGAGGTCTTTGAGACGATCCACCTGGAGGAGCCGGACTGAGGTTCGCCGCCCCCGCTCGCGCTACTGGCCCTGCAGCACCTCGATCATGGCGGCGATGTTGGCGGGCTTGGCGTCGGCGGGGATGGCGTGGGCCGGGGAGGCGATGAGGCCGCCGTCCTTGCCCACGACTTCGATGAGGCGCCGCACCTCGGCCTTCACCTCGTCGGGCGTGCCGTAGGGCAGGCCCCGCTGGGTGCTGATGCCGCCGAAGAAGGTCAGGTCCTTGCCGAACTCGCGCTTGGCCTCCGCCACGTCGATGACCTCGGGCTGGAAGGGGTTGAAGCAGTCCAGGCCGATCTCGATGAGGTCCGGGAAGAGCTGGGTGCACTTGCCGCAGGAGTGGATGAAGACAAACTTGCCGTGGGCCTTCACCGCGGCGTACATCTGCGCAACCCGTGGGCGGATGAACTCGCGCCAGAGCTTGAGGCCCATCTGGAGGCCGGTCTGCGAGCCCCAGTCATCGCCGAACATCATGGCATCGATGTCGTACACACAGGCGTGGTCGATGATGCGCAGGTTGTACTCGAGGATGCGGTCCAGCAGGGCGTTGGCGAAGGCCTTGTCGCTGACCATGCCCATGAGGACGGTCTCCATCCCCGCCAGCGTCCAGGCGCGCTCGTAGAGGCTGAAGCCCAGGTCGGCGACCACGAACTGGTCCGTGCGCGCTCCCTCCGGCTTGATGACGGTGTCGTAGTAGTCGAATCGGGTGGGGTCGTCGGGGTCCGGTACAAAGAGCGTCTCCAGCGTGGCGGGCGTGACCACCTGGTTGCAGACGATGCCGATATCCTTGTCGATGGAGCGGTTCCACTGGACGCCCCACTCGTCCTCCCAGGTGCAGCAGTCACCCTCCTTCCATGCGTCCTTGCCCGTGGTGCCCATGGTTGCCAGGGCGTTGCCCAGCTTGCTGACGAAGAAGGGGTCCTGAAGGTACGTGGCGGTGGCGGCCTGGGCGGGCAGCGTAAAACCGATATGGTAAGGGGTCTTGTCGGGCTGCCGATGGGCCAGGGAAGCGCGGACTCGCTCTCGATTGGTCATGCCGTTCCTCACAATAGCGGCTATGGGCGCTCGGGTCGCCTGCCGATACGCCCTAGATGCGACAAGCGGCCGTCCGAATCCTGCCGGCAGGACTTCAGGCCGCTATCGGCGAACTCTGGACCGGCGCCGGGCGCCACATCGCAGCGAAAGGGGCGATCCGCGGCATGGGTCTTGCAGTTGATGGCCTGATCATCGTTATCTACTTTGTGGCGATCTCGGCGATCGGCCTCTATATGGGGCGTCGCGAGAAGAGCCTGCATGACTTCGCGCTGGGCGGGAGGCAGGTGCCCTGGTGGGCCGTCATGGCCTCCATCATCGCCGCGGAGACCAGCGCGGCTACTTTCCTCGGCGCGCCAGGGGAGGGGTTCGATAAGCGGAGCCTGGCCTACGTGCAGCTGGTGATGGGCCTCATCATCGGCCGCTTCATTGTGGGCTTCGCCTTCCTGAAGCCCTACTACCGGTACAAGGTCTACACGGTGTACGACTACCTGGCCATCCGCTTCGGCCAGGTGACCAAGAACTACGTCTCCGCCCTCTTCCTCGTGATGCGGACGCTGGCCTCGGGCACGCGGCTTTTCGTACCGTCACTGGTGATGGTGCTGGCGTGGCGGATGTTCGCCGGCGGCGACGTGCAGTTCCACCAGGGCGCCGTCACCTCGGTTCAGCCCTATGCGGTGGCCATCGTGGCGCTCACCATCCTCACCTGCATCTACACCGCGCTCGGCGGCATCAAGGCGGTCATCTGGACCGATGTGGTGCAGGCCTGCCTCATGTTCGGCAGCGCGCTGCTGGCCGTCGGGACGCTGATCCACAACGTCGGCGGCCTGGGCGAAGTGGTGAAGGCCGTGCCCGCCATGGGCCGCATCGAGGGCTACTTCCTCACGGGCTTCGAGCCCGACAAGATCGCCGCCTGGCGCGAGGCGAACCACCTGAGCGCCATGGGAGCGTGGGACTACGTAAAGCTCATCATCGCCAGCGACTACACGCTCTTCTCGGCGCTCATCGCCACCACGCTGATGAACATGGCGGCCTTCGGGACGGACCAGGACATGGTGCAGCGGCTCTTGACGGCCGAGACGCACAAGAAGGCCCGCCGCAGCCTCATCACCGCGGCATTCATGGACGTGCCCATCGCCGCCTGCTTCACGTTCATCGGCATCCTCCTCTACGTCTACTACCTGAAGGACCCCACCTTCAAGCCCGTGGCGAACTCGGACGTGTTCGGCTCCTACATCCTCAACGTCATGCCCGTGGGCGTGCGGGGGCTGGTGCTGGCCGGTGTCTTCGCCACGGCCATGGGATCGCTCTCGGCGGCCCTTAACGCCCTGGCCACCAGCGCCACCAACGACTGGTACATCCCCTACTTCGCCCGCCGTAGCGGCGAGGAAGCCCACGTGCGGGCCGCCCGGGTCTTCACGGTGGTCTTTGCGGCGCTGATGGTGCTGATCGCGGTCGCCTTCGCCTATGCCAAGGTGACGGATCCCAACGTGCGCATCATCCCCGTGGTGCTGGGCATCGCCGGGTTCATCCTCGGCCCCATGCTCGGCGTCTTCCTGATCGGAATGTTCACCAAGGGCCGCGGGTCCGACCTCGGGAACGTCATCGCCATCACCTGCGGGCTCATCGCCACCGTGGTCTGCGGCGACCTGCACGTGACCATCGCCAACGGCGTGGCGGGAATGCTCGGCCAGACGGTCACGTTCGTGCGGCCCGACTGGCTGCCCAAGGTCTCGTTCACCTGGTTCGCCATGTTGGGCGCCGTGGTGGTCTTTACCGTGGGCGTGTTCTTCCCGACGCCGAAGAAGTCACTCGAACGTGCCGATCGCCGGGCCGCCGAGGCCGACGGCGGCGAGGACCGCCCCCTGGCCCTGCGCCAGGAGTAACAGGAGAAGACCCATGCGCCTGACGCCCATCGCGGCGGCCGCCGCCCTCGCCATCCTGGCGGCGCCCTCCGCTCGTCCCGCGCCCGCCACTCCCGCCGCGGCGGTCGACGTGCGCCGGTGCGGCGCCAAGGGCGACGGCAAGGCCGACGACGCCCCGGCCTTCCTGGCCGCCATCGCCCGGGCCACGGCGCAGAAGGTCCCCGTCACGGTGCCCATGGGCATTTACCGCCTGGGCAAGCCCCTGGTCCTGGGATCCGTGGCGCTCTGCGGACCTCCAGGTGGGGCATGGAACGCCGATATCGACTCCATGCCGGTGCTGGAGCCGTCGCACCGCGACAAGCCCTGCGTGACCATGGGCGCCGGTGCGGGCCTCAAGGGCCTCTGCATCCGCTACAAGTGGCAGGCCGAGCCGACCTCGGGGCCGGCCGCCGTGCTGGTCACCGGCATCGGCGCCTACATCAGCGGCGTGAAGATCATGTACCCGTGGGACGGCATCATGACCGACGGCGTCAACAACGTGGGCCGCCTGCATATTGAGAACGTCTTCATGGTCTCGCCGCGCAACGTCGGCGTCCGCGTGACGGGCACCTGGGACGTGCCCAGCCTCCGCAACGTGGAGGTCTGGAACGCCGGTCCCGTGCCGCGCGGGCTGGACAAGGGCATCGGCTTCGACCTGGGCAAGAATGACCTGATCCGCCTCACCGACTGCTTCGCCTTCGCCATGCAGACCGGCTTCCTTCTGCGCGACAAGATCCCCGGATGCAAGATCGAGGGCGGCACGTGGGGCACCATGGCCAACTGCGCCACCGACTACTGCGGCTACGGCCTGGTGGTGGAGGGCGACAACACCGTCAGCGTCAGCGGCGGCACCTTCTGGAACCACGCCGAGGGCCTGGTGGTGCAGGGCTCTACCGCCCGCGTGCGCATCTCCGCGGCCGAGTTCCGGTCCAACGGCGCGCCCGCCGTCAAGGTGCTCTCCGCCGATCACGTGGCGCTCTCGGGCTGCTCCATCCTGCGCCCGATGAAGGAGCACAAGCCCCCCACGGTGCTGCTGGAGGGCGGACGGACGATCCTCAGCGGCAACCGCATCGACGGCTGGGGCGTGGGCATCGCCGTCAACGGACCGGCCACGCTGACGGCAACGGGCAACGACCTGGAGGCTCACGACTTCGCGCTGCTGGAGGACCGCCACACGGTCGGCGGCTCTGTTCGCACCGACATCCCGGCGAAGGAGGCCCGTCCATGAGGCCTGCGTTCCTGCTCGTGGCGGCGCTGGCCGCCGTTGCGGCTCAGGCCCAGGGCCCAGTCCGGCCCCGGAAGGCGCGGCCGGCCAAGCTGCTCATCCAGGTCCCGGCGCGTGAGAGCATCCTGGCCTCATTGCGTCCGGGCCACCCGCGCCTGCTGGCCGACGCCGCCCGGTTCGAGCTGCTCAAGCGGCGTTGCGCGTCCGATGCCACCGTCTCGTCCTGGTACAAGAAGGCCCGGAGCCAGGCCGCCGAGCTGCTGGCCGCCGCGCCCTGCGAGTACGTGATCCCCGACGGCAAACGCCTGCTCGCTACCAGTCGGGAGGTGCTCCGCCGCGTACAGCTTCTCGCCTTCCTCTACCGCATCGAGGGCGACGCCGTCTGGGCCAGGCGCGCGTGGGACGAGCTGGCCAATGCCGCGGCCTACAAGGACTGGAACCCGAAGCACTTCCTCGACACCGCCGAGATGACCCACGCCTTCGCCCTCGGCTATGACTGGCTCTACGACTGGCTCAGCCCGGACCAGCGCCGCACGCTGCGGACCGCCATCGTCACGCTGGGCCTGCAGCCGGGCCTCAAGGTCTACCGTAGCCGTGGCGGCTGGCCCACTGCCACTCACAATTGGAACCAGGTCTGCAACGGCGGGCTGGGCATGGGCGCCCTGGCCATCGCCGACGAGGAGCCCGAGGTCGCCGCCGAGGTGCTCCACGCCGCCGTCACGTCCATGCCCCGGGCCGTAGCCTCCTACGGTCCTGACGGCGCCTGGGCCGAGGGGCCCGGCTACTGGCAATACGCCACCTCCTACACCGTGGCCTTCATGGCGGGCCTCAAGAGCGCGCTGGGCACGGACTTCGGGCTGAGCGGCATCGCGGGATTTCCCAAGTCGGGCCTCTTTCCCATCCACGCCTCGGGCATCGGCTCCGTGGTCTTCGACTACGCCGACGCCCATGCCGGGGTGATCCGTGCGCCGGAGATGTGGTGGCTGGCCAACCGCTTCCGCAACCCGCTGTACGCCTTCTACGCGGCGCGGCACGCCTCGGGCACACCGCTGGACATGCTCTGGTATGAGCCCTCGCTCAGCGGCGCCAGGCCCGCGCGAGCGCCCCTCAGCGTTCGGTTCCGCGGCGCGGAGATCGCCTGCCTCCGCACCTCATGGACCGACCCCGACGCCGGCTGGCTGGGCGTGAAGGGAGGCGACAACCGCGCCAACCACAGCCACCTCGACCTGGGCAGCTTCGTCATGGAGGCGCAGGGCGTCCGGTGGGCCGTGGAGCTGGGCGCTGACGACTACAACCTGCCCGCCTACTTCGGCGCCCGCCGGTGGACCTACTACCGCCTCCGCGCCGAGGGGCACGCCACCATCGTCTACGGTCCCGGCTCCGGGCCCGACCAAGACCCCTCGGCCGTGGCGCCCATCACGCGGTTCAAGGGCGGTGGGTCGCCTCTGGCCGTGCTGGACCTGAGCCGCGCCTACCGCACTTCGGTCAGGTCGGCCCATCGCGGCTTCCGCCTTGTCGAGCCCGGCCTGGTGGTCGTTCAGGATGAGATGGAGGCCGACGCGCCCACCGACGCCTGGTGGTTCATGCCCACGAGGGCGCAGGTCGATGTGGCGTCCGACGGCCGCAGCGCCAGGCTCACGCAGCAGGGCAAGGCCCTCACCGTGCGGATCGGCGAGGGGTGCCCCGGCTCCATCGCGGTTATGCCTTGCCTGCCGCTCCCCGGTTCACCCAGCCCGGCCGGCCAGCAGGCCAACGCGGGCTATCGCAAGCTGGCCATCCACCTGCCGGCCGTCACATCGCTGCGGCTGGCCGTGGAGCTCGATGCCCGCAATGGCCCATTGGCCGAATTGCGTCCGGTGCGGCCGCTCGCCGACTGGTAGCGTATGTAGCGATTTCCTCGGCCGCCTCTTTCGCCGCGCCGCCTGCCGCGTAAGTAGGTGCATCAAGACAACCCGATCCCTCCTCGGCCCCGCATGGGCCCGGGGGACCGGAAAGGAGCCCGCGATGCGACCTCTGATCAACAGCTTGCTGGCGGCGGCCGTCATCCTGGCCGGCGCCTCGGCCTACGGCCAGCAGCCTGGAGGATTCCCCGGCGGCGGCGGCCCCGGTATGGGCATACGCGGCCAGGGGCCCTTCATGCCCGGTCAGGGCGGCCCCGGCATGGGGCCCGGCATGGGGCCCATCACGCCTACTCTGGCGGCCAAGACCGCTCAGGTGATGGCCCTGCGGCGCATCGTCGCCCTGAAGCTGACGCGCGCCGATATTGCCGGGGCGCTGCCGCAACTGAAGGCCCTGCGCGCCGCTGAGAAGGCCATGGAGTCCGCCGCCGAGAAGGCGCTGGACGACGAAAAGAGGGCCCTCCTCGCAGCCGGGCCCGACAGCCCCGCCCCCCGAGGCGTGGGCCAGAAGATGCGCCTCGCCGCCGATGCACTCCGCGACAAGCACGACGAGACCTGGAAGGCGCTGGCAGAGGCCATCGGCCCGGCCAAGGCGCGCGGTCTGCAGCAACTCGTGGGCGGCGGCGGCGGCTTCCAGATGCGGCCCGGCATACCCGGCATGGGCGGGCCCGGCGGCGGAATGCCCGGGATGCCCGGTGCGGGCGGCGGTATGCGGCCCAACGCGGGCCAACGCGGCGGCGGCCAGGGCATGCGACGGCAGCCCGGCGGTCCGGGCGGCCCCGGCGGGATGCCCGGCGGCATGGAAGGCCCCGGTGGGCCCGGCGGAATGCCCGGAATGGGCGGACCCGGCATGGGCCCGGGACCGATGGGCGGCGGACAGCCCGGCATGGGCAACCCCGGCGGGATGATGGGCGCCATGCCCATGCGGATCAGCGTGGGCGAACTGGCGGAGCTGCTGGAGCAGAAGCTCGCAGCCATGCCCAAGTAGCGAACCTAGAGGGGCGGGCGTCGTCAACCGCCCGCCCCGGAACCACTCCGATGCATACTATAGCCGTGACGCGACCCCACTGGCAGACCGAGAGCGATGATCGAGCGTTGGCCGCCGCCGCCCGCGACGGCGACCGCTCGGCCTACGCCGTCCTTATGGCTCGGTACCGCGGCATGGCGTTCGCCTACTCCCTGGCCGCGCTGGGCAACCGCGAAGAGGCCGAGGACGCCGCCCAGGACGCCTTCGTGCAGGCCTACGCCGCCATGCCCCGCTTCGACCCCGACCGGGCCGAGTGGGCCGCCTGGTTCATGCGTATCGTCCGCAACCGGTGCCGCGACGGGCTTCGCCGACGTTCGGTGCGCAGGCCCGCCGAGATGCCGCTGGAGATCATGGACGAGGCGCCCGGCCCCGAGGCCGTGGCCATGGCCGACAGTCGCCGCCGCGTCCTCATGCAGGCCGTGGCTGCCCTGCCCGAGGCCCAGCGCGTGCCGCTCCTGCTGCACTACGCCGCCGGCAAGACCCGTGGAGAGATCGCCCGCGCACTGGGCGTGCCCGAAAGCACCATCATCGGCAGGCTCGCCGGAGGCCTGAAGACACTGCGCCGGCGATTTGGCGGAGAGGGTTTGATATGAACCTGGTATGCATCTGCGTGCGGAGCCGCCTGGCCGCTCTGGCTGCCTCGGGAACCGAGATGGAGCCGACATCCTGGGCGGCGCGCCATGTGGCCGCCTGCCCTGACTGCTCCCGTGAACGCCGCGCCCTGGCCTCCCTGGCCGGCGGCCTGGCCTCGACCCGGCTACCCGAGCCCGACGAGCAGGAGTTCGCCGCCGCCGTCTGGCGGAAGATCGACGCCCTGCCCGCGCCCGTCCACCGGGCCGCCTGGTGGCAGTCTCCCGGCCTCCTCGCCGCCGCCGCCGGGGCCTGTGCCCTGGCCCTCTGGATGGCCCGCGAACCGGCCGGCGTGGGCGTCATCGCTCCGCCTCGCGCTCCGGCCTCGACCACCCGCGTCGGCGGCCCCGCCGGGCCCGTGGCCTCCATCTCGCCCGCGTCTCGTCCGAAGGCCGACCTGCTGACCACGCCGCCGGCTGCGCCCGCCCCGCGGGTCAGGAAGCCCGGCGTTGCCAAGGAGCGCACTCCGGTGATCCCGAAGCTCCGTCCGGGCCTCAACCCGGCCGCTGCGCGGCCCCGGCGCATGCTCGCCTCCGCCGGCTCCGCAACGACCGGCTCCACCGTGGCCTGGTCCGACTGGGGCTCCTACTACGAGCAGAAGGGCGACTACCGCAGCGCCGCCTACGCCTATGGCATGGCCCACTCCGAGAAGCGCGACCCCACCACCGCGTTCGCCTATGGCCGGGCCTCCGAGGCCTCCGGCGACCTGGCGTCGGCCATGGATCGCTACGCCGCCGTCCTGGAGCAAGACGGGGGGTAGGCCGGTACACTGAGGGCCATTCCGTACGGAGGTGCGCCTTGGCCCTCGGTTCCGACTATCGCCGTCGCTTCGCGCTGACCCTCGATCACAAGCCCGTGGACCGGCCGCCCATGGACCTTGCCGGTACGGACATGACCAACATCGACGGCGGCCCGCGGCGTCTGGCTCCCGCGCTGGGACTGCCGCCCGTGGCCGATCCCGCCGAGGCCGACGAGGCCGTGCTCGTGGCGCTGGACATCGATGTGCGGGGCATCGGCGGCGTCGTCTCGGCCCCCTCGCCCCTGGAGCGCCGCATCTCGGCGACCGAGGTTGCCGACGTCTGGGGCATCACCTACCGCCACAACGGCCACCACTACGAGGCCGTGGGCCGTCCACTGGCCGGGGCCACTCTGGCCGATCTGGAGGCGTTCCCCTGGCCCGACCCCGAGCGCATCGACCCGGCGGCCATCCAGGCCTGCGCCGACCGGGCGCGCTACCTGGCCGAGGAGACCGGCTACGTCGTCTGCGGCAGGCATCCGGTGCTGGGCGTCATGGAGCTGGGCTGCTGGATGTGCGGGTACGACGACTTCCTGGAGCGCATGGCCGCCGAGCCCGAGTTCGTCCACCGCTTCTTCGACATCATCCGCGCCTACCAGCGCCGCGTGGACGCGCTCTACTACGGCGCCGTGGGCCGCTACCTCCACTTCACCAGCGCCGGCGACGACTTCGGCACCCAGACGGGGCCATTCATCTCGCCGCGCATGTTCCGCCGTATGGTCGCGCCTTACATCGAGGACCGGCTACGCGACCTCCGCCGATACACCGACGCCGCCTTCTTCCACCACTCCTGCGGGGCCATACGGGAGTTGATCCCGGACCTCATCGAGGCCGGCGTGCAGATCCTCAACCCCATCCAGCCCCACGCGGCGGGCATGGAGCCCGACGGCCTGAAGCGCGACTTCGGGGAGCGGCTCACCTTCCACGGCGGCATCGACACACAGCGACTCCTGCCCTACGGAACGCCGGAGGAGGTGACCGCCGAGACACGGCGCATCATCGCCACGCTCGGCGATGGGGGAGGCTACATCCTGGCCGCGGCGCACACGATCCAGGAGGACGTGCCCGCCGAGAACGCCGTGGCCCTCTTCCGAGCGGCTACGCCGTAGCGCCCGTCGGGGAGCGGCGGCCGGCCCGCACCAGACCGACCAGCGCACCCATGGCGGCCTTGGTGAGCATGTCGCCCACGGTCAGGCCCAGCATGGCGCCCCAGCCCAGCACGCCGGCGAAGGCCACCAGGTTGAAAACCACCGTGTCGATGGGGATCGAAACCGAGTTCGAGCGAAGCACGCGGATCAGCCAGGCGCGGCGGCGGTTAGCGTGGTAGACCTCGGTATCAGCCGACTCGGCCATGGCGGTGGCGATGACCGACGCCAGGATGATGCGCGGCGGCACGCCCAGCACCACCGTCTCGGCGCACGAGGCGGCGATGGCCACTCCGATCATGATGTAGGCGCCGCGCCGCCCAAGGACCGCGTGCACATGGTCGCGGGTGGTGAAGGTGCACCCGAACCAGAGCGTCCCCACCGCCACCGAGATGCCCAGCGGCAGGTGGATGAAAGTCGACGCAGTCGCCTGCGCCACCAGCACGCATGCCACGTAGACCACGCATGCCAACACCGCCAACGTCACATCCCTCGCCGATCGCCCAGTCTCCATCAAGCTCCGCGCCTCCCTGCAAACCGTAGCGACTCTACCAGCAGAACGCAGGAAGTGCGGCAAGGGCGCCCACTTAGCCATCGGCGCACCGGCTTCATCTGTCGCCTTTTTCGGGCACACGTGTACGCCACGTTGACAGCGATACAGCGTCATGGGGTATCCTGACACGCCTGTAGGGGCAGCAGTGTTGGGAGCGGATGTAGCCTACAGCACCGTGGGGGTGTAGCTCAGCCCGGTTAGAGCGCCTGCCTGTCGGATTTTGATAGGCGAACGTCTCCTCGACTGTCAACAGTAGCCCAAAGATACGGGTCTACCGTCAGTAGGGAATTCCCTGCTGGGGGTGGACCTTTGCTGCTTTCTGAGGCCATTGAGCAGTACCTCTTCTGCATCCGCTATGAGCGCGGCTTCTCCGACCGCACCTTCCTCACGTACCAGTCCTGGAGCCGACACTACGCGCGCTGGCTCACCGGACATGGGTATCCCAACCCGACCATCGACCAGCTAAGCCCCGCGATCCTGCGCCGCTTCCTCGTGTATCTCACGGACGTCCGAGGCCAGCGACCCAAGTCCATCCACTCGTCGTTCCATGCCATACGCGGCCTCTGCGCCTACCTGACAGAGACCGGCCTCCTTGCCGTAGATCCTGCCAAGGCCATTCGGCTCCCGAAGCTCGATTCCCCATACAGGAAAATGGTCACGGACGAGGAGGTCGAGGCGATCCTCGAGGCGTGTGAGCGATTGCCCACGACCCATGAGGTGGCCCTGGCGCGTGGCGTGTTCAGCGTGCTGGCCTATACGGGTCTCCGGCGAGCGGAGCTGTGTGACCTGAAGGTCGATGACTTCTCGGCAGAGGATGGATCGATCACGGTGCGTCGGGGTAAGGGCGGCAAGAGCCGCAAGGTCTACCCAAACCAGGCGTGCCTTGACGCAGTGCGCGAGTGGTTGGCCATGCGAGGGGCTTGCGATCACGACTGGCTCTGGGCCCACAACAAGAGGTGGCGCCTGGCGTTCTACGGCCTCCACGGGCTTCTTACTCGTGTAAAGGCGGCGGCCGGGCTCAGGGATGCCAAGCACATCCAGCCGCACTCGTTCCGCCACGGTTGCGCCACGAGGCTGATGCTCAATGGAGCCAACCTGATGAGCATCAAGGACCACCTTGGGCACACGTGCATCGAGACGACTGCAAAGTACCTGCACTCCGATGAGTTGAGCCTGAGGGAATTGGCCGATCTGGGAGCGCTACGGACGCGGACCGGCAGAGCCGATGCTCGGACACCTGGACGCTGATGGACGGCTCTGGGGACGTCGACCAAGCCAAGCGACGCGACTGCACCAATTAGGGAACGGAGCCCTAACGCGCGGGCTCGTACACGGGCTACCTGCGGAGGCGGAGTCCAGAGCCGCCAGACTAGTGTATACTTGTGCGCGCTTATTACTCTACATGATAGCGCACACAGGGAGCGCTGGGTGGCCATGGACTCTGTCAGGCAGGACATGCAGCAGGTTCGGCAGCAGACCCATCGTGCGGCGAGGTGCCCGTGGTGCGGTGGATCTGTCATACGCGACGATGGGATGGTCGAGGGCTGTCTACGCAGGCGGGTGGCATGCCTATGCGAGGATTCATGCGGCTGGGCGATGAATCTCGACGAAGCCGTGGTCGCTGTCGATGGGGCTTCGCCGACCGGGTCCAGACGGTAGCAAATGGTGTGCTCGCGCCTACACTCGTCGGCGAACGAATGAAGCCGGCTGGCATTGTGCCCGGTTACGTGCCGCACGGACAGGGCTGAAGGTCCATGCCGGAGCAGGCCCGTCCGCGTCGGCTGGATACGGCCGCGTCTTATGCACACCGAGCCACATGACACAATACGCCGCAGATGCCACGAAATAATGAAAAAATCGTGTGCAACTGTGTGGTTTTCTGTTCAGCACGGTATACTATCAATAGTGCAGAAGAAATCTGCACACAACAACATAGAAAGGATAGTCTATGGTAGTTCAATCAAAGTGCGAATATCTATCACCCTCCGCCGGAGCGGCCGGAAGCCGCATCGGCACGACCGAAAGGACGAATTATATGTCCAGAAATCACAAATGTCAAGACTGTTGTACTCTAAAAGACATTATCGACTTCCGAGCCGACGCGCACGGCCAGCCGATCGATCGCTGCCTGGCATGCCAGAAACTCCTAGAGGGTCCATTGTACCCTTGGCGAGCCTATACTGTCAAGGCACACCTAAGAGCCTGCTTGTATAACATCATGGTACGCTGCACCAAGAAGGCCTCTGCATCCTACTCGAACTACGGCGGCAACGGGATCGCGGTATGCGATGACTGGCACGATGCCGACGCCTTCTTCAGCTGGGCTATGCGTACCGGGTTCCGGGTTGGGCTTTGTATCAACCGTATCGACCACTCGGACGGTTACCACCCAGACAACTGCGAGTGGGTTGACGCCTTCTCGTCTCGCTCCAGACGTGGTAACACCGTCCTCCTCGATGCCTTTGGTGAGACTCGGACCCTGGCCGAGTGGGCCGAGGATCCACGATGTCCAGTGACGGCCAGCGCCCTCTACAAACGGTTCGTGGTCCGTGGCATGCCGGCTGAGCTGGCCATATCACTCCCCAAGCATGCTCGCTGGGTCCGCGGCACTGGCTCCCAGGATGCGCCAACGGCGGTTCCGGGCACTATCGGAACCTCTGGGTCGGACTACTCGCGGATGTCTGGCGGTTCCTCGACCAGCGCCCAGGGGCAGGACGCAGAATCGGGTAAGACCGAGGAGGTGCAGTAGTGACAACTGGGAATTCGCTGCACCCGAACGGAGACGCGAGGGAGGTGAGCCAATGAGTTTCGTGTCGCGCGAATTCCGGGAGGCCGCGTTGGCGGCCCTCCCGGACCTAGGAGCCAAGCCGGAGCTCTTCAGGCTGTTGGTCTACCTTATGTTCCCGCGTCATCTTGACCGGATTAGCCAGAACGTGGTCCTCGATGGCGACACCCTGATGCGGCTGGACGGCAAGGGCGACAAGGTCGATGCCGGGAAGGGTCGGGGCGACTTCAAAGGTGCACGGCTACTGAAGAGGTTCAAGCGGTGTGTCATGGACGGTTTCGCCTGGTCGGGCTGGGACTCGACAAAGCGCCTCGCCAGGGTGGCCACCAAGACGCCGTGGCCCAGGAAGCTCGCTGGCCTGATCAGCGCGGAGATCAGCCGAGGCCCCTCCTCTCGGGAGCTCGTTTCGGTAGATGCCGGTCGCCCTTGTGCCCAGATCGCCGCTGATCGTCGCAGGGAACGACGGGAATCCCACGAGTTCACCTGCCAGGCTGCGTGCGGCCTGGCCCGAAGGCTCCTTCGCTACCTGAACACGCGGACGGCCAGATTGTTCACGATTCCTCCAGGCAACTTCGACGTGGCACGGCGGGCCATCGATGAGGAAGCCAAAGTGAAGACCCTGACGGACACTCAGGTCCGCTACCGCATCGGAGTCCTGAGAGGGATCGAGGCGCAACCCCAGCCGTTCTACCAGGCCGCAGGCGCCGGCCGGACAGTCAGGGTCTACGGTAAGGACGTCGGGCTTCTTGCCACGTCATCGAGTGTCCGGGCCGCGCTGATGCCGCACTGGACCGAGCTAGACATCTCCAGTAGCCAACTTCGCATCAATGCAGCGGACTGGCACTGTCCGAAGCTTCTTGAGCTGCTCCGCGGTGGGGGAAGCTTCTGGGACCAGCTGATCGGGTCGATCCCTGAACTGGCTGAGGAACGCAGCAGGCGCGAGTCCGCTGGGGACGATCCCATCAAAGATGCCGTCAAGAAGGCCGTGTACGGCGTCTGTTACGGCATGACGAAGCACGACTTCAGCGCCATCGTGCGGAACACGATCGGGTTGAACGGCGTAAGCACGAAGCTGCTTGCGAATCCGTACATCAGCGAGCTGTACGATGCGCGGGCCATGCGCGAGAAGCTGATCGTGGAGAAGGGAGGGTTCCACGACGCGTTCGGCAGATGGATCGCTATGGAGGGCGGCAATGTAGCGTCTGTCTTGGCGGTGGTCGCTCAGTCGGTTGAGATGAAGGTACTTGGGCCGGTGGTCGAGTTGGCTGGGCGGAGCACTGGACCGCACGGGTTCAGCATTACTCTGTGGCAGCATGACGGGTTCAGCATTGTGGCTCACCGTCCGGCGATGACGATGGTCTGGGTGGATCGTCTCAAGAAAGCCGTTCGGGAGTACGGCAAGAGCCTGGGTTACGACATTGAGCTAGAGGTCAAGCAAGCGGGCGTCAACGAGGGATCTGCTGACCAAGGAAGCTGGGTGGCAGCAACAAGGCGGTTGAGACGCAGCAGTAGGGGGCAGAGGACGGTCCCCAAGCCGCGACGAGGGAAGGGGCTCAGGGCAAGGGTGTATCATGGAGGAGGGAGGTAAGATGGAAGCATAGGGTAATCCTAATGAAAGACGGCAACTTACTACCCATGATGCGTGCTCATATGTACGCTAGCAAGGGTGCCGGACAGGCCGACTAGCAGGACGAGGGCGGCCTCCAGCTCACCGGGGGCCGCTTCTCCTACATTACACGGTAATGCAGTCGCTTGGATCGGTCGTTCAAGCGCTTCGTGCCGGCGAGAGCAAAGGCCCATCGACCGTGAGCGGCGACCGACGCTTGTCTGTCGTCAGTACGGGCCCATGGAGGGGTGACCGTCAGAGGACTGGCCGGCCCAGATGGCGACTACAGCCTGGTGGCGCGGCACGGAATGTGGCCGAACGCTGGCGGATCACCGCTCACACGATCGCTCGAAGAGGGAAGCCCTCGGCGCCCTCTTGGCGCCACGCCGTATGGGGGGCAGACCTGCGAACCGTCTGCTTGGCTGTGGCGGATTTGATGGCAACTACGGTCAATTAACTCGGCACGTCGTACGGTGTCAGGGCTCCCCCTAAGCCGTCACTTGGGCCTTGGGCCTGAGCGGGCATCCGTGCCCACAGCGGCAAGTACACCTGCAGCCAGAGCCGATGCCATGGCATCCACTCCCCCGGGGC
Source organism: uncultured Chthonomonas sp. (assembly GCA_903885605.1). Taxonomy (GTDB): domain Bacteria; phylum Armatimonadota; class Chthonomonadetes; order Chthonomonadales; family CAJBBX01; genus CAJBBX01. Next base: position 1,635 of record CAISJD010000049.1, on the reverse strand, counting down.
TCGCAATGAGCCGGGCGTCGCCGGGGTTCGTCAGGACGCACATCTCTACCAGGACCACCGGCACCCGAGAGAAGACAGAGCCGGTGAGGGCTCCCTGGCGCCTGCCAACGAGTATGGCCGAGTCGCCGCGAAGACCGTTGTCCGGCAGCACTCCGTGAAGGCCCGCGGCCAGGGCTCGGTGGAACCTCTGCGCGGCCGTCTGCGTCCTGGGAACGCCCGTCTGCAGCGTCGCCTCGCTCAGGCTGGGTTGTTCGTCAACCTCCGAAGAGCCTGTCAGAGCGCCTGGGGATCGTTTTGAACTGCCACGAGAGCGACGAGTACGGGTGATCGGTGCCGTGGCACAGCTTGCGCCTGCGCGTGGCGCCGAATGCCGCAAGTCTTAGGAGAGTCGCTTCCAGTTGAGGTAACCGAAGACGCTTCCTTCGGGCGCGGCGTGAACACCCGATGGAGGCCGAGTTCGCGGGCGATAGCAAGTTCCTGCCGAGCGGGTCAGTCGCGACGCTTACGGTGTTGTGACGAGAGCCGACCCGTGTTGCGCCTGCCGATCAGCGCCGGCGCCGCTGAAGGTAACGCAAGGGAGGTATGCAGTAGCGTGGTAGCTCTGTACGGATGCCGATCCTTCCTTGGCGCCGGCTAGGCCTTGCGCTACACCGGCCTCAGTGCGCGAGATCACCGAAGGGTCGACAGCCATGGTGGCCGGCAAGGTCAACGGCGTAATGGTCTCTGGGAGAGTGGTTGGGACATGCCGGTGTTGGAGCCCCATGTGTTCGAGACGCGGGGAGCTGGGGGCCACAGAAGGGACGGCACGTAAGTCAGCGCTCTAGAGGTCTGGGGAACGAGGGCGCGGCAGCCACGTGGCTCTGGGAAAGAGTACTAGAGTGATAGGTGAGCTAAATCAATACACATAGATCATAGAGCAAAGGCATACACTTACTACCCATGATGCGTGCTCATATGTACGTAAGACGCGACCTGCCGGGCCCTTCTGGCAGGGAGTGGGCGGCCCCCGATGCTCTGGGGGCCGTCCTTGTTGCTGACTACGGTGAGCTACTCGTCCTCGAACCGGATGGCTCGCTTGGGCTTGTCGACCATCATTTGGTCGAGTTCGGCCTTGATGGAGCCGAAGCCCTGGGCGACGGTGTCACGGACGGCTTCAGATCGGCGAAGCAGGTCGGGGCTGACACCGGCCATGAGCTCCCTGGCCTTGCCCACCAGAGCCTGCAGCTCCTCGTCATCCGTGAGGTTGCGCGGGCTGAACGTGGAGAGGAAGTCGTTCAGGCGCTCGGTGAGCGTGTCCCTGAAGACCTTCGGTTTGCCCTCCTCGGTGCGGCCGGAGAGCCTGTCGACCATGTGATCCACCATGCCCTGTAGCTGGAGGCGGAGCACCTGCCGGATCTCCTGCATGGCGTCGTCCCAGAGGGCGGCCTGCTTGGCGGCCTCCTTGTTGAAGAGCTGGCGGCTGACGCCCTGCAGAGCCCTGGGAGCCCCCAGGTCGACGTAGTACCACTCCATGGAGAAGGACTCGCGGACCTGCTCGGCCGAGGGGTAGTCGCGGGGATCGAAGACCGACCTGAGCCTTGCGGCGGCCTCCTCGATCAGGTACGGGTAGGCCTCAGCGAAGTTCTCCACCAGCCG
>CAISJD010000048.1 GCA_903885605.1 uncultured Chthonomonas sp. | reverse complement strand
TCGCTTCGCTCAGCATGACGGCGGGCATGTCGCCGGCGGGTCCGTGTTCGTCCGTGGAGGTCCGTGTGGGTCCGTGTGGCCCTTACGGCGGCACGGACGAGCACGGACGGACACGGACCTCCACGGACGCCGCCCCGAACGGCGGCCCTGGTGGCTCGGGCGTCCCTGCCCGGGTCCCCCTCCGCCTATGCGGTCGTGTTCAGGCCGATCTGCGCGCCTTGGGCGTGGTTGGTTATCTTCTCGCCGCCGCGCAGGCGGTTGCCTACCACGATGGCGCTCTTCACGGCGGCGTCGATCTCGATCTGGTTCTTGCCCGCCGCCATGAAGTCGCAGGCCATGACCGTCAGGCCGCTGCACTTCGCGCGGAGGCAGGGCGTGCCGGGCGTCTTCTGGGCCCAGTCGGAGAAGTGGCAGCCGTTGAAGGTCACCTGGCCCGAGCCGGCCAGGTCGCCGTGCAGGTCCGTCGTCGGGATGGGCCAGAAGCCGCAGTTGCCGAACTTCACCGGGCCGGTGTTGCTCGGCGCCACCTTGATGGTCGCCATGAACTGGCTGTTGTTGAACGCGATGCCCGCGTGCGGCTGGCAGTCCTCCACCAGCACGGCGACGGGCCCCACGTCGGAGCCGCACTGCGTCAGGTCCACGTTGCCGGGGCCGTGCTTGAACGCGGTGAAGCGGAAGCCCACCGAGTACATGATGCAGAAGCAGTTGACCATGTACTCCCAGTCGGTCTTGGCCAGGATGAAGCCCTCGCCCTCGGTCTCCATGAGCTTCATGACGGGCCCGGACATGCTCCACCAGGGGTTCCAGTGGACATCCTCGATGCGGCCGATGTCGTAGATCTGGTCCACCTTGATGCCCCGGCGCAGCGGCTGGCCGTGGACGCAGCGGATCAGGTGCCGCTCGGTGCCCGTGGTGTCGATGCCGTTGTAGGGGTTGAGCAGCTCGGTGTCGAGGACGGCCGGGTTCTTGCCCGTCATGGCCACGGCCCAGGGGTAGGGCTTCGGGCGGGCGGCCGGGTCCTGGTCGGGGTAGTAGATGGTCACGCCCTGCAGCACGCTGTTGGTGGTGAGGGTGATGAAGGCCGGGCCGTCCTCCTTGCCCGCGCCTGCGGTGGGCATGAGCGTGGTGCCGTCGTCGCCGGGCTTGGGCAGGCCGGCGTCGCGGATGCCGTTGTGCGCCGGCACGGTATGGAAGGAGCCCAGCAGCGTCGTCGAGACGGGCACCCGGAGGCTCCCGGCGAACCGGTAGCGCCCCGGAGGCGCGTACACCTCGCCGCCGCCCGCCTTGCCCGACGCGTCCAGGGCCGCCTGGAACGCGGAGGTCTCGTCCGCCTTGCCGTCGCCCTTCGCGCCGAAGTCCCGCACGTTCCAGCGCCCGCTCGGCGCCGCCTTTGCCGCCATCGCCACACCTCCGTGTGAAGCCGCCGGCAGGGCCGCCGCCGCAGCCAGCGCCGCGCCGCCGACTACCTGCCTCCGCGTGATATCCTGATCGAAGCCCATGTCGCACCCTCCTGGATTCGCCGATGCCCCGCAGTTCGACGCGCCCGCCGGGGGTTCCTGCAAGGGGCCGCACGCCCGGCAGGTGCACGGACCGGCGGGGCCGAACCTATGCGCATCGGGGCGATGCAGGCGAGGGGGCTCCATGACCGTCGGAGGTGCAAGCGGGGATATGGTCACGAGCAGGCCGTCAGGGGCTGCGGCGGCTCTGGCCGCGCTGTTCGTGCTGACCGCCGCCGGGATGGCGTGGGTCCCGCAATCCGGCGGCGCGACGCCGACGGACGCAGCCGGCTACCTCTGGTTCGCCGTTGCCCTGGGCGTGGGCGCACTGGCCGCTGCCTCCTGGGGTGTCGTCTGCTTCGTGCGGGCCGACGCCGAGGGGCTCCGCTGGCGAACGTTCCGCGGGTCGAGACGGGCCGCCTGGGCCGACGTGGTCGACTACTACGAGGAGGATCTTCCCAAGTCCGGCAAGCTCGCCGTGATCCTCACGAGGTCCGGCCGCGTCGCGCTGGGGCCGGAGTGGAGCCGAATGGCGGCCCTGAAGTCCGCCGTTCGAGAGCGCTCCGTGTCGGCGGCCTCGACGCAATGGTCTGACGGAGCCGGGCGGCTCGCGGAGGGCGAGGAGGCCCTCTTCGCCTACTCACCGGGACTGCGCCGCCTCGGGCTGGCTGCACTGGCCGCGTCGATAGCCATGGCTGCCGGCGTGGTGGTTCCGCGCGCCGCACCGCTGACGGCCGAGATGGGCCTGGGGTACGCCCTTGGCGCGCTGGGCACGTTCGTGCTGATGGCTGTCGGCTCCGGTGCGTTGCCGCTGCTCATGGCGGCATCCATGGGTGGCGGCGCCGCGCGCAGGGGCGAGACCGTGACCGCCACCCGACGGGGCATCGCGTTCCGGGATGACGCCGGATCAGTGGAGGCGGAATGGGCCGATGTGACCTCCTTCGCCATGGAGCCCGCGCGCACCGGCATCCTCACGGGGCACAGGTACCGCGTGGTCACCCGCCAAGGCGCCTTCACGTTCGATCCGGCCATCGCGGGCGTCCATCGCCTGAAGCGGATCATCGCCGCGCTGGCGACCGATGCCGGAACGAAGGAGTGGGCATGGCAACGCGGCACGGAGCCCGATGACCTGGGAGCGCCGCGGGCGCAGCTATCCCGGGCGGACGGGGCGCAGGTCTACCACTACCGCACACGGTCGGTCCGCGCACTGCTCCTGCTCCAGTTCGCCATCGGTGTCTGCGGAGCGGCGGCCGGGGCGGCCCGGATGGTCGTGAGCTCGGAGGACCCCTCCGGGCAGTTCGCACTGGCCGGCGCGATGCTGGCCGGCTGGGCGTGGGGGCTCTGGCGGCAGCGGGCGGCCATGGTGACGGTGGACGAGGGCGGGATCACCAAGCGGGGCCTCCGGGGCGCGCAGCGCATCGAATGGCGCGACGTGCAAGCCTACCGGGTCGTGGGCGACGACCTGCTCACCTTCATCGAGGTCCGGTCCCGCGACGACCGCCGCCTTCGCATCTGGATCGGCGTCAGCCGCGTGGAGGAGCTGAAGTCGCAGATCGCGCGGAAGTGCGCCTTCGCCGGAGTGGAGCGTGGCTGGGCATAGGACGCGGCACCCGCGCTGCCCGGCAGGTGCACGGACCGGCGGGGCCGAACCTATGCGCGTCGCCATGGATGGATGGAGAACCAGCATGCCCTTCGGTCCTGATGCCTGCCGATCGCTCGCGGCTTGTTGCGGGGGTGCCGTCGCACTCCTCGCCGCGCTCCTGCCCGCCGTGTCTGTGGCCCAGGCGCGGCCGGGGCTGGTTCTGGAGTACCGGCTCGGAGGCGACGCTTCGGACAGCGGCGGCGCCGGGCTGCATGGGCGCGCCGTGGGGGGCGTGGCCTGGGCGACGCTGGACGGGAGGCCCTGCCTGACGCTGGACGGCTCCGACGCGCACATCGAGGCTCCCACGACGCTGCCGGACCTCACCGACAGCTTCGCCATCGAGTGCTGGGTGCGGCCCGCGCGGGGGCAGCGCAAGTACGCCGACATCCTGGGAAACCACCGCACCGAGTTCGTCGGCTTCGCCCTGCAGCAGGACGGCGCCAGGGACAATGCCTACTACTTCACCTACGGCACGGGCACGGCGTGGGTCTACTCGCGCACGGTGCAGCTCACGCCCGAGGTATGGCAGCACGTGGCCATCGTCAAGGCGAAGGGCGTGCTGCGGTTCTTCGTGGATGGCCTGCAGGTGGACCGCGTGATCGCTCCGGCGCCGCTGAAGCCCAGCTCCACGCCGCTCCTGCTGGGCCTCGGCATCGCGGGCGAGCAACGCCACTTCAAGGGCGCGCTGGCCGACCTGCGGGTGTGGGACCGCCCCTGCCCCCTCACTCCGGCGGGCTCGCCCCAGAAGCAGCAGGAGGCCTTCGCGCGGTCGGCACGGCTGGAGTGCGCGCTACCGACGCGGTGGGGTCTGCTCCGGCCCGGCAAGCTGCCGCTGCGGGCCACGATCTCGGTGGAGCCGGAGGGCGTGCCGCCCGCGGTGGAGGCGCTCGACGTGGCGCTGGCCCTCTCGGGTCCCGGCGGCGGCGGGCAGGGGAGCGCCCGCCTGACCCGCGGCGGCGGCTTCACGGCGCCGGTGCCGCTACCCTCCACGCCGGGGCTCTACACGCTCACCTGGAAGCCCACGTGCCCCACGCCGCAGGGGCCGTTGGCGCTGGCGCAGGGCTCCGTGCGGTTCGCCGTGCTGGGCCGGGCCGACGCACCCGACCGCGGCCAGAGGAGGGTTCCCATGCCGACAGCGGGCTGCACAACGCTTAGCTCCGCCCTGCCGCTCTCGGGCCAGTGGATGGCCGCCACCGACCCGGACAACGTGGGCCGAGCCAGGCGCTGGTTCGCCGTGCCTCGCAAGGAGGCCCGGGCCCTCCGCGTGCCCGGCGCGCTGCAGGAGGCGTTCCCGGCGTACCACGGCGTGGCCTGGTACTGGCGCAGGTTCGACGCGCCGGCCAACCCGCACCCCGGCGGCCGGACGCTGCTCCGGTTCGAGGCGGTGGACTATCTGGCCGAGGTGTGGCTCAACGGCAAGCCTTTGGGGCGGCACGAGGGCGGCGAGACGCCCTTCGAGATGGACGCCGGCGCGGCCCTCAAGCCGAACGCCTCCAACCTGCTGGCCGTGCGCGTCCTGAACCCCACGCACACGCCCATCGACGGCATCACGCTCAACACGGCGCCGCGCCGCGCCAAGGTGATCCCCTACTCGGCGGGCGCATCGTACAACCACGGCGGCGTGGTGGGCGAGGTGGAGCTGGCCTGCGCGCCCGCCGTCCGCGTCACCGACCTCTACGCCGTGCCGGACTGGAAGGGCGGCTCCATCGACGTGCAGGTGAGCCTCGCGAACAGCGGCGCGGGTCCGGCGCCGGCAGTCGTTGAGGGCGCCGTCGCTCCTGCGGCCGTGGGCGGCACGGCGGACCGGGTCGCGGTGCGAAAGCAGGTCGCGCCCGGCGCCTGCACGGTGACGCTCCGGCTCCAGGTGGCGCACCACCGGCTCTGGGACGTGCGCGACCCGTTCCTCTACCGCGTCACGGTGGGCGTCACGGCGGGCGGCTCCCGCGACGAGCGGTCGGTGCGGGTCGGCTTCCGCGACTTCCGGCTGGAGCGCGGCGCGTTCCGGCTGAACGGCCGCCGCCTCTTCCTACGCTCCTCCCACACCGTGAACGCCTACCCCGTGGGGCAGCAGATCGCCATGGAGCCGGACCTCTTCCGCAAGGACGTGCTCTACCTCAAGACCATGGGCTTCAACTGCATCCGGTTCATCTGGGGAGGCGCCACGCGGGCGCAGCTGGACGTGTGCGACGAGATGGGCCTCATGGTCTACCAGGAGCACGCCGCGTCGAACCCCATGGAGGACGGCCCGGAGATGGCCCGGCGGTTCGACCTCTCGCTGGGCGAGACCATCCTGCGCGACCGCAACCACCCCTCCGTCGTGGTCTGGGGCCTCCTGAACGAGACCTTCGACAACCCGGTCTTCCGCCATGCCGCCGCCTCGCTGCCGCTGGTGCGGTCGCTGGACCAGACCCGCGTGGTGATGATCAACAGCGGGCGATGGGACGGGCAGCGCGACATCGGCTCCGTCTGCAACCCCGGCGCCGAGGGCTGGGACGGCTACCTGGGCGGCGAAGGCCCCGGCAAGGCGCCCACCGGCATGGCCTACCCCGGCGGATACACCACCGACATGGGCGACGTCCACGCCTACCCGCACGTGCCCCACTCCGCCGCCGACGTGGCCTGGCTCCGCGACCTGAGCAAGGACGCCGGGCCGGTGCTGCTGAGCGAGTACGGCATCGGCAGCGCCGTGGACCTCTGGCGCGTGACGCGGCGGTTCGAGCAGATCGGCCACGCCGACGCCGAGGACGCCCTCTACTATTCCGGCCTCCTCCAGCGCTTCACGAGCGACTGGACCGCCTGGGGCCTGGCCGACACCTTCGCCGATCCGCAGGCATTCTTCGCCGCGAGCCTCGCCAAGGTGGCCGACCAGCGGCGGCTGGGCCTCGACGCGATCCGGTCGAACCCGAAGATCATCGGCCACAACGTGACGGGCATGATGGACCATGTGAACTGCGGCGAGGGCATCTTCACCCTCTTCCGCGACCTGAAGCCCGGCTCCACGGACGCCTTTTATGAGGCCTTCGCGCCGCTCCGCTTCTGCCTCTTCGCCGGGCCGCGCAACATCTACCGGGGTGGCAAGGTGCGGCTGGAGGCCGTGCTGGCCAACGAGGGCGCCCTGCCTGCCGGAAGCACCCCCGTCCGGCTGCAGGTGATCGGACCCGATAGGCGCCGCGTGCTGGACCGCACCGTGACGGTCACTGTTCCGCCCTCCGCGCCGGGATCGGAGCCGCCTCTGGCGATCCCCTTCTTCAGCGAGGAGGTCGCGGTGGACGGCCCCGCCGGCGCCTACCGCTTCACGGCGACCATGCTCCAGGGAGGAGCGCCCACGGGAGGCGACATCCGGTTCGACCTCGATGACCCGGCCGCCATGCCCGCGCTCCCGCCGAAAGCGGCGCTCTGGGGTTCCGACGAGAAGCTGACGACGTGGCTCAGGGCGCACGGCTGCGCGACCGGGCCGCTCGACGCATCGGCGGGCGTCATCCTGGTCGGCTCCGGCGCGCCGGCCGACGACGCGGCGTGGCAGGCCCTGCTGGAGCGTGTGCGTCAGGGAGCCACCGTCGTCTTCCTCTCGCCCGAGGTCTTCCGCGTGGGCGACGACCCCGTGGCTCGCCTGCCGCTGGAGCGCAAGGGCGCGCTGGTCGGCATCCACGGCTGGCTCTACCTGAAGGACGAGTGGGCCAAGGCGCACCCCATCTTCGCAGGCCTCCCCGCCGGCGGGCTCATGGACACGACCTTCTACCGCGAGGTGATCCCCGACCTCGTCTTCACGGGTCAGGACCCACCCGCCGAGGCTGTGGCAGGCGCCATCAAGGCGTCGCAGGACTACGCGTCGGGGCTGATGCTCAGCGTCTACCGCGTGGGCAAGGGGCGGATCGTGCTGAACACGCTCCGCATCACCGAGAACCTGGGGACCCATCCGGCCGCGGACCGGCTGCTCCGCAACCTGCTGCGCTGGGCCGCGGCCGGGGAGGAGGCGCGATGACGACGCTCTATGCCCTGATCTACCACGTGGCGAACGACTACCTGGAGCGGCGCGGCGCCTTTCGGGCCGAGCACCTCGGCCTCGCCATGGCGGCGCACGAGCGCGGCGAGCTCCTCCTCGGCGGCGCCTTCGCCGACCCGGCCGACACGGCCCTCCTCATCTGGCGCACCGGCGATCCGGCCCCCATCGAGGCGTTCGTAGCCGCCGACCCCTACGTGGCCAACGGCCTCGTGAAGCGCTGGGAAATCCGGCCATGGACGGTGGTGATCGGAGGGTAGGCCGGCCCCTCAGCCGGCCTGCTCAGGTCACTCGGAGGACGCGACCTCCAGCCGCTTGGCGTCTGCCGCCTCCGCCGCGGCGAGGGCTTCGTCAAACTGCGCCTCCAGCATGGGGCAGACGCCTCGGCAGCCCTCGGCCACGGCCTGGGTGAAGGCGCGGTACTCGGCGCGGCGCGGAGCCGACCAGTTGGACGGGGGATCGGCGGCCAGGGAGCGGAGGTTGCTGGTCTTGTCGGCCAGGCGCAGGATCTTGGCGCGGTCGGAGCGGCCGCAGATGGCTTCGGCCTGCAGGCGGCGGCGCACGGCGGTGGGCAGGCTGTTGTCGTCGGTCACCTCGCGGGCGACGGACGCCACCTCGGGGCCAAAGAGCGCCTCGATCTCCTCGAAGGTGCCGTAGCCGTCCTCCACCACGTCGTGCAGCAGGGCCGCGGCCACCAGCACCGGGTCTTCGCCGCCGGTAGCGACTGCCACCAGCTCTGCCACCTCGATGACGTGGTTGACGTAGGGAGCGGCGCGCTGGCCCTTGCGCCGGGCGCCGGTATGCCGCTCGGCGGCGAAGTGCGCGGCCCGCATGACGAAGATGACGTCCTCACCCATGGTTGCTCCCTCCCGGTTCCGACAGAACCGCCGCCAGCTGCTCGCGGAGCCAGGCGGCGCGGTTCGATGTGATGCACTCGACCCCCGCCTCGACGGCGCGGCGGGCGGCCTCCGGGTCGTCGATGGTCCAGATCAGCACGGGCATCCCCTGCGCGTTGGCCTCTGCGACCCAGGCGCTGTCGACCGGCCCGTCGGCCGCCACCGAGAGCGCCACGGCGTCGACGGCCTCGGCCTGCCGCAGCAGTTCGGCCGCCGTGGGCGTCCAGGCGTCGCCGTCGCGCCGGAAGCCGCTGAGCAGCATGGTGGGCACGCCGGGAAGGAGCCGGCGGCAGGCGTCGAGCACGTCGGGGCGGAAGCTGATGATACGGACGCGCCGCTCCGCATCAGCCATGGCGGACAGCAGCCGGGCCAACGCCGGCACGGCCTCGGGCCCGGACTTGACCTCCACGAAGCAGAGGCAACGCTCGGGCATCTCGGCGAAGACCTGCTCCAGGCAGGGGATCGGCTCGCCGGCCCACCGGGCGCCGCGCCACGACCCGGCGTCCAGCCGCGCGAGCTCCTCCATGCGGCGCTCGGCGATGCGCAGGTCCACGCCCGTGGTGCGCAAGGTGGTGGCGTCGTGGCAGACGGCCAGGCGCCCGTCGGCGGTAAGGTGCACGTCAAGCTCGAAGGCCTCGGCCCCGCGCTCCCATGCCAGCCGGAAGGCGGCCATGGTGTTCTCCGGCGCGTCGGCCGATTCTCCGCGATGGGCGATGATGATCTGCATCGGGCGTCTCCTCTCCGGCGGCGATGGTCTACGATACCTTGAGGGCGCCTCGGACGGGCGGCGCCTACTCCGTCTCCCACATGGCGCGGACCGGCACGGCGAACAGGCGGTCGCCGAACCCCAGCGTCATCTCACCATCATAGAGGATGGCGCCGGCGGTGAACGCGTCGCCGGCCGCGTCACCAAGCTTTCGCAACCCCCGGAAGTCGGAACTGGTGACGGTGGCGCCGGCCTTTACCTCGATGCCGACGACGGTCCGCCCATGCTCCACCACGATGTCCACCTCGACGCCGTCGCGGTCGCGGAAGTGGGAGAAGAGGGCCGGTTCGTCGAGCCGGCTTGCCTGCCTGCGCAGCTCCTGAAGCACGAATGCCTCCAGCAGCGGACCGATCTCGGAGCGGTTCCGCCACATGGCGTCAGCCGTGAGGCCGACGACGGCGCAGGCGATGCCTGTATCGGTCAGGTACAGCTTGGGCGCCTTCACCAGCCGGCTCAGGCGATTGGTATGCCACGCCGGCAGTTGCTCGATCAGGAAAAGCCGCTCGAGGATGCTCATGTAGTCGCCCGCCGTGGGCCTGCTCACCGCGCATGCGGCGGCCATGTCGACCATGTTGAGCAGTTGGCCGTTCCGCCCGGCAGCGAACTGGAGCAATCGGCCGAGCGCCTCGCGTGTGCCCACTCGGACCAGATCCCGGACGTCTCGCTCAAGCAGCGCCGCCACATACTCCCTGTACCAGGCGGCACGGCGCGACGGCGATGCGCGCTTGATGGCAGGAGGGTAACCGCCCGCGACGATCCTCTCAACCAGGCCGAGCCCGAGGCGCTCGCGCTTCTGATGGCCGAAGTCG
>CAISJD010000047.1 GCA_903885605.1 uncultured Chthonomonas sp. | reverse complement strand
CGTCGGCCATGCCTGCCTCATAGAAGGGCAGCAGGTGCTGGTCCAGCCGCCCCGGACAGAACGAGTCCCACGTGTTGAGCTCGATGATGACGCCCAGGTGGCAGAACCAGTAGGCCTGTAGGGCCTCGTGGAAGGTGCGCGGGGCATGGGCGGGCACGCGGTCACAGACCGCGGCGATGGCGAGTAGCTCCGCTCGACGGGCGGCATCCGCGGCCTTCGAGGCCAGCGAACGGGCCAGATCGGCATGTCGCCCGGCAAAGGCGATGATCGCCCGCGCGCAGATCGCCATGGCCGCCACCTGCTCACGCTTGTCGTAGGCAGAGGGATCGTTCACCAGGTCCAGCGCGGCGGCATTGGCCTCGGCCCTGGCGGCGAATTCGAGCATGCCGACGCGGTAGATCTTGTCATCCAGCACCGTGTGGCCCGGCGCCCGCTGCTCCATGAACTCCGTGAAGATGCCGGCCTCGTAGGCATCGAGCCACGGCTTCTCCATGGAGGCCAGCAGGAGGTCGCGCATGGCTCGGCCGCGCCAGAACGGGATCACGACCTCGTCGTAGACTGCGGCATCGGCGGCGGGTACGTGGAACGGGATCTTCTCGCGCGAGTCCAGGATCTCAAGGTCGGCCGGTGTGTGGCAACAGAGCTCGGGGTAGGTGGGCGTGGCCTTCGGCGCCGGCCCGCGCTCACCGACGATGAGTTCGTCATCCGCGATGGTGATGGGCTGGTGCGCCAGCAGGTGTTCGAATGCCAGCGCCCGCATCACAGGGGTGGATACGGGCCGGGCCGTCTGGTAGAACTCGGTCAGCAGGCGCGCGCGCTCAGACGAGAGCGTCGGCACGGCGGCGAGACTGGCCTCGCGGAGCCTCCGGACGCGGTCATTCATGGGCGATCCCTCTTGGGCGGCTCGTGTGCTGCCGCAGGCGTCAGCGGGACGCCGGCGCCCCGCACTTCGCCCTCTAGGTTACCCGGCGGAGGCGGCAGGAGCGCCCAGGACCTCGACCGCATCCCACAGGGCCGCGCAGAGGTACTCGTTCTCCGCATCGGTCATGGTCGGCGCGATGGGGAGGCAGAAGAGCCTCCTTCCGATCTCCTCGGCGATCGGCAGGGGCGGATTGCCCGTGTGGCGCCGCAGGAACTCGGAGGTGCTATGCACGGGTGGGTTCGCCACGATGGTCTCGACCCCATGCCGCTCCTGCAGCAGGGCGCGGAGCCGGTCACGCCACTCGCCGCCCAACTCCGGACGAACGAGAAGCGTGTAGAGGTAGTAGCTATGTCGGCACTCGTCGGGCTCGTAAGGTGTGAGGATGGCGTCCAGGCCCGCCAGCATTCGGTCGCGCGCGTGGGCCAGTGCGCGGCGGCGGTCTACGAGCGCCTCCAGGCGGCCGACCTGCACTGAACCCAGGGCAGCCTGGACCCGGTTCATCAGGTAGCTGCTCCCCCACTCCGCGTCGCCGCCGAAGAAGCGAATCCGACGCATACGGGCGGCCAGGTCGGCATCGTTGGTCACTACCATGCCGCCCTCACCCAGCGTCACCATGTTCTTCATGGTATGGAAGCTGAAGACCGTACACCAGCCAAGGGCGCCGATCTTGCCGTCCTTGTAGCCGCCGCCGCACGCGCGGGCCGCATCGCCGATGACCTTGATCGGACCATGCTTCGGGTGCTCGTGGCGCGCCGCCACCGCCAGCAGTTCGTCCATAGGCGCCGAGCAACCGTTCATGTGGACCGGGTAGAGCGCCCGGGTCCGGGGCGTGATGCGGCTCTCGGCATCGACCGGGTCCATCTGGAACGAGCGCGGATGGCTCTCGCAGGGGATCCACTGGCCGCCCTGTCCCGCGATCGAGAGGGGCGCGGCCTTGAAGTTGATAGTCGGACAGATCACTTCGTCGCCGGGCTCCAGATCGAGGCACATCATCGCCAGGTCGAGGCCCACACCGGCGCTGTTCACCGAGACGGCGTGCTCAACCCCGCAAAACGCGGCGAAGCGCTCCTCGAACTCGCCGATCTCCTCGCCGCCGGAGAAGCCCACCTCGGGGTCCATGCACCTGCGCATGGTGGCAACGACGGCGTCGATCTCCTCGGCCCCGTACTCGCTGCCGAAGTAGGGCTCTCCATGCCAGATGCGGGTGGGTTTCTGCTGGGTCAAGATCGCCTGTCGGTCCGATGCGTTCATGGTGCCGTCTCCCGGTCGCGCGCTCCAGGCGCCCTACCAACAGGTTCACCATCGCCGGTCCGCACTCCTGCCGGCTGTTTCGGCGATCACTCGCTCACGATGCGGAATCGCCGAGGCGCCTGTCGTATCTACCACCTGCGACGCCGTCACCGTCGAGCCGCGCCAACCCGACCGCGATAGGAGCCCGCCCGTGCCGATCAATGAAGCGCCCATGCCCTTCCGGCAGATACACCTCGACTTCCACACCAGCCCCGACATCGCCGGAGTGGGAGCCTCCTTCGACGCCGATGAGTTCGCCGACACCCTTGCGGCGGCGCACGTCGACTCGGTGACCGTCTTCGCCCGATGCCACCATGGCTACCTCTACTACGCCACAGGCCGCCACCCGGAACGCGTCCATCCCAGCCTCGTGCGGCCCAACCTGCTGCTGGAACAGATTGAGGCATGCCACCGCCGCGGCATACGGACGCCCATCTACACGACAGTGGAGTGGGACCTCTACACGGCTGAGAGGCAGCGTGACTGGCTTCTCCTCGATCCGGAGGGCCGCGAGGTGGGCTCCAGGCCGCTGGAGGCCGGCTTCTACCGCTACCTGGACGTGCTGCATCCGGGCTACCGGCAGTTCCTCTTCGATCATGTAGCGGACATCTTTGACTGCGTGCCCGTAGATGGGCTCTTCTTCGATATCTGCATCCCGCAGCCCTCGGTGGCGCGCCACTGGATCGACGCCATGGATGCCGCCGGGCTCGACCCCACGGTCCCCGCGCAGCGCAAGGAGTACTCTCGCCGGGTGATGGACGAGTGGCAGCAGGAGATGTCCGCCTTCGTGCGCGCTCGGGCGGGCGCGAACCCCTGCACCATCTTCTACAACTCCGGGCACGTGGGTCCGCGGCACCTCGCCTCCAGGGCGCACTACACGCACTTCGAGCTAGAGTCGCTTCCGTCAGGTTGGGGCTACCTCCACTTCCCGGTGGCGCAGCGCTTCGCGCGGACCATGGGCAAGCCGACCCTCGGCATGACGGGCAAGTTCCATACCTCCTGGGGAGACTTCCAGTCGTACAAGAACCCGGCGGCCCTGCAGTACGAGTGCTTCAGGATGCTGGCGCTGGGCGCACGGTGTTCGATCGGCGACCAGCTGCCTCCGGACGGTCGGCTCGATGCGACAACGTACAAGCTGATCGGCGGCGTCTACGGCGACGTGGCGACCAAGGAGCCCTGGTGCGCTGATGCCAGGCCCTTGTCCGATATTGCCGTCTTCACGCCCGAGGAGTTCGCCCTCCGCCGCCAAACCGCCGACGACACCGAGCACCACATGCTGCCAAGCGCCATGGGCGCCGTGCGGATGCTGGAGGAGATGCAGCACCAGTTCGACGTGGTAACGTCCGCCACAGACCTGTCGGCGTACAAGCTGGCGATCCTGCCGGACGACATCCCTGTGGATGAGGAGTTCGCAGCGCGGCTGGAGGCGTTCGCGGCCGCCGGTGGCGCGATCATTGCCAGCCATCGCTCGGGGCTGGCGCCTACAGGCGAGCGGTTCGCCTCCCCGCTCTTCGGGGTCGTGCGCGTGGGAGACGCGCCATACCAG
Organism: uncultured Chthonomonas sp.; assembly: GCA_903885605.1. GTDB lineage: Bacteria > Armatimonadota > Chthonomonadetes > Chthonomonadales > CAJBBX01 > CAJBBX01. The sequence continues at coordinate 22,869 of CAISJD010000047.1, read as the reverse complement.
CCCGACTTCGTGCGTCCGACGCCGAAGTTCGCCGAACAGGCCGGCCTTGAGGCGACAAGCTACGTCATGTACCAGCGCGCGATGCAGGTGGCGGCGATGGACGGCGCCGAGACGCCGGCTCAGGTGGAGCGGCCCCACTTCAACCGCACCTGGCGCCGCTTCTGCTCGCACCAGCACGCGCCCTCCTCGGGCGAGGTCTGCTACCCGGGCGTGGTTCAGCAGGGATCCGTCATCTACTTCGCCCACCCGGTCTTCGGCCAGTACAACGCCAACGCGCCGCTCTGGTGCAAGGCGCTGGTGCGCGCCGCCATCGCAAGGCTCCTGCCCGAGCCCCTGCTCCGAGTCAGCGGGCCCTCATCGTTGCTGGCCGCACTCAACGAGCAGCCGAGCCGGAGCCGGTTGACGCTCCACCTCCTTCACTACATCCCGGAGCGGCGGGGACAGGCCTTCGACGTGATCGAGGATGTCCTGCCCGTGCACGATGTCGGCATCGACCTCGCGGTGAGCGAGCCTGTGGGCGGCGTCTGTCTTGTACCGGATGGAGCTCATCTGCCCTTCATGCAGGACGCCGGGCGCGTGCGCTTCCGCGTGCCGGAGCTGAACGGACACGCCCTGGTAGAGATCGCCCTGGAGCCCCGGCCATGATCCCCCACAACGGAGGCCCGGCATGACGCCCGGCGAGAGGGTTGTCCAGTGCCTGCTGGGCCGGCCCATTGATCGCGTGCCGTTCGGCGTCGGCATCGGCTGGTACCCATGGGGCCAGACGCTGGAGCGCTGGCGATCGGAGACCGGCGACCCCGCCCTCGACCCGGCCGCGGCGCTCGGCTACGACCGCTCATTCGCCGCGCCGGCGGTCCACGCGGGCTTCCTGCCCGCGTTTGAACCGGAGGTGCTGGAGGTACGCGACGGGTTCGTCATCCACCGCGATCCTCTGGGGATCATCAAGCGCGATCGAGCCGACGGGCTCTCAATGCCGGAGTTCCTCGAGCACCCCGTCCGAGGGCCCGCCGACTGGCTCAAACTGAAGGAGGAGCGCCTGAACCCCGATGCCCCGGGCCGCATCGCCGAAGACCTGGCGGCCTTCGTACATCGCACACGGGAGGCAGGCGAGGCGGTCCAGGTGGGGGCCTTCCCGTACGGCGTCTTCGGTACGCCGCGGGACCTGTTGGGTGTGGAGCGCCTGCTGACCTCGTTCTACGACGAGCCCGACATGGTGGCCGACATGATGCAGCACCTGACGGGCCTGTGGCTGAACCTCTGGAGCCGCATCGCCGACGAGACGCGCATCGACCACATCCACATCTGGGAGGACATGTCGGGCCGGCAGGGCTCGCTGATCTCGCCCAAGATGGTGGAGCGCTTCATGATGCCCTGCTACGACCGCGTCGCGGAGTTCGCCCGGCGTCACGGCGTACGGATCGTCTCGGTCGATACGGACGGAGACTGCTCACAGCTCGTACCGATCTTCATGCGGCACGGCATCAACATGATGTTCCCGTTCGAGGTGCAGGCGGGCAACGACATCCGCCGGGTTCGCCGAGACTACCCGGGTCTGGGGATCATGGGCGGACTCGACAAGCGCGTCGAGGCGATGACGGGGGCCGCCGGAGCCGCGCAGGTAGACCTCGCTCGTGAGATGGCCGGCGGCGGACGCTACGTGCCGGGCTTCGACCACCTGATCCCGCCCGATGTCCCCTGGGACGTATTCAGGAACATCGCCGAAGCCATCCGCGAGGTCTGCCTCACCGTGACGCCGAACCCAACCGCAGCCGCAAACTGAGCTACGTCAACCGCGGCGCCGAATGCCAGGCGCTGCCACAAGGAGCAACACACATGCCCATCAAGTGGACCAAGAAGCTCATCGCCGACGAGCGGTTCGAAGCCGCCGATGTCTTCGATGTGGACGGCGATGGCATCCTCGACATCGTCTCCGGCGCCTACTGGTACAAGGGCCCCGACTTCCGCACCCGCCACTTCATCGGCGAGGTAGCGCCGTACGGCGAGTACTTCGACAGCTTCTCGGCTATCCCTGTGGACGTGAACGGAGACGGCCGGCTCGACATCATCAACTGCAGTTGGTGGGCGCCGCTCCGGTGGCGCGAGAACCCGGGCCCGGCTGGCGGCGAGTGGCCTGAGCACATCATCGCCGAGTGCGGCAACATCGAAGCCACCATCACCGCCGACATTGATCACGACGGCCTGCTCGAGATCATCCCCAACACTCCCGGCGCGCCGCTAGTCATCTACAAGCTGGCCACAGACGCCGAAGGGCGCGGCCAGGGACGGTTCAATGCCCACACGGTCTACCCGCACGCGCAGGGCCACGGCCTCGGAGCGGGCGACATCACGCGCAACGGCCGCATCGACCTCGTGCTGGCCTCGGGCTGGCTTGAGGCTCCTGAGGACCCGTACAACGGCGAGTGGATCCACCACCCGGACTTCAACTTCGGCGCCGCCAGCGTGCCAATCCTGGTTGCGGACGTGAACGGAGACGGCCTGGCCGACATCATCGTGGGTCAGGGCCACAACTACGGGCTCGACTGGTACGAGCAGGTGAGGCCCAGCCCGGGTGTCATAGAGTGGAAGCGGCATCCGATTGACCCCTACTGCTCGCAGTACCACTGCATGGAGTGGGTCGACATCGACGGCGACGGGCAGCCCGAGCTGGTAACCGGTAGCCGCTACCGCGCCCACTGCGGCAACGACCCCGGCGAGTGGGACGACATCGGCAGCTACTACTTCAAGTGGAACGGCGAGAGCTTCAGCAAGCAGGTGATCGACCACGGAGAGGTCCGCGCCGCAACCGGCCTCGGCATCCGCTTCGCCATCGCCGACCTGCGCGGCACGGGCAGGCTTGATATCGTGGCCCCCGGCAAGGACGGGCTGTACGTCTTCTTCAACGAGGGTTGCTGAAAGACTAGCGGCAAGCGCGAAAGGGGGGAAGGGGCCGATGCCCCTTCCCCCCTTTGGCCTTGTCAGGCAGGCTGATCGCCGCCCGTCCGGGCGGCCCCGGCTCTACCAGATCCAGGAGGCCAGGTACACCGACTTCTCGATGTTGATGATGCCCTTGCCCAGTTCGCCCGCGAAGGCCGGGTTCCCGGGCCGCGCAGTCTTCTCCATCAGCCAGTCGATGACGTGCGGCTCCCGCTCATCGACGAGTGAGGCCAGCAGCAGAGCCTGACCGGCCACGAACGGCGCAGCCATTGAGGTGCCGGACCAACTGGCGTAGGCGCCGCCCGGGTAGGTACTGCGGATGCCGACGCCCGGCGCGGCGTAGTCCACGTAGGTTCCGAAGTTCGAGAACTGGGCCCTGATGTCATAGGCATCGACGGCTGCAACTGACGTGACGCCGTGCAGTCCCGCCGGGAACCGTATGTCACTGGATTCGCCATTGCCGGCGGATGCGACCAGAACCACGTTGCTCTCGTGAGCCGCCTGGATTTCGCCGGCAAACAGCGGAGACACCGTGTCGGACCCGAAGCACATCAGCACCACGTCGGCTCCGTTTGTGACCGCCCAGCGCAACCCGACCATCACGTTGGCCATGGTACCGATGCCGTCCCCGTTCAGCACGCGGACCGGCATGATCGATGCCTTAGGAGCAATCCGCGCAAGGATCCCGGCAACCATCGTACCGTGGCCATAGGCGCTGTTCACCAGGCCATCAGCAACGTCGGCTGCCGGCTGCGCAGGATCTATGGCGTTATAGCCCTGCTCGATGTGCCCGGCCAAGTCCGGATGCCCTGCGTCAATGCCGGTGTCAAGCACGGCAATGCGCATCCCCTTGCCCTTGGTCACGCTCGCCGACTTGCCGAGGTTCACCTGGCTGAATGCCACCTGGTTAGTGTACGATCCAGGCAGCGGGCCTCGATCGAACGCGAACAGGAACTGGCTCTGGCCGGGGTCAGTCGAAGTCACAGGATCGACAGCCTCAGCCGTGATGACCCGCACGTCATTGGCCAGACTGGCCAGGACCGCGGCCATGTCGCCGGTAGCTACATAGAGCTCATAGACCGGCAAGTCGCCGATCTGTCTGACTACTGACGCTCGGTGATCAGCCGCGATGCGCCCAGGGCTGCATCCCGGTAACGGGCGCACCAGCACCCTACCGTGCCGTGCATCATCCGCACTGGCCGCGACCGGCGCTACGTACGACACCACAGAAGCGAGCACGGCAACTGCGAACCACCGCGCCCGGCGCGTTGTAAGAGCGAACATGAACCTCTCTCCTCGTCTAGCGTCGCCCAGCACCGCCCACCATCGGAGCCTGGTGTGCCGCCGCCCATACGGGGCACACATCACCAGAGCGTCCGACTGAACGACCACAGGCGCCCCATGACCACCATCACATCATGCTAGTGCACCTGCTTACATCATCACCTGGCCCCTCAGGCACCTACAGCACGCCGTCAACCCGCCGGTGCGTACCATGGCCCCATGCACCACCCGGCGGCAGTGCGACCCGCAACAAGATCACGCATCTGAATGCCCTCAATGGCTAGAGTCAGGCGACGCGCTGCGTGATACACTGTTCCCCGGAATCACCGGGAAGTTTGTGACACACGATACGGTCTGGACCGGGACGCACGATCAAGGAGCCCAGATGCACGCCACTCAGTCGCCGGACCCGAACGCCGTGTCACGCTCCATAGAGTCAGGTGCACTGGGCCTTGGCATTGACGCCGGCGGGACCTACACAGACGCAGTGATCTACGACCTGGCCAAGCGGGTCCTGGTAGCCAAGGCCAAGGCCCTGACGACATACCATGACCTGTCTGAAGGCGTCCGCTCAGTACTCCGCCTGCTGCCATCGCATTATGTCACCGGCGCCCGTATCTGTTCATTATCCACCACACTGGCCACGAATGCAGTCGTGGAGCGCCGCGGCGGCTCTGTCGGGCTGATTGTGCTCGCACCGTGGGACTGGTTCGCCGACGATATCGGCCACACGCCTACCTTCAGGGCGCGCGGCGCGGTGGATGCCTCGGGCGACATCATCGAGCCCCTGGATGAGGCTGCCTGCCGGTCCGCAGCCCTGACGCTGACCATGGATCACCAGGTTGAGGCCATCGCAATCGCCGGTTACGGACTGGTCCGTAACCCCGAGATGGCAAACCGCGCAAGGGACATAGTCCGCAGCGTGACTGCTGCCCCGATCGTCTGCGCGCACGAGGTGACGAGGCGCCTCAATGGCGTGCAGGCGGCCCGAACGGCGGTGGCCAACGCGCGGCTCCTGCCTGTAATCGATAGCCTGCTCCGCTCGGTCTCCTGCGCCCTTGCCGAAGAGGGCTTCCGTGGCAGGCTGATGGTCGTCCGCGGCGACGGCACGCCGATGGCGGAGCGCGTTGCCCGCGAGCGGCCCATAGAGACGTTGTTGTCCGGGCCGGCGGCTAGCGTCAGCGGCGCTCGGGTGCTCACGGGTCTGGCAAACGCGATGGTGATGGATATCGGCGGAACAACTACGGACTGTGCAATCCTGACTGACGGCCATGTCAACGTGGCAGCCTCGGGTGCTCAGGTCGGTGGCCACGTGATGAGCGTCGATGTGGCTGACATCTGCACCACCGGCCTGGGTGGAGACAGCCGCATAGACTTCGACCGTGACCGGGCATTGCGGATCGGCCCGCAGCGGAACGTCCCGCTCTGCTCACTGGCCGCCGCGCATCCACACATCAGGGCGTTTGTCGCGGCCTTCGAGTGGCGCCACACCCGGGCGGCGACCGACGCCTCGGCACTCGATGTGCTCATGCTCGGCAGCCCTCTCTCCCGCACCTGGACCACACAGGAGCAGGCTATCCTGGACGCCCTCCGGGATGGGCCTGTCCCAATGCTGGAACTCGCTCGCCGGTTACGTTCACCTCACTACAGGCTCCTGCCGACCGAGAGGCTGGAGCAGGCTGGAGCCATCAAGCGCGGTGGCCTGACACCGACCGATATCCTGCATGCCACAGGCGACTTCTCGCGTTGGGACGCAGCGACCGCCGGCGCGGCCATGCGCGTGTTCGCCGCCATGTACGGATCCGAAGCCGACGAGCTGATGCGACTGATCCGCCGCCTGATCACGCGGCGGCTGTTCGACGAAGCACTCCGCCGAGAGGCCATCACCTGTGGCATGGCCAGGGCCCACCTGCCGCCGGAGTGGTCGCCCCTCCTTGACCGGGCGTTCGGCAACGCGTCGGGTGCCCTGAGAGTGGGCATCACGATGGATCGGCCGATCGTGGCCATCGGGGCGCCCGCGGGGCTCCTTGCGCCGGCCATCTCCGACCATATGGGCGTCCAGGTCATCGTCCCTCCCGACGCAGACGTGGCCAACGCGGTTGGAGCCATCGCCGGCGATGTAGTGGTTCGTGAGGAGGCGATCATCTGCGCCGACGCCATTGCAGGCTTCCTTGTACACCTCACCGACAGGCGCGTCCGCGCGCGCGACCTGGAGACGGCTACCGCGACGGCTCGCAGCATCACAGCAGAGCGCGCCCTTGCACGCTCGCGCGAGTCGGGCGCCGTGGACCCGCGAGTGCTGGTCTGCGACATTGACCGGACAGCTCCATCCGCCGAGGGCGATGCCGTCTTCCTTGAGCGCACCGTCCGCGCCACCGCCTCGGGTCCCGCCTTTGCCCACGCAGGCAGGGCGGCCGAGCAAGGCTAGAAGCCGGTACCGGCGGCAACGGAGCGTTCGAACAAGGCAATGAGGCTACTGACGGCCAATGCGCGGTCCGGCGGCGCGATCCAGGCATGGGTGGAGTGGGGCAGCACCACAACATCGCACGTGCCCTGTGCTGCCGCCTGTAGCCGCCAGGCCTCCGACGGAGAGACCGTCCGGTCACGCGCACCGTGTAACAACAACACCGGCCGCGGCGCAAGCCTCTCCATGCCGACCAGTGGCCCCGCGTGACGCAGGTCGGCCGATGTCCAACGTCCGCCCACGTCCATGGCCAGGCGGGCGACGAGCGGGCCCGCAGGCCCGAGCCACGAACGTGCGCGGCCATCGACCGCATCGGCCAGCGTCGCGTAGGCTCCGTATGTCGCAACGCCGCGGACCCTGGCGTCGCCGGCAGCCACTCGCAAGCACACGGCGCCACCCATGGACATTCCGTAGGCCACAACAGGCAAGCCGCGGAACTCCGGCCTCCCTGAGACCAGGTCGACGGCCCCCAATAGGTCCGCCGTCTCCAGCGCTCCAACCGAGGAGAAGGACCCCTCACTGACACCCATCGCGCGGAAGTCAAACAGGAAACAGGCGAACCCGCGCCGATGCATCAGGTCGGCCAGCCAGAGCGTCTCGCATCGGTTGGCGGGATGGCCGTGACACAGGATCAGGATGGCCCTCGGCCGAGAGCACGGCACAAGCCATCCGCCCAGCCGAAGCCCATCGCGCGAAGCAAACGCCACGGTCTCGAACGGTAGGCCTAGGTCGCTCGGCAACCTATGGAGCGGGACCCGCGGAGGACGCGATCCGGCGGCAACCAGCAGAAGAGGCGAGGCTGCCAGGGCTACGAACGCCGCCGCAGACCATACTGCCGCGCATCGCCCCCGCCGCCTCCACTTCCATCGCCGCCCGGCTTCCCCATCGGATCCCATAGGACACCCCTCCTAAATAGGATGGGCCATACACGGCTACGCAGACGTAGGTCGATGTGCCCATTCCGGCAGGGATAGGTCCGGCCAACGGCGAACAAGCATGGCGGCGCGTCGGCACGCGCCAGGGAGGAAGCCGTGTGCGGCCGGTATGCGCTGTTGAGTTCGATGGAGCAGGTACGCGACCGCTTTGCGCCGGGCCACGCGTTGCTCCCCCTGCCCGCCCGCTACAACATCGCCCCGACACAACCCGTGATGGTTGTGCACAGCGAGTGCGGAAGGCCCGCCATGGAGCCCATGCAGTGGGGATTGGTGCCCTTCTGGTCCAAGGACCCGACGATGGGGGCCAGGCTGGTCAACGCCCGCGCCGAGACGCTGGCTGTGAAACCGGCCTTCCGCGGCCCGCTGATGCGCCGAAGATGCCTGATACCGGCAAGCGGCTTCTACGAGTGGAAGCGAATTGGTACGCACAAGCAACCCTACTTCATCCACCTCCGCGACAGACGGCTCTTCGCGTTCGCCGGGCTCTACGATGAGTGGCCCTCGCCGGATGGGTCGCCACTGAGGACCTGCGCCGTTGTCACGGTGGAACCCAACGCGCTCATCGCGCCGATCCACACGCGCATGCCTGCCATACTGCGCGAGTGGGACGAGGATCTCTGGCTGACGCCCGGCTTCGTGCCCGCGTCCAGGGTGATGCCCGCGCTTGGGCCGATGCCTGAGGAGCTCATGTCCATGGAGCCCGTCTCAGGGTACGTGAACAACGCCAGGCACGAGGGACCTGAGTGCCTGAGCCCTGCGGGCGGGCTTCTGGCCGGCATGGATGACTGAGACACGAGACGACCGCCGGCCAGCGCCCCGCAAGGCTGCTCGCGTGGTTTGGTCACCTATACCGTACTGGCCGACGGGGCAGGATTAGCGGATGCCCTGAGGGGTTGCCGCACCCGGGTTCGGGGTGCGCCGCAGGGGACGCTGGCTCCGCTCCGCGGCCGCACCGGCCCCGGCGCGCAGCCGGCCCGACATGCAACCGCCTCCACCACGCAGAGAAGGACCATAGTGCCACGCTCTCGCGCAACACCATGGTCCAGGCACAGCTGAAGCCGGAAGCCGGCGCTTAGCGCTTGCTGAACTGAAAGCCGCGCCGCGCTCGCTTGCGACCGTACTTCTTGCGCTCTTTGACGCGCGGGTCGCGGGTCAGGTAGCCAAGGCGGCGAAGCGCGGTCCGATGCCCGGGATCGGCCTCAACAAGGGCCTTGCTGATGCCGTGCCGGATGGCGCCCGCCTGGCCGCTGAGGCCGCCGCCGGCGCAACGCGCGATGACGTCGAACCGGCCGACCATCTCTGTGACATCGAAGGGTTGCTGCACGAGTCGCTCAAGGACGAGGCGGCCGAGGTAGCGATCAGCCGGACGATCGTTGATCGTGACTGTGCCGGACCCAGGTACGATCCAGACGCGAGCGACCGCGTCCTTGCGCTTCCCGGTTCCGTAGTAGCGAACAGAATTGAGCACGCCTAGTTCTCCTTATTCCGCCGCGAGGCCGAGCCACGCAACAGGCTTCTGGGCCTCGTGCGGATGCTCCGGACCTGCGTACACCTTGAGCTTGCCGATGATGGCGTCGCCCAGCCGGTTATGCGGCAGCATACCGCGCACCACACGCCGAACGGCCTCCTGGGGCTTGCGATCAAGCTCCTGAGCACGGGTGATGAACTTGATGCCGCCGGGCCAGCCGCTGTGGCGGTAAATCTTCTCGCCGCCCTTGGAACTGCCCGTCAGCTTGGCCTGGGCGGCATTGATGACGATGACGAAATCGCCGGTGTCCACATGGGGCGTGAACGTAGGCTTATGCTTGCCGCGCAGGATCCGCGCCGCCTCGACGGCCAGCCGCCCGATGGACTGCCCACTGGCATCCAGGACGTACCACGCCTTCTCCATCTCCTCGGGCTTGGCCGAGAACGTCTTCATCGAAGTCTCCTCAGTATCGCACACGTACCAGGCACAGTCCCCGTGCAGGGGCGGACGGCCCGGCTTGACCACGGTCGCGTGATCGCGTTATCACATCGAAGTCATCGGGAGGCCGTTTGCCGCGACCCACCTGTACGAGCGTCCCTACAATGTTCCGGACCATGCCCTTCAGGAAGGCATTCGCTTCGACCCAGACCATTATGAACGGTCCGGCCCTCCGCACCGAGCATTGCCGCATGAAGCGGGTGCTGGTCGTCGCCTCGCGCAGATCGTTCGCCCAGGCTGCGAAGTCGTTCTCCCCAAGGAGACGCTCCCCGGCAGCCTGCATACCGGCCACGTCAAGCACATCCGGCAGGTGCCAGGTGTACCTTCCCAGCAGGGCCGACGGCGCCGGCCGCGCCAGGATCAGGTAGACATACCTCCTTGAGGTAGCGCTGAACCTGGCGTGGAAGCCCTGATCGACCTCCTGCACCGTCGTGATCCGCGCATCGGGCGGCAGATTGGCATTGAGCGCCAGGGCCATCCGGTCCGTTGGAACGGCCGTCTCGACCCTGAAGCCTACCACCTGCCCCATCGCATGGACGCCGGCGTCGGTCCTACCGGCCCCCGAGACCCGTACCGCCTGTGAGCTGACCCGGTGCACCGCGATCTCCAACACGCCTTGAACGGTCCGCAGGCCGGGCTGGTACTGAAACCCGGAATACTCGGTCCCGTCATACTCAAGCGTGGCCTTGAACGACCGCGGCGCTCCGGCGATGGCCTACTTCCCCGCCCCGACCTTCTTGGCCGCAGCCGGAGTGGCGGCAGTCTCGCTGGACTGGACCGTCGGCTCGCAGTCAAGAAGCTCCAGAAGCACCATGGGAGCTCCATCGCCCCGCCGCTGCCCGATCTTCACGATGCGCGTGTAGCCACCCGACCGAGCCTTGTACCTGGGCGCAATCACCTCGAAGAGCCTCGGCAGCACATAGTCCGGATTTCGGACGATCTTGCCCGTGTCGGCGCTTCGCGCGAACTCGGCCACGCTGGAATCGATGTAGCGCCGCACCAACCTGCGGGCGGCAATATCGTTCTTCTTGGCCGTGGTGATCAGCTTTTCAGCGATCGGCTTGATATCCTTCGCGCGCGTTTCCGTGGTGACGATCTTGTCATACGCGAACAGAGACCGAACGAGGCCCTTGAGTAGCGCCCGCCTCTGGTCGCTGGGTAGGCCGAACTGGCGGCCGCCTATACGATGTCGCACTGTTAGTTCCCCTCTGCCTCTTCGTCGTCAGCGGATCCGCCGGCCGACACTGCTTCAAGTTCCTCGGGCTTGATCGATGTTCCGCCCTTGAGTTCCAGACCCCGGTCGCGCAGCTTCACCACAATCTCGGCAAGTGACTTGCGGCCAAGGTTGCGGATGGTGAGCAACTCGGCCTCGGTCTTCTGGACCAGCTTGCCGAGGCTGTCGATGGAGTCTCGCTTCAGGCAGTTGAACGTCCGCGAGCTGAACTCAAGCTCCTCAACCTTGACGTCCGGCACATCGGGCCGACCGCCTGGTCCACCAAACCCTGGATCCTCGTCGTCGGCGCCACCGAAGGTGGCGAAGTACCGGAAGTACTTGGTGAGGATCTGGGCGGCCTCTGAGACCGCAGTCCGCGGAGTCATGGTACCGTTGGTGACGACCTCCATAGTCAGCCGCTCCAGGTCGGTCTTGAAGCCGACGCGAGTGGCGTCCACAGTGAAGTTCACCTGACGGACCGGTGTAAACGCGGCTCCGACGGGCATCACGCCGATGACGACGGGGCCGCGCTTCTCCTGCTTGTCGGGGAGGACATAGCCCTTGCCCAGTTCGACAGTCATCTCCATGCAGAGGCGCGCGTTTGCGTCTGCCATGGTCGCCAGATAGACCTCCGGATTGGCGATCTCCAGGCCGGCGGGGCACTCGACATCGGCGCCGGTCACGCGGCCGGGGCCGGACCGATCTACACGAATCTTCCATCCGCCTTCAGTACCGGCCATAAGCCGGTCGACGCGGACATAGAGGCTCTTGAGGTTGAGCAGGAGTTCCGTCGTATCCTCTTTGAGCCCGGGGATCATCGAGAACTCGTGAAGGACGCCCTCGATCTGCACGTCCGTCACGGCGGCTCCCTCGATGGAGGAGAGCATAACCCTCCTCAGCGAATTGCCGAGCGTGACGCCGTAGCCACGATCAAGAGGCTCGACCACGAACCGACCGTGCGTCGAGGTCTCTTCCAACGTCTCAAGGCGTGGCAGTGTGATTTCCATATATACCTCGCAAGGGGTGACGCGCCGGGTCAGGCCCACCGAGGGCCGTCGGCGCACGCCTTTTGCGGCTTACCGCGAGTAGAACTCGACGATCAACTGCTCCTGGACGTCGGTATCGATCTGGTCGCGGGTGGGCAGGCTGACCACGGTGCCCACCATCTCAGTCGCTTTGTACTCCAGCCACGCGGGCAGACCGCGGGAGATGGCCTTGTCGCGGGCGGCCCGGACGATGTCCGTGTCGTTCTTGCTGGGGAACACCGCGATCACGTCGCCGACGCGCACCTGGTACGAGGGCACATTGACGCGGCGACCATTAACGGTGAAGAACCGGTGGCTGACCATCTGCCGGGCCATGGCGCGTGAGCTGGCGACGCCCAGACGGAAGATCACGTTGTCCAACCGGGTTTCAAGTAGCTGCAGGAGGTTCTCGCCGGTGACGCCCTTCCGGCGCTCCGCCTCGGCGAGGTAGGTTCGGAACTGGCCCTCAAGGACCCGGTAGACACGCCGACACTTCTGCTTCTCGCGAAGCTGGGTGCCGTACTCGCTCACCTTCCTCTGGAAGGGGCTGGCGGCGTGCATACCCGGCGGCTTGCGCCGGCTCTCTTTGTCAAACGTACAGTGCTTGCCGACGCACTTGTCGCCCTTGAGGTAGAGCTTGACGCCCTCCCGCCGGCACTGTCGGCATCTCGGTTCCAGATTATTCGCTGCCATTCTGCGACCAATGCTCCTTCCGGATCTTCCGGTAAGCGAGAGCCCTCTTGGGCTCCTGGGAGTTTACGCGGGTAGTCTGCCGCTTCGTCCTCCCTCGCACTTACATCCTTGCTCGTCCGGCGACTAGACGCGCCGTCTCTTGGGCGCACGGCACCCGTTGTGCGGGATCGGCGTCACGTCGCGGATCAGCGTAACCTCAAGGCCCACGGCCTGGAGGGCGCGAATCGCGGTCTCTCGGCCGGAGCCAGGACCCTTCACGTGGACGTCCACGCGCCGAAGGCCATGCTCCATCGCCTTGCGCGCGGCGTTCTCCGACGCAATCTGGGCGGCGAAGGGCGTGCCCTTCTTGGTGCCCTTGAACCCGATGCCGCCGGCGCTCGCCCAGGACAACGTGTCGCCCTTCACATCCGTGAACGTGATCAGTGTGTTGTTGAACGACGACTGGATGTGTACCACGCCCTGAACTACGTTCTTGCTGATCTTGGGCTTCGCGCGCCCGGCGCTCGCCGTCTTCTTATTAGCCATCCATCACTCCTAAGTCTTTCGCATGCCCCACAAGGCAGCCTGCGCGAACTGACGCCGACCACCAACGCCGGCATGCGCGGCGAACGCCGTTACTTCTTGGCCTTCTTCTTGCCGGCCACTGCGCGCTTCGGACCCTTGCGGATGCGTGCATTGGTCTTGGTGCGCTGTCCGCGAACCGGAAGCCCGCGACGGTGGCGAAGCCCACGGTACGAGCCGATCTCAACCAGGCGCCGAATGTTCAGCGAGATCTCTCGGCGCAGGTCGCCCTCGACCCGGTAGTCACGCTCGATGATCTCCCTGAGACGGCTGCTCTCTGCCTCAGTCAATTCACGAACGCGCGTATCGGGGTTGACACCAGCCTGCGCGATGATCTTGCGCGCACTGGTGAGCCCTACTCCATAGATGTACGGCAGCGCGAATTCGATTCGCTTGTCGCGTGGCAGGTCTACGCCCGCAATTCTTGCCAAAGCAACCTCCCCAGATCACAGGCTACCCGGCGCGTCGCACGGGAGCCTAAGCACGTCACCCTTGCCGCTGCTTGTGCTTCGGGTTCTTGCAGATCACCCTGACCACGCCTTCGCGCTTGATGATCTTGCACTTCTCACACATCTTCTTGACCGATGCCCGAACCTTCATTCCATCCTCCAAACGACAACATGCCCCTGACGCGTTCAAGCCGCCGCCGGCTCTGCCGCACGGCGGCCTACACCGTTACTTATAACGGTACAGGATGCGGCCCCGCGTCAGGTCGTACGGCGACAACTCCACCAGCACCCGATCACCAGGCAGGATCCGGATGAAGTGCATTCGGATCTTCCCGGAGACATGTGCCAGTACGTCATGCCCGGTCTGCAACTGGACCCTGAACATGGCGTTGGGCAGGTTCTCGCTGACCACGCCCTCAACTTCGATCCCGGGCTCCTTACCGTCCTCAACGGGCTCTGGAGCCGGCCTCGGACGCGGGCCGCCCGGCGTCTTGGGTCCTTTGGACGCGCCCGTCTTGCGGCCGCTTCCACCGCCCCCCCTGTACGTTCGCTTAGGTGGCATTCAGTCCCCTTCCGTCAGTATCCGAACCGCGCCGCGGGTTACAGCTACGGTGTGCTCGAAATGCGCCGACAGCTTCCCGTCCGATGTCACCACCGTCCAGTGATCCGCCAGAGCATGCACCCTATGTCCGCCCGCATTGACCATGGGCTCGATGGCCAGGGTCATGCCCTCCTGAAGCAGCACACCCTGACCAGACCTCCCGAAGTTCGGGATCTGCGGGGGCTCATGGAGGGACTTGCCCACTCCGTGCCCGACCAGATCCCTGACCACCGAGAAACCATGCGCCCGAACATGCTTATCGATCGCGGCGGAAACATCGCCGATGCGATTGCCGGCCACCGCCTTGTCAAGCCCCTTGTAGAGGGCCTCCTGTGTGGCCTTCAGCAAGCGGTCAGCGCCGTCTGAGACCCGACCGACCGCGAACGTCGTTGCGGCATCGCCGTAGTAGCCGTTAAGCTTAACACCGACGTCGCAGCTGACCACATCACCCTCGTTAAGGACACGCCGGCCCGGTATGCCGTGAACGACCTCGCTGTTCACCGAGATGCAGGTCCACGCCGGATATGCCGGGTGCCCCTGCGGCGCGTAGCCCAGAAACGCGGATGTCGCGCCGGCAGCCTCGATCACAGCAATCGCGGCATTCTCAAGATCATAGGTGGTGCTTTTCCCAGGCACAATGGCCTGGCCCATCGCGTTCAGCGCAGCGCGAACTACCCGGCCGGCGGCCCTGATCTTCTCAACCTCATCAGGCGTCTTGCGCACTACCACGCGGCAGCGTTCTCCGCCTAGTCCAGCGACTGCACGACGGCCGTCACCGAGGCGAAGACGTCTTCAGGGCTACCGATCGCCTCGATGTTCTTGAGCGAGCCCTTCGCGCCGTAGTACCCGAGCACGGGCTCCGTCTTCGCCGCATACTCCCGCAGCCGGGTACGAATCGACTCAGGCATATCGTCGGGCCGCTGGACCAGGTCGGCTCCGCATGCATCGCACGTACCGTCAACCTTGGGCGGTACGGCAACCACATGGTACGTAGCGCCGCAGGTGATGCATGTGCGCCGGCCGGACAGCCGCTCAATGAGCAGGTCCTCGGCCACGTCGAAGTTCAGCACCGCATCGATGCCAAGGCCAAGGTCGGCCAGCATCGTATCCAGGATCTCGGCTTGGGCGATGGTCCGCGGGAAACCGTCCAGCAGGAAGCCCTTCTCACAGTCCGGCTGCGCGATCCGCTCCTTCACCAGGTCAACCACGATCTGGTCCGGAACGAGCTCACCGCGTTTCATGTAGCCGAGCGCCTGGGTGCCGACTTCCGTGCCGGCAGCCGCCAGCCCCCTGAAGATCGCTCCGGTCGATACGTTGGGTATGCCGACCGCATCAGCGATGCGAGCGCCCTGGGTGCCTTTGCCTGCGCCGGGTGGTCCGAAGAGTACCAGGATCATTGCGTTTGCCTCTCTACCTCTCAGCTGGAGCCGGAGCCCTTGATGAAGCCCTCGTAGTTGCGCATTAGAAGCTGCGCCTCGACCGCCTGCATGCTCTCGATCGCGACGCCAACCACAATCAGCAACGACGTGCCGCCGATCAGGTTGAAAGAGGTAACGCCGGTGACGATGGGAGCGATGTACTGGACGACGGCCACGGCCGCCAGGAAGACGGCGCCTGCGAGCGTGATGCGCGAGACCACCCGGTCAAGGTAATCAAACGTCGGCTTACCCGGCCGTATGCCCGGGATGTAGTTCCCATAGCGCTTCAGGTTGTCGGACATCTCCTGAACATTCATCACCACAGCCGTGTAGAAGTAGGTGAAGACCACGATCAGGACAACGTAGATCAACATCGCGTACCACGTGGTGCCTGGGCTCAGGTTGTTGGCCATGTTCTTCAGCGTGCCGATGAAGCCGTCGCGTTGCGGGAAGTTGTTCAGCAACTGGGCGGGAAGCAGCACGATGGAGATCGCGAAGATGATCGGGATCACGCCGGCGGTGTTCACCTTGATCGGCAGGAAGGAACCGCCACCGGACTGGGTCATCCGCATGCCGACGACGCGCTTCACATGCTGGATCGGAATGCGCCGCGTGGCCTGTGTGATGAACACGATGCCGAGGACTGTCCCTACAAAGAGCAGGCCGAGGACTATCACGCTGATCGGTGAGACGAAGCCGTTCCTGACCGACGCGGCAACGACACTCGTCTGGAATGGGAGGCTAGTCATGATGCCGGCGAAGATCACGATCGATACGCCGTTGCCGATGCCCTTCTCCGTGATCTGCTCGCCGACCCATAGGAGGAAGATCGTTCCGGCGGTCATAACCACAACCATCTGGATC
Organism: uncultured Chthonomonas sp.; assembly: GCA_903885605.1. Classification (GTDB taxonomy): domain Bacteria; phylum Armatimonadota; class Chthonomonadetes; order Chthonomonadales; family CAJBBX01; genus CAJBBX01. The sequence goes on along the minus strand of CAISJD010000047.1, from coordinate 6,462 downwards.
ACGCCGAGAACACCCGTGGTCGCCGCGCGGAAGCTCATCGCAAACCCAATGGCTTGGATCACAGCAAGCACCACGGTGCCGTAGCGGGTGTACTTGGCAATCTGCTTGCGCCCGGCCTCACCTTCCTTGCTCAGCGACTCAAGGAACGGAATGGCAAGGGTAAGCATCTGCATGATGATTGAGGCGTTGATGTACGGGGTGATGCCCATGGCGAACACGGTCATCTTCCGTAGCGCGCCGCCAGAGAACACGTCCACGAGGCCCAGGAAGCCGCCCTGACCGAACAACGCGTCCAGTCTGTTGTGATCCACGCCGGGCACCGGAATATGGGCGCCCAGGACGAAGACCGCCAGCATGGCCATGTTGAATAAGATCCGCTTCTTCAGCTCCGGTATACGGAACGCTTGCATCAACGCCTCAAGCACGGTCAGAGCACCTCCGCTGTACCGCCGGCCGCCTCCAGCTTGGCTTTGGCAGCCGCGCTGAACTTGTGCGCCTTCACGTGGATCGCAACGGTCACCTCGCCGTCGGCGAGGACCTTAAGCCGCTCGTTGGGATCGCGCAGCAGCCGATGCTGATAGAGGAACTCCGGCGTGACCTCGGTTCCGGCTTCGAGTTCAGCGAAGAGGCCCACGTTCACCACCGCGTACTCGACGCGGTTCACAGGCTTGAACCCGCGCAGGTGCGGCAGGCGGCGGTGCAGCGGTGTCTGACCGCCCTCGAAGTTCGGGTTGACCTGGCCGTGCTTCTTCCGGCCCTTGTGGCCGCGCGTGGCATTCTTGCCGTGGCCCGAGCCGGGACCGCGACCGATCACCTTCTTGCGGTGGGTCGCGCCCTCAGCCGGGGCGAGCTTGTCGAGTCCCATTAGCTCACCACCTCACCGGCGGTATCCTCGACAGCCTCCACCTCGACGAGGTGGGCGATCGTATGGACCATGCCGCGAATCTGATCGTTGTCGGGCTGGATCACGGACTGCTGGAGCCTGCGAAGCCCGAGGGCCTCGGCGGTGCGCCGATGCGTCCTGACGTAGCCGATGGGGCTACGGCGGAGGGTGATCTTAAGCTTGGGCATCTGCGGACACTCCTGCGGGCTCTTCCGCCTTGCACATCCACGGGGCCATCTCGCGCAGCGGCCGACCGCGAAGCCGAGCGACATCCTCGCCGCGCTTCAGGGACTGCAGGGCGCGGATGGTTGCCCACGCAATATTAACCGGGTTCGACGAGCCCAGCGACTTACCCAGGACGTTTTGGACGCCTGCGAGCTCGAGGATGGTGCGCACCGAGCTACCTGCAACGATACCGGTACCGGGGGAGGCCGGCTTCAGCAGGACCTCGGCTGCGCCGTGGCGCGCCAAGATCTCGTGCGGGACGGTGGTGCCCACGGTGGGAACCTCGATCAGGTTCTTCTTGGCGTCCTCGATGCCCTTGCGGATGGCGTCCGGGATCGCACGCGCCTTGCCGAGGCCGGCGCCGACGTACCCGTTGCGGTCGCCAACCACGACCAGGACGCTCCAACTCATCGTGCGGCCGCCCTTATGCGTCTTCTGCACCTTGTTGGTGCGTACCACGCGCTCTTCGAGGTTCAGGGTGTCCGCGTTGATCTTCGCCATTCGTCACTCCTTCGCCGGCGGGATGTCCCCCACCCGCCTTAGAACTTCAGGCCGGCCTCGCGAGCGGCGTCGGCAAGCCCCTTGATGCGGCCGTGATAGCGGAAGCCGCCGCGGTCGAACACCACGGTAGCGACGCCCTTCTCCAGGGCCCGGGCCGCGATCAGCGTGCCGACAGCCTTCGCGCCGTCGATGTTCCCGCCCGAGACCGTGGTCTTCAGCGTGGGATCGACGCTACCCGCCGCGGCCAGGGTGGCGCCGGCGTCATCGTCGATCAACTGGGCGTATATGTGCTTGACGCTGCGAAACACGGCCAATCTCGGCCGCTCGGCGGTTCCATGCACCTTGGCACGGACCCGCCTGTGGCGCTTGATGCGCAGCGCGATTTTCTTGTCCATTCGAACTTCCCCTCGTCCGCGGATTGCCGACCCGCAACGCGCCCCGTCGCTAGGACCGGCGCGAATGAAAAGTATACCTCAGGGTTCGGCTAGTAGCCTGTGCAGGCGCCGGGCGGCGCTACTTCTTGCCGCCCTTACCGCCCGCCTTGCCCTGCTTGCCGGCCTTGCGCCGAATCTGCTCACCACGGTAGCGGATGCCCTTCCCCTTGTAGGGCTCGGGGCGCCGGACCGACCGGATCTGCGCGGCGGTCTGGCCCACGAGCTCCTTGTCGATGCCCCGGACGATCACGAAGGGCGTCCTGGTCTGCTGCTCGACGCCGGCCTCGAACGTGACGCCCGGCGGGGGCGGGATCTCGATCCCATGCGAGTAGCCTACCGAGAGGCTCAGGTTCGGACCCGCCATCAGTGCGCGGTAGCCGACCCCTACGACGTCCAGCGTCCGGGCATAGCCGTTCGTAACACCCTCGACCATGTTGGCCAGGATGGTGCGGGTGAGGCCATGCAGCGAACGGTGCCGCTGCTCATCGGTCGGGCGGGTCACAACGAGCGTGCCTCCATCGACCGTGATCCCCAGGCAGGGATCAAAGGGCTTGGTCAGGCTGCCCTTGGGTCCCGATATTGTTACCGATCCCTCGCCCACTTCCACCTTGACGCTAGCTGGGAGAGGGATGGGCAGTTTGCCGATGCGTGACATCTATATGCTCCTCCGGCACGCGGGGCGACAAGCGCCCCGCGCGATCCGCAGACTACCAGACGTAACAGAGAACCTCGCCGCCGACGCCCAGCTTACGGGCCTGCCGGTCCGTCATCACGCCCTGGGACGTGGTGAGGATGGCGATCCCCAGGCCGCGCAGGACGCGGGGTACCCGATCCTTGCCCACGTAGATGCGAAGGCCGGGCTTGCTTACGCGGCGCAGATTGGTGATCACGCGCTCGCGCTTGGGTCCGTACTTCAGGAAGACGCGGATGCGATCCTGCTTCGGGTCCTTGATGACCTCGAAGCCCTTGATGAAGCCTTCGGCCTGGAGGATGCGGACGATCTCCAGCTTCAGCTTGCTGCCCGAGATCTCCAGCGAGTCGTGGTAGGCGTGGTTTGCGTTCCGCACGCGCGTCAGAAGATCGGCAACCGGGTCAGTCGTGTAGGCCATATCCCTCTCCCCCTACCAACTGCTCTTGGTGACGCCCGGGATGAGACCCCGGAGAGCCATCTCACGGAAGCAGATACGGCACAGACCGTACTTTCTGAACACGCCGCGGCTCCGTCCGCAGATGCTGCACCGGGTGTAGGCGCGCACGGCGAACTTCGGCTTAGCCTGCTGCTTGTTGATGAGGCACTTCTTTGCCAAGTCTGTTCTCCTCTCGTCGGAGCCGCGGTGTCAGCGCGGCCGGTAACGAAGGTTACTTCTGCTCGTCGCGGGACTTCTGGTACTCCGCGACAATTTGCTGTGCGATGTGTGCGGGAACTTCCTCGTAGTGCGAGGGTTCCATCTCGAAGGTTCCACGGCCTCTCGCAATGGACCGGAGGTCGATGGCGTAGCGAACCATCTCGGAGAGCGGCGCGGTGGCCTTGACGCAGGTCCGGCCGCGGCCGATCGACTCGGTACCCACGATCCGACCGCGCTTCCCCGACATGTCGCTCATTACGTCGCCCATCATGCCCTCGGGCACCACCACAGACACGGTGACCATGGGTTCGAGGATGACGGGGCCGGCCTTCTGGGCCACTGAGTTGAAGGCGAGGATGCCGGCCATTTTGAAGGCCTGCTCGGACGAGTCAACATCGTGGTATGAGCCGTCATAACAGGTGCACTTGATGTCAACAACCGTGTTGCCGGCCAGGATGCCGGTGCTCATGGCCTCGATGACGCCCTTCTCGATCGCCGGAAGGTACTGCCGCGGGATGGAGCCACCCACGATCGCGTCGACGAACTCGAAGCCGGCGCCGCGGGGATTGGGCTCCAGGCGGATATGGCAATCGCCGTACTGCCCACGTCCGCCAGTCTGCTTCTTGTGTCGCCCCTGCCCCTCGGCCTTGATCGTGACTGTCTCGCGGAACGGGACCTTGAGCGGCACTGTCTCTACGTTGGCCTGGAACTTCTTGAGCTTCTCGACGACAATGTTCAGGTGTGTCTCACCCATGCCGCTCATAACCGTCTGGAAGGTCTGCGGGTCACGTCGGAAGGAGAATGTCGGATCCTCGGCGGCGACGCGTTGAAGCGCCGGGCCGAGCTTATCCTCGTCCACCTTGGTCTTGGGGGTGATGGCCACCTCGTAGACAGGCTTGGGGAAGGCGATCCCGTCGAGCACCACGGCCTTCGCCTGCTCACACAGCGTATCGCCGGAGTGGGTGGACGCGAGCTTAGCCACCGCGCCCATATCCCCCGCGCCAACCTCTGTTGTCGCTTCCTGGGTCTTGCCGCGGACGGTATAGACCTGACCGACGCGCTCATCCTTGCCCGAGACGGAGTTCCAGACATGGCTGTCGGACTTCATGACGCCCGAGAAGACCCGGAAGTAGGTCAACTGGCCGACAAACGGATCCGCCAGGGTCTTGAAGACCAGTGCGCTGAACGGGGCGGCCTCGGACGGCTCCCGGACGACCGCGGAGCCATCGGCGACCTTGCCGGTGGCAGGGGGCCGCTGGGCAGGGCTCGGGAACATATGCGTGACGAAGTTAAGGAGGGCTGTAGCGCCCATGTTCCGCGGCGAGGCGCCGCAGAGCACCGGAACCACCTTGCCGGCCGCGATGCCCTCGGAGAGCCCCTTCTCGATCTCTTCGTCGGTAAGGGTCTCCTCCATAAGGAACTTCTCGGTCAGTTCGTCATCGCCCTCAGCTGCGGCTTCGATGAGCATTGCGCGGTAGTCCGCCACGGTCTGCTCCAAGTCAGCCGGTATCGCGACCTCGTTGAACTCGCCACCCGAGCCGGTATAGGCCTTTTGGGCGACAAGGTCAACGACACCCTTGAAGCCATCCGCAATGCCGATTGGCACCTGAACCGGTGCGATGCCCGAGCCGAGCGCTGCGCGGAGCTTGCCCAGGACCGCGCCGAAGTCCGCGTTCTCGCGGTCCATGCGGCTCACGTAGATGGCGCGGGCCAAGCCTGCGTCGGCGGCCAAGCTTGAGGCAATCTCCAGACCGACTTCGACCTCGTTCTGTGCAGGCTGCACCAGGATCGCGCCATCAACGACGCGTACCGCAGCGCGCACCTCACCCTCGAAGTCGAGATAGCCAGGGACATCGACCACATTAAGCTTGCAGCCGTTCCACTCGCACGGAGCCAGCCCGATGTTTATGCTGATGTGGCGACGGACCTCCTCCGGGTCAAAGTCCGTCGTGGCCGTACCGTCATCGGTACGGCCCATACGATCATTCGCCCCAGACGCGACCAGAAGCGCCTCGGCGAGGGACGTCTTGCCGGAGCCCTGATGGCCAAACAAACCGATGTTGCGAATGGAGTCTATTGCGTATTTCTTCATCTCGGCCGTAACCTCCGATGACCGACAGCCTACTTCTCGCGGAACGGCATGCCCAGGCCCTTCAGGAGCGCACGCGCTTCCTGATCGGTCCTGGCGCTGGTGCAGATGATAATGTCCATACCCCGAACCTTGTCGATCTTGTCGTAATCGATCTCGGGGAAGATCAGCTGCTCCTTGATGCCTGTGGCGAAGTTGCCGCGGCCGTCGAAGCTATTGGGGTTGATGCCCTGGAAGTCACGCACTCGGGGCAGAGCCAGAGAGACGAAGCGATCCAGGAACTCGTACATCATGTCGCCGCGAAGGGTGACCTTGCAGCCGATGCGGGCGCCGGCGCGGATCTTGAAGTTCGAGATCGACTTCCGGGCGCGGGTAACGCAGGGCTTCTGGCCGCCGACGATAGTCATGTCGCGCATGGCGTTGTCGAGTTGCTTGGGGTCGCCGCCGGTCTGGCCGGCCTGGCCGACGCCCATGTTCAGCACGATCTTCTCCAGGCGCGGGATCTGCATGACGTTGCCGTAGGCGAACTGCTCATGCAGCGCCTTGGCGACCTGATCCTTGTATTTGTCCTTAAGACGTGGCATCTAGCTTCTCCATCTCGTCCACGAGCCGATCGGCTCACGACGGCCTCGCACTAGTCGATGGGCTTCAGGCACTCGGGATGCTTGCACACCCGGTACTTGCGGGCCGAGAGCTTCTCAGTTCCCTCACGGAAGCCATAGCCGACACGGGTCGGCTTGCCGCAGTTGGGGCAGATCAGCATAACCTTCGGCACGAACAGCGGCGCCGGCTTCTCGATCCGTCCGCCCTCCTGCATCTGCTGCACGCCGCTCCGGCCGGTGCGGCCTGACTGGCGGGCCTTCTGGTGGCGGATGATCATGTTCACACCCTCGACCACCACTTTGTTCACCTTGGGGAACGCATGGAGGATCTTGCCGCGCTTGCCGGCATCCTTGCCGGCGATCACCATCACCTCGTCGCCCT
>CAISJD010000046.1 GCA_903885605.1 uncultured Chthonomonas sp. | reverse complement strand
CCCCCTTGGACGGATCGATGGCCTTGAGTGTACTTCGCCGCGCCGACCTAGAATCCGCGATTCCCGGCGCATCGGTGCAGGCCAACGGGCCCGTGGTGCGGAATACTATGAGACAGCAACCCAACGCGCCCGGCGCTTGGCCCCTTGGCCTGGGCCGCGCGGCGCGCACAAAGGAGCCATACCGTGGCGAAACACCTCTCCCGTCGCGAGTTCGTGCAGTCCTCCGCCCTGGTCGCAGGCGCCACCCTGGCCGCGCCGACCGTCATGGCATCGCCGGATCCCAACGCCAAGCTGGGTGTCGCCGTCATCGGCGTCGGCGGCATGGGCGGCTACAGCGTGGATGCCGCGTGCGGCGAGCGCGTCGTGGCCCTCTGCGACATTGACGACGGCAACCTCGCCGGCGCCCTGAAGAAGGTCACCGAGCGCAATCCCAGCGACCCCGCGCCGAAGACTTTCTACGACTTCCGCAAGATGCTGGACCAGTGCAAGAAGGACATCGACGTCGTCCTGATCGCCACGCCGGACCACGTCCACGGCCCGGCGTCGATCCGCGCCATCAAGATGGGCAAGCACGTCTTCTGCCAGAAGCCCCTGGCCCACAACATCTACGAGGTCCGCGCCCTGGCCAAGGCCGCCGCGGCCAAGAAGGTGATGACCCAGATGGGCAACCAGGGCCACTGCGGCGAGGGACTGCGCCGCGCCTGTGAGTATGTCTGGGACGGCGCCGTGGGCGGCGTCACCGAGACGCACACCATCCTGGGCCGCAATTTCGGCGGAACCGGAGTGCGTCCGGCAAGCAAGCCCGTGCCCGCCGGCGTGCACTGGGATGAGTGGATCGGCCCGGCCCCCATGCGCGAGTACCACGACGGCCTGCATCCGTTCAGCTGGCGCTCGTGGCGCGACTTCGGCACAGGCACCATCGGCGACATGGCCTGCCATAACCTCGACTGCCTCTTCTTCGCCCTGAAGATCGCCGAGGCCAAGCAGTTCACCGTCACCTGCCTCGGCACCAACGGCGGCAGCGAGGAGATGTTCCCGCAGGACAACATCGTCGTCTACGAAGTGCCCGCCCGCGCAGGCATGCCCGCAGTGAAGATCCATGTCTACGACCACTCCGGCCTGAAGCCCGACATCATGAAGCAGACCGAAAAGGAGTGCGAGATCAACTTCGGCGAGTGCACCCTGTTCAAGGGCGACAAGGGCCTTCTCTGGACCACCGGTACCGCCGGCCAGGCTCGCCTGCTCCCGCTGGACCGCCACGCCGACTACCCGGCTCCCGCCAAGACGCTCCCGCGCGCCCACGGCAGCGGCCCCATCGACGACCTCTTCTACTGCATCAAGAACGGCGGCACCCCGGCATCCAACTTCCCCGGCGCCTCGGGTCCGCTCACCGAGTTCGCCCTGCTGGGCTACCTGGCCCAGTGCGCAGGCGTCGGCAAGACCCTGACCTGGGACGTGGCCAAGATGAAGTGCACCAACGAGCCCTCGGTGAACAAGTACATCCGCCGCACGTACCGCCCGGGCTGGCAGGTCTAGGCGCCGGTCTTCGCAGCGTTTCCGCCCGGCCTTCGCCCCCCCATGGGTTCGGAGGCCGGGCGGTTCTGCGTATGGCATGTTACGCGGCGCCGTTGCGCCGGAGCGATAGGGTACAATGTCGATCAACTAAGTAGACTTCATGCCGGCGCCAGCAAGAACGACGATGCCCGCCCGTGCCGGCCCGGCCGGCCGGCGCCCAGGAGAACCACATGCCACTCGACGAGAGCAAGCTCGGCTTTGACACACTGGCCGTCCACGGCGGACAGGTACCGGACCCGACGACCACGGCGCGCGCCGTGCCCATCTACCAAACCACCTCGTACGTGTTCCGCGACGCCGACCATGCCGCCGCCCTCTTCGGCCTGTCGGAGCTGGGGAACATCTATACCCGGCTGATGAACCCGACGCAGGATGTCTTCGAGAAGCGCGTTGCCCTGCTGGAGGGCGGCGCCGCGGGCCTCGCCACATCGTCGGGCCAGGCGGCCGAGACGGTGGCCATCCTGAACCTGGTCTCCGCCGGCGACGAGGTAGTGAGCTCGTCGTCGCTCTACGGCGGCACCTACACGCTACTCCGCTACACGCTGGCCAAGCTCGGCATCAAGACCCACTTCGTCGATCCCGGCGACCCGGAGAACTTCGCCAGGGCCATCACTCCCAGGACGAAGCTCGTCTACGCCGAGACGCTGGGCAATCCCAAGCTCGACACGCTGGACATTGAGGCAGTGGCCGCCATCGCCCATGCGAACGGCCTGCCGCTCATCATCGACAACACGATGCCCTCGCCCGCACTGGTGAACCCGCTGAAGTGGGGCGCCGACATCGTCCTCCACTCGGCCACGAAGTTCATCGGTGGCCACGGCACCAGCATCGGCGGCGTCATCATCGACGGCGGCAAGTTCGACTGGGGAAGCGGCAAGTTCCCGCAGTTCACCGAGCCCGACCCGTCGTACCACGGCCTCGTGCTGAACAGCCTGCCCGAGCCGCTCCACACGATGCAGTACGCCCTCAAGGCCCGGCTGCAGCTTCTGCGGGACCTCGGCCCTGCCGTCTCGCCCTTCAACGCATTCCTCTTCCTGCAGGGCCTCGAGACGCTGCACCTCCGCATGGAGCGCCATAGCTCCAACGCGCTGACCGTGGCCCGCTACCTGCAGGAGCATCCGCGCGTGGCGTGGGTCAACTACCCGGGCCTGCCGGACCATCCCTCCTACGCGCTGGCGTCGAAGTACCACAAGGGCGGCAAGTACGGCGCCATGCTGGGCTTCGGCATCAAGGGCGGGCTCGAAGCGGGGCGCAAGTTCATCGACAGCGTGAAGCTCTTCTCGCTGCTGGCGAACATCGGCGACGCCAAGTCGCTCGTCATCCACCCGGCTTCCACCACCCACCAGCAGCTCTCGCCGGACGAGCAGGTGGCCGCCGGCGTGACGCCGGACTTCATCCGCGTCTCCGTGGGCATCGAGGATGTGAACGACCTGCTGGCCGACCTCGGCCAGGCGCTGGCCCAGACGGCGTAGGTTCAGCAGCACATGGGCGCGGCGATGGGGCCATTCCGGTCCCCCGCCGCGCCCGACACCAAGGACTCCATGGTGTGCCCGGCGAACCTGGCGGCATGAGCACACTCGCAATGTTGACGGCGGCCCTGGCCCTGGCCGGCGCCGTGCCGCAAGTAGGGACCAACCGGCCTCTGGTGGGCGCGATCCGGTGGGACGGCTGGTACGGCACGGAGCGGGGTCAGGTCTGCAAGGTCGTCACCGAATGCCTCAGCCCGCTACGGTACCGGCATCGCGCCCCATTCTTCAGCAAGGCGATCGACAAGCAGCGCATCACCATCGGTCCGCTGACACAGGCCATCATGGACCGCGAGATCGCCTACGCCCGCCGTGCGACCATCGACTACTGGGCCTTCGTGGCCTATGACGAAGCCGACCCGCTGGCCGATGCCCTGAAGCTCTACCTCACAAGCGGCCACTCCGCCGATGTCCGCTTCGCCATGCTGCTGGAGGCAGGCCGCACCGGAAACGCCGAGGCCTTCCCAGGCCGCATGAAGCGCTTCATCAACCTCATGCGCCGGCCGAACTACGTGCGCGTGGCCGGCGGGCGGCCGCTCTTCTTCCTCGGCTTCGTCGACGAGGCCTACATCGCCTCCTGGGGCGGCCTGGCGCAGGGGCGGAAGCTCTTCGACCAGTTCCGCGCCGACGCGATAGCCGCCGGCGCCGGCAACCCCTACCTGGTGATCATGGACTTCTCCCCGGCCCGCGGGAAGCAGCTGGCCGACGCCCTGGGTGCGCAGGCCGTCAGCGCCTACGTCGTGCCGGGCACCGGTGGCAACCGCAGCCCCTATCGCGACCTGACACGCGCGGCGCGCGCGTACTGGGAGGCGGCGGCGGGCCTCGGGGCGAAGGTGGTCCCCACGGCGGTGACCGGCTGGGACCGCCGCCCGCGCATCGAGCGGCCGCACCCGTGGGAGCCCTGGCAGAAGGCCGGCGAAGGCATGGAGCGCTACTTCGAGGCGCCTACGCCCGCGCAACTGGCGGCGCACATCCGCGAGGCCGTGGCGTGGGTTCGCGACCATCCGGCCGCATGCGAAGCCGAGGCCCTCATCGTCTACGCATGGAACGAGCACGATGAGGGCGGCTGGATATGCCCCACACTGGGCGAGGGCGACGCCCGCGTCCGGGCGCTGGAGCGGGCGTCGCGAGAGGCCGGGCCGCTACGCTAGGCAGAACCGCAGGGTGCGTATCTGGAAGGGGGAGAGACCCACGGTGACCGTGTCGCCTTCGAGGGCCAGCGGCCGGGCCTCCTCCTCCAGCAGGTTGACCTCCTCCACAGAGGACACAGGCGCCGAGAACCGGACGCTTACATCCGGAGCCGCCTGGCCTGCCGCCTCGTAGAGCCGAACCACGGCGCCGCCGTTCTCGCTGTTGCGCACGGTCGAGACCAGCACGTTGGGCGCATCCACGGCCAGGAGGCCCCAGACCGGCGGCAGCACTCCCTCGCCCGCCGCGGCAGGCGCGGCCCGGAGAGGCGAGTTCAGCGCCTGGCCCTGCTGGGGGACCTGCGCGGAGAAGGCGTCGCCGCCATGCGGGACGAGGGCGTACTCGAACGTAAGCTCCTTGCCCATCATGTAGCCGGAATCGGACGACATGCCGGGCCCGTAGCCGCCGCCGAAGCCGTAGGCCACGATGCAGGTGCTGCGGAAGAGCGAGACCATCATGACGCCGTCGGCCGTGTTCGCCCCGGGTAGCCCCCGGTTCAGGATCGCCAGGCCCCGGCCGCCCTGGCTCGTGCTGAACCAGTTCTGGGCCGGGAACTCGATGCCCTCGGGCCGCTCACTGGCGCCGAAGGGGATCTCGTGCAGGTTGGCGCCCTCAGCCATGCCCGTGGGGAAGAGGACGCGGTACCGGACCGAGTGGTCGTTGTTCATCAGCGTCGTGCGAACCTCTACCCGCGGCAGTCCCTCGTAGACGCGGATCGTGGTGGCGAACGTGCCCTTGCCGTAGCCGTGGGCTACCGAGACCTCGGAGTAGACCGGCCCGCGGAGCACGGTCACGCTCTCAGCCGCCTCGTCTGTGCTGAGCTCGGCCTCGCCGGGTGCGGGAGCCGGGTGGCGATCCCGCATGGCGATGCGGCTACCGCCGTCCAGCGGCTTGTAGGGCTCCCAGAAGTCGCCGCGGTCCTCCTGCCGGGCCACCACGTTGCCCCGGGCGGAGAGAGCCTGCACGCCGTCGGCCTTGTTGAGCAGGCTCGTGATGGCGCCCGTGGCGTCCACCTCCACGCGGAGCAGGGCGGTCTCGATGCAGCCGGATGGCTCAGATGCCGGCTCGGGGTTGGAGCCGGGCACGGCCGCATCCAGCGCTTCGAGGCGGTAGACGGCATGGCCCAGGGCGGGCACATCGGTGGCGAGGAAGGCGATGCTCGCCTCGACCAGTGTGCCGTCGGGCCAGGTCGAGGCCTGTTCGATCTGGACCGGCGTCTCGCGGCCGTCCGGGCCCGTCAGGCGCAGGCCACGCACGCCGGGCTCTGCCAGGCCCACAGTGGCGCGGGCCACATCGGTGCGGGCGAAGCCCAGCAGGTTGGTGACGACGATGGGGATGCCCGCGCCGCGCGTGTCGACGGCGCTGACGTAGGCCCGAAGCCGGTCCTCGCCTTCGGCAGTGGCGATGCGGCGCGAATGGTCGTAGCCGCCGATCGTATCATCGTAAACGCGGTCGGTGAGCACCCCGGACATGATGTCGTGGGCCTGGTTGAAGAGCATGGGCTCCCAGCCCTGCCAGAGCTGCCGGTCATCGGTGGCCCTGCCTGCGGCCTGCAGCATGACGCCCAGCTTCTCGGCGCCTGTGAGCGTCTCCTCAAGCTCGCGGGTGCGCTGTTTCAGCTCGATGCGGCTGCTGTAGATGCCCTGGAAGACGGGGTTCAGCTCGCACTTCAGCGTGGGCAGTTCGCCGCGCCGCGCCACGGCGGCCTCGTAGTCGGTGGGGACGGAGATGACTACCTTCAAACCGGCGTCCGGGTCGGCATTCATCGCCGCAGCAAGCACGGGCAGGTGCGCTTCCGGCTCACAGACGTCGGCTCCGGAGGGGGCCACGCGGGCCGAGTGGGGGGTGTTGCCGCCGAGGCTGTCGTACCGCTCACGCATGAAGGCCGCGAACTCGGGCAGCGTCTGCGGCGACCCATAGGCCACGGCGTAGCTGTGCTGCAGCCAGAAGGCGGGGATGCGCGTGCCGTCCAGTCCCTCCCAGACGAACTCGCTGGGCGTCTGCCAGTCCGGTACGCCCCTGAAGAACCAGAACGAGTCGAAGCCCGCCAGGCGCAGGAGCTGCGGCATCTGGGCATGGTGGCCGAACGTGTCGAGTTGCCAACTCACCTTCACGTCCACGCCCAGGGCCTCGCGGAACCAACGCTTGCCGTAGAGCGCCTGGCGCACGAAGGACTCGCCGCCGGGCATGTTAACGTCGAGCATCACGTCGGTGCCGCCCACAATGGCGAGGCGCCCCTCCTCCACGAAGCAGCGGAAGTCGGCAGCTTCGTGTGGGTAGCGCTCCAGGTAGGGCTTCACGTAGCAGACCTGATCCAGCACGAACCGGTAATCCGGATGCACCTTGAGCAGTGCCAGCGCCCGGGTGATGTTGGGTAGGCCCATTTCGAGATATGCGTCGCGTGTCTGGAAAACGGCGCCTTCCCAGTGGGTGTGAGGGATGAAGAAGAGCGTTGGCTCGGTTTCCGACATCGGTGCCTCCTGGTGGCTCGGCCTCGCTTGGGCCGGCGGCATCGGCATACTACCCGGCACTCACGCGCCCGCCAACGTCCGGCCGCTCGGGGTATCCTGAGTTGGCCAAAGAAACAGGGGAGTACTTGTTCCATGACCGTGCGTCCGGGCCAAGCCGACCATGCCTGCCCCTGCTGCGAGGGTACGCACAGCCACGCGCTGGGTCCCATCCGCGAGCTGCACGCCGTCATCCGGTTGGTCGATCCTGGAGGCCTCTACCGGTGCCCGGACTGCCGGCTGCTCTACCGCTATCCCTACCTGAGCCCCGAGGAGCTGGCCCGGCGCTACGCCGCACTTCCCGTCGACCAGTGGTCTGGCGAAGGCATGGACCGCCCGGACTGGGATGTGGCGCGGCATGCCGTCACGACGCTTGTACGGCACTGCGACGTGATCGAGGTGGGCTGCTTTAGGGGCGAGTTCCTTCGGTCGCTCCCCGCCGGCTATGGCCGCTACGGCCTTGAGCTCTCCACCGAGGCCTCTCGAACGGCGGCGGCGGCGGGCATCGAAATGCTCGGCGGCACCGTGCCCGACGCGCTGGCCACCGGCAAGCGGTTCGGCTGCGTGGTGGCGATCGACGTCGTGGAGCATATGCAGGACCCACTGGCCTTCCTGCGCGGATGCCTGGAGCTGCTGGAGCCGGGCGGCCTCTGTGTGATGACCACCGGCGATCCCTCATCGTGGCTCTGGCGGTGGAACCCAAGGGACTACTGGTACTACTCGCCCGAGCACGTGAGCTTCTGCGGCGGCGACTGGTGGGAGTGGGCCTCCCAACACCTGAGTGCGCGGATCGTCCATCGGCGCAGGTTCAGGCGCAAGCGCGCCACGCCGGGGCAACTGGCCGGCATGGCCATGCGGACGGCGGTCTACGAGATTGCCCAGGCCGCCAGGCGAGCCGGCGGGCCGGCCGCTCTGCTGCGCCATGTCCCGCCCTTTTCGCTGGGCTGGGTTCGCCCGGTGCAACCCGACGGCTGGTGGACCCGCGACCACCACGTGGTCGTCCTTTCGGCGCCCGCCGAGCCTAGGAAGGCCGCTTAGGCATGGCGCGCGTGATTGAGGTGGACGGGGTCGCCAAGGCCTACCGACTGGGCGTCATCGGCCGCGGCACGATTCAGGACGACCTGAGCCGTGCGTGGGCGCGCCTGCGCGGCCTGCCCGACCCAATGCTGAAGGTGGGCCAGGCCGACCACGGCAACCAGGTGGGGCAGACCGTATGGGCCCTGCGCGACGTCTCCTTTGGTGTCGATGAGGGCGACGTCCTGGGCATCATCGGTAGGAACGGCGCGGGCAAGAGCACGATCCTGAAGCTCCTATCGCAGGTCACGGCGCCCACGCGGGGCGAGATCCGCGTTCGGGGCCGCATCGCCAGCCTGCTGGAGGTGGGCACGGGGTTCCATCCAGAGCTGACGGGCCGCGAGAACGTCCACCTCAACGGAGCCATCCTGGGCATGACCCGCGCCGAGGTCGCCCGCAAGTTCGACGATATCGTAGAGTTCGCCGAGGTCGCCGACTACATCGATACGCCGGTGAAGCGCTACTCCAGCGGCATGTATGTCCGGCTGGCGTTCGCGGTGGCCGTGCATCTGGAGCCGGAGATCCTGGTGGTGGATGAGGTTCTGGCCGTGGGTGATGCCCAGTTCCAGCGCAAGTGCCTGAGGCGCATGGGCAGTATCGCCCGAGAGGGGCGCACGGTCCTCTTCGTCAGCCATAACATGGCCTCGGTCCAGAGCCTCTGCTCCCGGGCCATCGTGCTCACGTCCGGGCATCTCGACTACGGCCCCGGGCCCACGTCACAGGCGATCGACTGCTACTTGCGGCACCTGCAGCAACTCAGCGCCGTGGACCCCGGCGAGCGCACGGACCGCAAGGGCCAGGGCGACATCCGCGTGGAGGGGTTCGGCTGCTACGACCGCGATGGCCGTCGCGTCGATACCCTGACTTGCGGCGCATGGACGGAGTTGCGCCTCGACTACCATGTGCGGCCGGGCGTCACGCTCGAACACATCGGTGTGGGTCTCCCGATCCGTGCGGTGGGCGGCCCCTTCGTCACCATGCTGAGCAATGTGCTGGTCGGGTACGACCTGGGCCGGCTGAGCGGATCGGGGCAGGTTTCGTGCATCCTGGAGAGGCTCCCCATCGCTCCGGGCACCTACGTACTGAACATGGCTCTCTACGAGTCCAGTGTCATGCAGGACTGGATCCAGGAGGCGTTCACAGTGCAGGTGCAGCCAGGCGATTTCTACGGTACCGGCTCTCCCTCGGAGGGTGTGCCCGGCGAGGCGCTGTTCCCCTGCACCTGGAGGATCAACGGCGACCCGTGCCGCACTGGTACGGGGACAAGGGACCGGTAACCCGAATGCGCATCCAGCTGGTGACAACCGACTACCCTGACTTCCAGACGGCCTTCTACCACCGGGCCCCTGAGCTCGCATCGGCATCCTACTCGGTCCAGATCGCCGCCCGGGAGAAGAGCCACTTCGGCATCGTGGGCGGCTACGCGCACTACCTGCGGCAGATGGGCCATGAGGTCGCCGTGGTGATCGCCAATTGCGAACCCATACAGCGCGCCTGGGCCCGAGAGCAGGGCATCCGCTTCAGCGAGGCCGGGGCACGACACGTCGTCATGCGCGGCGGCGTCATTCCCTGGGTGGCCCAGTCCGCCACGCCGCGGTGGCGCCATGATATCGTGATGGCACAGGTCCGGGCGTTCCGGCCCGACGTGCTCATGAACCAGGCGCTCGTATCGGTCCCGTCGTCGCTGGTGGCCTCGATGCGCCGGTACGCGGGCCTGACCGTCGGCCTCCATGGGGCGCGTATCCCCGAAGGCTTCGACGTGAGCCCGTACGACATCCTCTTCTCCGGTCACGCAGGCCTGGCTGCCTCCTTCGCGGAACTGGGAGCCAAGCGCGTCGAGGTGTTGCCCCATGCGTTCGACGCGCGGGTGCTCAATGACATCTCCCTGCGCCGCCCCACGATCCCGGTGACCTTCGTGGGGAGCGTCGGCGCCATATGGCCGGACCGCATGATGTGGCTCTCGGCCCTATGCCGCCGCCACCCGGTTTCGATCTTCGGGCCGACCCGCCTGGCATCCGAGGCGGGCGAAGACCCGGCCGTGCGCAAGGCCTACCAGTGCGAGCGGTGGGGCGATGACATGTTCCAGGTAATGCGCGACAGCAGCATCGGCCTGAACATCCACGCTGCCTTTGCCGGGCAGATCGCCAACAACATGCGGCTCTTCGAGATCACCGGCGTGGGCAGCCTGCTTGTGACGGACTTCAAGCCAAACCTGAGCGACTGGTTCGACATGAACCGCGAGGTCGTCGCCTACTGCTCCATCGACGATTGCGTGGAGCAGGTCGGGTACTACCTGGCGCACGAGGATGAGCGTGCCGCCATCGCCGAGGCCGGCCAGCGCCGCACACTGCGCAGCCATACGCTGGAGAAGCGGATCGAGCAGTTCGCGTCGATTGTACTGACCGCCTGACAGCAGCACGGCAGAGAGGGGAACGGTGGCTACCGCACTGGTCTTTTGTCCCAACTCCTCGGGCCATCGGCAGGTGTACACCGCTATCTACGCCGACTTCCTGCGGCGGCGAGGCCTCGACGTGACTGTCGCCCTCGGCGAGGCGACGCCGGGCGAGGCGCCGGCAGCGTCATCCGTCGTGGGAGCGCTCATGCGCGGGGGCGGCGTGCAGCTTCGCGACCTGGGCGACTGCTCACGCACCCTTCGCGTCCGCGGCTCATGGATCGATCCCCTGCTCCGCGTTGAGGGTGCGTTGCGCCCGGCGCTGACCATCCTGCCAACCGGCGACGAGGCCCGCCTCTGCCTTGCCGGACTTGGGAGCGCGTCGCCCTCGCATCGGCCAAAGCGCGCGGCGCTCTTCCTCGCGATCCGGTACGTCTACGCACCGGATACCCGCGCCTTGCCGATGCCGGAGCGGATGAGGCTTGCCGTTAAGCGCGCCCGCCATGCCGCGGACGAGGCGCGCTACTTCGGCACCGAGATATGGTCGGACCTGGGCATCGACGTGGGCCTCGCGATCAGCGAGGAGTTCGTGCGCCGCCCGGAGGGCCGGCGGTACGGCTACGTCCCGGACCCATACCGCGAACGGCTCTCCGCGAACGCCGCGGTGGACCCGGCACTGGACGAATCGGCGCAGGAGTTGGCCCGGTTCGTCCGGGAGCGGCCCGGCGCCGCGGTCCTGCCCTACTACGGCCTGCGGGCGGCTCGGCGCGGCTATGACTCCCTGCTGGCGCTGGCGGCCGGCGAGCCGAACGCCCTGGTCGTCTCGGTGGGCCGCGAGGAACCGGGAGAGCGCTTCCCGCACGACGTCGAGGCCCTGCGCGGCCGACTGAGCGCCGAGGGGCGCCTCTGGGAGCGGACCGTGCCCTTCCTGCCGTCATGCAATCCGCTGGTCGATGCCGTGTACGGTGCGGCCGCCGTGGCGGTGCTTCCCTACCGGAACTTCCCCTTCTCGTCGGGCGCCGTGCTCGATGCCGCACGCATGGGCGCGCCTTGCCTGGTCCCCGACATCGGCTGGATGGCGGCCCGCGTCCGTGAACGCGGTGTCGGCCGCACCTACCGCCACCTCAATGAGGCCGACCTGCGGCGGCGCTTCCGCGAGATGCTGCCCGAGGCCGCATCGTACCGGCGAGCCGCGCTCGGGTTCGCCGACGAGTATGGTCCCGACAAACTGGAGGCGGCCCTTGCCGCCGCGCTTGCATCGGTGCTGCCGTAAGGGGTCGACACGACGGGAACCATCAGCCGGCTGATGCCCTATAGTGAAGTGTGCGCCGGTAGGCTGACGGCGCCCGAGGACGGTTAAGACAATGAGCCGCAGGACACTGGCCTGCTTGCTGCTGGGCCTGGCCGCGTGCGTCTGCACGATCGCCTGGGCGCAGCGGACGCAGAAGGCAAGGGGACGCACCATGACCGAACAGAAGCTGCCTACCACATCCGCCGCCGCGCCGGCCGGGCGCGAGATCGCTACGCTGGCCGGGGGGTGCTTCTGGTGCACCGAGGCCATGTTCACCGAACTGCGCGGCATCGACGCGGCTCTGCCCGGCTACGCGGGCGGCTTCGTGAAGGGCCCGACCTACGAGCAGGTCTGCACGGGCGCCACGGGCCACGCCGAGGCTGTGCAGATCACGTTCGACCCCAAGGTGATCAGCTACGCCGACCTGCTGCGCGTCTTCCTCACCGTGCATGATCCCACGACCCTCAACCGCCAGGGCGAGGATCGCGGCACGCAATACCGCTCGGCCATCTTCACGCACGGCCCCGAGCAGGCGGCCGCCGCCCGGTCCGTCATCGCGGAGATTGAGGCGTCCAGGGCTTGGGACCAGCCGATCGTCACCGAGGTGACGCCCTTCAGCAACTTCTATGCCGCTGAGGAGTACCACCGCGACTACTTCCGGCGCAACCCGGCCAAGGGCTATTGCGCCGTGGTGATCGCCCCCAAGGTGGCGCACCTGCGGGAAATGTACACCGCGCGGCTCAAGCGGAAGTAGGCAGGCCTCAGGGCGATGCCCACCGCCGTAGCGCCGTAAGGATCGGCTGGTTGCCGGGGTAGCCCGACGCCCGGTACCGCACACGCCCCTGCGCGTCGAGCACCAGCACGGTGGGGACCTTCGTCACGCCGTAGGCTCGGCTCACGGCGCCGCCGTGGTCCAGGGCCACTGGAAACGGCGCGCCGCCCGGCTCGCGGGCCTTGTAGGTATGCAGACGGGCGCCGTCCACGCTGACGGCGATGATCTCGAACCCCAGCTCGCGCCGATGCTCCGCCAGCCGGCGCAGGTGCGGCATCTCGGCCTTCCATGTGTCGCACCAGAACGCCCAGAAGTTGAGCACTACCGGCCGGCCGCGCAGGTCGGCCAGCCGCACTGTCGAGCCCTCCACCGTGGGCAGCGCGAAGTCGGGCGCCTGCCGGCCCACCGGCGGCCCGGCCCATGCGGCGGCGCCGACGCAGAGCGCCGCTGCCAGGGCCAGGGCCCGGATCCTACTTGCGGTCGCGCACATGGGTCTGCACCAGGCCGCTGTTGCCCCGCACCTCGGGGAAGTAGACCAGCGATGCCGTGGCCGGCAGCACGCGACAGAGCCCCGGCGCCTCGGTGTGGATGCGGTAGGTCAGCCGCGTGCGCCCCTTCGGCAGGTCGTTCAGGAAGAAGACAACCCTGTCATCACGGACCTCCTGCCTCACGAAGGCCGGCCGCATGCGCTCGCCGTCGATGAACGCGGGCATGGCGAACCGGCCGTCGGACGAGCTGGGAGGCGCCACCTCGCAACCCGACGGGATGGGGTCCTCCAGGATCGCGTAGCGGTAGTGGGCGTCGGCCTCCAGTTCGGTCACTACGGTAATGTCGGCGCCGGAGGGCACCGTTCCGGCCAGGCTCGGGTCCTCTGCGGTGACGCCGTAGGTGCGCCGCACGATGACGCCACGGGCGAAGGGCCGAGCCTGCTCGGCGGGCAGCGTGTGCGTCATCTGGGCGGTCCAGTAGAGCGCTCCGGCGCCGGACATGCGAAACGTCAGCCACGACTTCCCACGGAGCTGCTCGGGCGTCAGCGTCACGCCGGCGGCAGGGGCGAAAGGCCCGCCCGCACGAGCGTCGAGCGAGGTCACGGTGACGCCGTCGAGGTCGACTGTGGCGGTGTAGTCCGGCCGCATCTCGCCTGAGTGGGCCAGATACTCAGCCAGGGCCAGGGCGGCCTCGGCGCTGGCCCTGGTGGTCTCCCACGCCTTACCGCGCCGGTTGGCCATGAGCCACCGGACCGCGGGCAGCACCCGCGGATCGCCGGGCTTCACGGCAAGCAGGGCGCGGAGCGCGCGAGCCGTGACCGTGATGTCGTCGTTGCGCCAGCTGAAGCCGCCCTCGTCGGCGGGCCAGTGCGCCGACGTACCTGCCACATGGGCGGCCTCGGCGATCTCTCGGGCGAGCGTGGCTCCCTTGGCCGCACCCTCGCCGCCCAGCCGGTGGAGGGCCATGGCCAGCGAGGCGCGGGCGTAGGTATCGAGCTTGTCACGCTTCGCGTAGAGGTCATCGGCTGCCCGGCGCACGCGGTCGCCGCGGATCGTCGCCAGCGCGAGCACCCAGTCCGTCCTGCGGCCCAACTCGCGCTCATTGGCCAGCAGGCGAAGCAGGCATTCGGCGCCGCGGGTGATGCGCGGTTCGTCCACCAGGATGCCGGCGGAGCGCGCCTCGACCAGACCCGTGAGGACGTAGGCGGTGATGTCGCCGTCGGTCTCGTCGAACTCCCACCAGTTCCAGCCGCCGTCCGGGTGCTGGTACCGGTAGAGCTTCTGCAGGCTCAGGTTGACCCAGCCGGCCATGTCGGGGTGCGGCGTGCGGCGGCCCTGGGCCTCCTTGGTGGCGCGGGCGGCGGCGATTTCCGGCAGGAAGGCGCTGGTGGTCTGCTCGGCGCAGCCGTAGGGGTAGGTCGCCAGGTAGTCGAGCGCGTCGTACAGCGCGGAGGCCACGGAGGGCGCCATCGTCAGCGTGATCGTGGATCCCGGAGCCAGCGTCGCCAGGTCGATCTGCGCGGCCTGGCCCGAGCCCATCAGGACGCCGGCGCGCGCGTCGACCATCTTCAGCCCCGCCGCGAGGACCGGCACGGCGCTCTCGGCGGCGTCCCCCAGCCCGTTGCCCGCGTCAGCCGTAATCCGGACCAGGGCCTGGCCCGAGCCGCCGGCGACATCGACGGTGACGGGAAGGTCGAGCCGCCCCTGTCCGCCCGGCGCGAGGCCCATGGTGCGCGGAGCGGCGTCCGGTAGCCGGAGGCCCTCGGCCTGCACGGTGACCTTCACGTCGCGGGCCTGCGGCGTGTCGTTGCGGACCACGGCGGAGAGGATGGCCTGGTCGCCGTTCACCCAGAAGCGGGGCAGTTCGGGCCGCACCAGCAGGGGCAGCGTGGAGACCGCCTCCTGCGTGGCGGAGCCCACGGCGGTCGCGTCAGTCACGGCGCGGCAGGTGGCGCGCCAGGTGGTGAGGTTGTCCGGTAGCTCCAGGCGCGTGGTGGCCGTGCCGTCGGCGCCGGTCTCCACGAAGGCGTTCCAGTAGGCGGTGTCGGCGAAGTTGCGCCGAACGCGGATCGCGCTCGTGCCGGCAGGCGGAGCCATCCTGTCTTTGCGCATTCCAACCATCTTCTGGAAGGCGCCGCCGCTGTAGCGAGCCGAGAACGAGAAGTCCGTAGCGATTCGCGTCTCCTGCGCAGGGTAGAAGAAGTCGTGGGCGTCGGGCGTGTCGTCGGGCGCCACAGCGTAGACGGCGCTGTCCACCAGGCCCAGCGCGACCTCGGTGGCCACGGGTCGGCCCTGATGGTCACGCACTTCGACGGTGTAGGCCGCAGGCGCGCCGGGCGCGTAGGAGGGCCGATCGGATCGCACCGTGACGGCGAGCCGCTTTCGCTCCAACGGCACGGCCAGGTCCAGCGACCCGGAAACGACCTGCCTGTCCAGCACCAGCGTGGCGGTGACGCTGACGCCGGGAAAGTATCGCTCCTCCAGCGGCACACGGACCATGGTCGTCCGGCCCGTCAGGTGCACCATCTGGACGCGGTAGATGCGCTCGCCGGCCACCGTGACCAGCGCCCATGCCTCGCGGCGGATGGGTATGCCGGGCGTCTCCTGCTGCCGGCGGCCCTCGGGCGCGATGAGCGAGGTGTTCAGGAGCACCGTGGCAGTCTCACCGGGCTTGTAGGTCTCGCGGTCCGACACCAGGTCGAGCGTCGGGTACTCGTAACCGTCACAATCTCCGCCCGCCGACCAGAGCGAGGCCTCGGCGGCGATCTTGTTGTCCTCCGCGTCGAACGCCTCGGCCTCCAGGCTCATGTAGCCCGGCCGCACGAGCGTGAAGCCGACAGTCCCCTTGCCGGCGCTGTCGGTGGTCACCTGCCGCTTCTCGGTCCGCTTGTATGGCCGCCGCTGCTCGTCGTAGAGCGTCTCCACGAGCCGAACAGCCACCGGAACCGAGACGGGCTTCCCGTCGTGGTCCATGGTGTGCACGGCGACCACGGCCTTGTCGCCGGGGCGGTAGACGGCACGATCCGGCGTCAACTCGACGCTGAACGCGCCCGCCGTGATGCGTACCCCGCCGGCGGCGCCCTGCGATCGGCGGCTCAAGTCGGTCACGGTGGCGGTCACGTTGAGGGTCCGGTCCGCAGGCAGCCGCTTGGTCCGGACCTGCAGGCGCAGCTCCCCTCGCGCGTCGGTGACGCCTCGGCCGTTGAAGGCGTCCTCGGTGGGCCCGTCGCCGGCAAAGCTGACGCTGTAGCCCACCTCGGCATCGGCCACGGGCTGCCCGAAGAAGTAGCGCGCCGAGATCGTCACGGGCACGGTGGCGCCGCCCACGGCGTGCGGCACGCCGAACGCGACCTGGGCGGTGTATTCGGGCTTGCGGTAGGCCTGCACCTCGAAGCCCGCGTAGCCGCGCCACGCGCCCACGCAGACGATGATCTGCCACTGCCCCAGGGCGGGCTCGGAGGCCAGCTGGACCTCGCCGGAGACGGAGCCGTGGGCGTTGGTCGTTACCTCGCGCCGCTGGACCAGCGCGTCGGTGGGGTCGCGGACCTCGAGTGTCACCTTGCGGCCCGCCGCCGCCGCGAACTGCAGGGCGCCCGGCCCGGGCCGCACATCGCGCAGGATCGTCTTGTAGCGCACCGTGTGGCCGGGCCGGTAGATGGGCCTGTCGGTGAAGGTGTAGGCCCGATAGGGCTCCGGTGCGGCGGGCGCGCGGGTCATGAGAAGGATCGGGTGGCCGTTTCGCTTCCCGTAGACGCGCACGGCGGCGCGGGCATCACACGCCCCTCGCCAGAGCCCGTTCGGGTCGGTCACAACGGTCCGCGCGCCGGCTCCCAAAACGTTCAACGCCAACTGGAGGCCCGGCAGGGGGCGGCCGCTGCGGGCGTCGGAGGCCATGAGGAGCAGCTCGTCGCGGGATCGCGTAGCCGTGAGGGCGTAGTCCGTGCGGATCACCCAGGTGGAGGCGCGGACGCCCTGTGCCTCGGCCTGCAGCAGGTAGGCGCCCGGCGGCAGGCGCGGTGCGCGGGAGGTCCCCTCGGACCAGTTATCGGGGTAGCCCTTCTTCACGGCGTAGGCCCAGCCGGCCTGCAGCGGCAGGCTGCCGGCAGAGGCGGCGCGCACCAGGCCGCCGATGTCATTGTGGTCGCCCAGATAAGGGAGCAGCGCGCCGAGGTCGAGCCGCCGGGCAGTGAGCTTCACGCTCTGTATATTGCGCGAGCTGATCCGTAGCTCGACCGGCTCGTCCAGCGTGTAGGAGCGCCGGTAGGTGTAGACCTGCAGGCCCGGAGCGTGCGGCGCGGCGCCGGATCGCTGAACCGGGCAGGCAAGCAAGGCCGCCGCCATCGCACAGATCACGAGTAAACGCACCCGGCACCTCCCTCACCGCGACAGGTCGTCGCGCCCCTCCACCAGCCGCTCCACATCCAGGCAAATGTACCCAAGAGGATCAGACGCATCCGCCCCGGCCCGGATGCGCGCCCACTCCAGCATCGTCAATGCGTTGTCCGTCTCGCCCGAGAGCGTGACGCCCACCTTGCCGCCGGGCCCGCGAACGGCCAGCCCCCGGCGGGTGGGGTCCAGACGCAGGGCCTCCGGCCGGGTCACCGAGCCGCTCGGCGCCACGAAGCTGACGATGAGCGTCAACCCCCGAAGCTCGCCGGGCGCCACAGGACGGAAGCGCAGGTCGCGTCCGGCGGCGCTCACGGCGGCGGCGATGACCTCCGAGGCCAGGTTCCCCTCCGTCGGCAGGAGCGAACCCATGCAGCAGCGAGGGGCGCCGTGGCGCATGGCGCTGACGAAGACGCCGCCGCGCCCTCGGAGCAGCTCCGGCAGCTGTGCGGGAACCGGCAGCACGCGGCGATCCCGGGCATAGGCGTCGAAGGCCCGCCGCGCCAGCCGCAACGCAAAGGCCCGGTCCGCCCTTGACGCCGTATGCCAGGCGTCAGTATAGGCGTCGCCGCGCGCGCCCCCCGCCGAGGAGAGGACGCCGGCCAGCATGAGGCCCATCGCCATGCGGCTGGTTCGGAGCATGCCGGGAGTATGGCACGATGCGGGTACAAGGATGGGCGACCACTCGCCCATCCCAGCGCCGCATAGGAGCCGCCCATGCTTGTCCCCATGCTCTGCGTTCTGCTCGCCGGCCCCATCGCCGACGTGAAGCCACTCCCCGCCGCGCATGCCCACAACGACTACATGCACGTCCGGCCGCTCCTTGACGCGCTGGAGCAGGGCTTCTGCAGCGTGGAGGCCGACATCTTCCGCGTGGACGATGAGTTGCTGGTGGCCCACGAGGAGGCCACTCTGAAGCCGGAGCGGACGCTTCGGGCGCTATACCTGGAGCCGCTGCGCCGGCGTGCGCGGGAGAACGGCGGCCGCATCTACCGCCGCGGGCCGACGGTGACGCTGCTGATCGACATCAAGCGCGACGGCGAGCAGACCTATGCGCTGCTTCGCCGACAACTGGAGGAGTACCGCGACATCCTGACCTCGGTGGAGCGCGGCAAGCTCCGCCGCAGGGCCGTCACCGTCATCCTCAGCGGCGACTGCCCACGGGCGACGGTGGCGGCAGACGAGCCGCGCTATGCCGGCATCGACGGCCGCGTCACCGACCTGGGCTCGCGGGCGCCGGCGCACGAGATGCCCCTGATCAGCGACAACTGGGGCGCGATCATGAAGTGGCGAGGCGCCGGGCCCATGCCGGACGAGGAGCAGGCGCGCCTGCGCGAGATCGTGGCGAAGGCGCACGGCGCAGGGCGTCGGGTTCGGTTCTGGGGCGCCCCCGGCAACGAGGCCTTCTGGACCGAACTCCTGCGGGTCGGCGTCGACCTCCTGAACGCCGATGACCTTCCCCGTCTGAGCCGCTTCCTTAACGACACGCGACGCCCGCGCTGATGCCTTGACGCGCGAAGGGCGCCCCGGATACCCGGGACGCCCTTCGCTTTCAGATCGGGCCTGCAAGCGCTCGCCTGCGGGCCTTTCCGGCGTTACGGAATGACGCTGAGCGTGCCCGGCGCCGAGGTCCCGGACGCCAGGGCGGCATCCCCGGCGAACGACCCGACGATCGGGTACGCGCCGGGCGTCATCCCCGCGGGTACCGCGTAGGTCAGCGTGGCCACACCGGAGCCGTCGGTGGTCGCGCTACCGGCAGGCGAACCCGCCACCGTGTAGGTGATGAGCTTGCCGACCTGCCAGGCCAGATCGGGCAGCCTGCGCACGTAGGCCTTGAGCGCCACGGACGTGCCCACCTTGGCGGTGCGGTCGCCCATGTAGATGTAGACCGGGGCCGCCGTTACCGTGAGCTTGCCGGT
Source organism: uncultured Chthonomonas sp. (assembly GCA_903885605.1). Taxonomy (GTDB): domain Bacteria; phylum Armatimonadota; class Chthonomonadetes; order Chthonomonadales; family CAJBBX01; genus CAJBBX01. The sequence continues at coordinate 1,527 of CAISJD010000046.1, read as the reverse complement.
TCCGGAGGATGCCAGGAAGGATGCATCACCCGCAAACGCCGCCGCCGTGGGCCGAAGGCCCGCGCCGGCGCCGTCAGGGATCAGGTAGCCGAGGGCCACCATGCCGGCGGCGTCGGTGACACCCGAGCCGATGCCGGTGCCGTCGACGCTTACGGTCAGCGTCTTTCCCGCCACCGGGGCGGAGGTAAGCGCCGTCAGGAGGTAGGCCCGGATCAGCACGGAGGTCCCGATGGCCCCAGTGCGATCCGGCAGGTAGACCCTGGTGCTCGGCGCGCCGCAGATGAGGTTCGCCGACGCCGTCGAACCGAGGTACTGGTCATCCCCTGCGTACTCCAGGGTCCAGGGGTGCGTGCCCCCGCCGGTGATGGGGATCGTGAACGTAATCAACGCATAGCCTGCGCCGTTCGTGTAGGTCGTGCCGACGGTGCTCAGGGCCGGTATGCGGAAGCGAACCAGCCGCGTGGCCAGGGGTTCGCGCGTACCGTCCGGATGCTGCCGGTAGAGCCAGCCGGACATGGAGACCGGCTGCCCGGGCGTGCCGGTCACGTTGAAGATGCTGATCGAGGTCATGTACTTCGGCAGCACGGTGAACGTGGCGGAGCCGCTTGACGGAGCCAACGTGGCGTCACCGGCGAAGGTGACGGAGATGGGCCGCGTGCCGGGGCCCGCCGGGACGATGTAGAGGGCGTTGGCCTTGCCTACCGCGTTGGTGGGGCCGCCGGGTATTGCGGGACCGCCATCGACGGAGAAGCTGAGCATTCGGCCCGCGTAGCCGTTGAACGTGCCCGGCTGACGCAGGTATCCGAGGAGCGGCACCCGGTCGGTGACGGCGCCGGAGCGGTCCACCGCCACGGTCTGCGTGGGCACGCCCGTCGCCCCGCCGCTGACCGTCAGGGCCGACGAGGAGGCGCTTGCGAGGTAGTCCGCATCGCCTGTGAACGAGGCGCTGATGGTGTAGTTGCCGGGGATGGTTGCGCCGGGAATGAGCAGCGTGAAGGTCGCCACGCCCGATGCGTCGGTGACGGCCGAGCCGCCGCCCACGCCCGCCACGGTGAATGCCACGCTCTTGCCGGAGAGCGGCGAGCCGCCGGGGCCGGTGAGGGTGGCCTTCAGGTCAGCGGACGCACCCACGGCGCCGGATGCGTCCTGGGCCGCCAGCGCCGTGGTGATCTTCGCGACCGTCAGCGTGCCGGAGCCCGAGGCAGCCGCATAGCGACCGGTCGGCCCATCGCCGGCGAAAGCCACGGAGATGGTATGCGGACCGGCGCCGAAGCCCATGGGAATTGCGAACGGCACCGATACCCAGCCGTCGGCGTCGGTGGTGAGGTTGTGGACCGTCGGATCACCGGCCACGGAGAGCGTGATAGACCGCCCCGCGACCCCCGCACCGCCGGAGTCGGTCAGCCGCGCCTTGAGATCGACGGTGTCGCCTATCTTCCCGCCGAGGTCGGGCACGGTGAGGGTCGTGCCCTCTGCCGGCAGGTCGGCGTTGGGCACCAGCCGGAGCTGCCGGAAGATGGTCACCGT
>CAISJD010000045.1 GCA_903885605.1 uncultured Chthonomonas sp. | reverse complement strand
CACGCTCGAGCCGGTCCGCAGGGCGCCGGTTCGAGCCGGAGCGCCGGTCGGACCTACGATATCGTGCAGCATCTCGACCCCGGCGGCATCGGTCACGCGGAGCGCCGCAGCCTCCTGCCCGGCCAGATGCAGTTCACCGGGGCCGTCACCGACGCGAAGGGCGACCGGCGTCCCCGCTGCCGCGTTGGTTCCGGCGTTGCGCACCGTGACGGGGACCCGCAGACGCCAGACGCCGCCGCCGCCGAGGCAGAGGGGGTGCTTCCATGGCGATAGGGAGACGGCCAGTGCGAGGCAGGCAAGGAGCGGGAGGATCATGGCGGCAGGCCTTTCCGGCGCCGCCGGGCCGCCCTACGGTGCCGCCGAGGGGCCTTGCTCGCGCCTGAACGACCGGATCGACGCAGTGACATAGGTAGCGAAGGCCCGACGGCTCTCCAGCATCCCCCACGCGCCATCCAGACGGCTCCACCTTACCCGCTTGCCGCCGGATGTTTCAACGAGTACCAGCGACGAGGTGCGGAGGCTGTACTCGTGCTTCAGGCGCAGATTGCCGCCGGCATCGAGATTGACGACGCGCCACGCCATGGCGCCCGAAGCGAGTTCCGGCGCGAACGACGAGACGACGGCTTCGCGCCCCCACTGCTCCATGCGCAGGCAGTCGCGGCAACGGACATCGCGGTGCAGGAAGGTAACGGCGACGCAGCGGCTCGGCGCCGACTTGCCGGGCGGACCGGCCACGGCGGGCACGGCCGCCAGGAGCAGGCCCAGCAGCATCAGGCGCCGGGTCATTCCCTCTTGCGCCGGGCCTTGGCGCGCTCCTCGGCGCAGCGCGGGCAGTAGACCCAGGGCACCGGGAGGATGAAGGAGCCGATCAACAGCAGCAGCGTGACGGGCGCCGAGGCAATAATATGGTTCACGAACTGGTAGTCGCGCAGCATCGCCTCGACGAGCACTATCCCCGCAAGGATGGTCGCAAGCGCCACACGGCACACCACGCGCCAGTTGACGCCACGAAGCTCAGCGCTGACGAAGCGGCACTTGGGGCAATTGACGTAGCGGTCACCCATGGCAGACCGCCATGAATCGCAACGGGCCGCCTGACGGCAGCGAAGTATTAGACTGAACACAGCTAATCATAGCAGTCCCTGAATTGGCAATCGGCTTTATATCAACCTATCTCATACTCGAAACTGCCTGACATAACAAGGTGCGACATATACAGCCCTGGCGATGGCGAGTTGGTCCCTGCCCCCAGCCCGGTCGATCCCCCGGTCCGACTACCCTCACTACAGACGGGTACGCCAACCGTGTGGTTCCCGCACGAACGCCGCTGGAACGTGATGTACTATAATGGCAATGCGCCAAGCCGGCAAGGCGCTCAAGTTCCTACCCGGGGGTACTTCGATGAGCAACGACCACACCGAGCCGCGACTCGCGTTTGCGCACGGTGACATGAGCCGCCGCGACCTCCTGCAGGGCGGCGCCGCCATCGCCGCGGCATTCGGCATGGACCTGCACCAGGCCGCGCTGGCGCAGGACCGACGTGCCGAGGGGCTCAAGGAGACGCGTCCCGTCAACTGCGCCTTCATCGGCGTCGGCTCACAGGGCACGTTCGACCTGAAGCGCGCGCTCAGCGTCCCCGGCGTCAAGATGGTGGCCCTCTGCGACAACTACGAGCCCAATCTGAAGCGCGCCCTGGCCCTCTGCCCCGATGCCAAAGGCTACGCCGACTACCGGGCCGTGCTCCAGCGCAAGGACATCGAGGTAGTCCTCATCGCCACGCCGCTCTTCATGCACGCGCCCATCGCCATCGACGCTCTGAAGGCCGGCAAGCACGTCTTCTGCGAGAAGATGATGGCCTACACGATCGAGGAGGCCAAGCGCATGGCCAGGGCCTCCATCGCGAGCAAGCGCATCCTGCAGATCGGCCACCAGCGCCGCTCCAACCTCATCTACAACCACGGATGGGAGCTGCTGAACAAGGCCAAGGTCTGCGGCAAGGTCACCCATATCCGGGCCCAGTGGAACCGCAACGGCTCCTGGCGTCGGCTACCCGTTCCCGCCGATACCACGGACCGCCGCTGGAACTGGCGCCTTTACAAAGAGTACTCCCAGGGCCTCATGGCCGAACTGGGAACGCATCAGATTCACGTGGCCAACTGGTACCTCGACGAAGCGCCCTGCGCCGTGGTTGGCATCGGCGGCATCGACCACTGGAAGGACGGCCGCACAGTCTTCGACAACGTCGAGGTCGTCTACGAGTACCCCAGTAAGGTGAAGCTGAACTACACCTCGCTCACCACCAACCAGTACGACGGCTTCTACGAGCAGTTCATGGGCACGGACGGCACGCTGATCGTCTCGCAGGAGAGCGGTGGCCAGTACTACCGCGAGCCCACCGCCAAGGCCGAGGACTGGATGAAGGACCCCGCCAACAAGCAGACCGGCGCTCGCGGCCAGAGCGGCCTGAAGCTCGACCCTGAGGCCACCAAGAAGCTGGGCGGCACGGGCGCAAAGGTGGGCGAGAAGGTCATCACCGGGTCGGTTGCGGGCAAGGACGACTACCTGCTGGAGATGGAGGACTTCTTCAACAGCGTCCGCACCGGCGCGCCCGTCGCCTGCGGCTGGAAGGACGGCCTGCGGGCCGCGGTGGCAGGCATCCGGGCCAATGAGGCCATGACGAAGCAGATGCGGATCGAGATCCCGGCCACCGACTACATCCTGTAGCTTGGGCCGCTTCCCCTGACATGCTGCGAGGGGCCGCACTGCCGACATGGCGGAGCGGCCCCTCGTTTGTTGGCAGGACGCGGCCCTACGGCTTGTCCGCCGCGGCCCCTTCCTCGGTCCTTGCGGCCTCAGCCGCAGCCCGCCTCTGCTCGCGAGCCTCCCGGCTGACCACGTAGCGCTCCTGCGCCCTGATCAGCGCGGCCTGGGCGTCGGCTGCCATGGCTTCAATGCTGTAGCGCTGCGTCACGGCATCGGCGGCATCGGCGCCTCGCGCACCCAGGTCCGGCAGGCTCTTGATGGCCTGGCGTATGGCATCCGAGAGGGAGCGGTAGTCGTCGGGCTTGAAGGTGGTGACGTTGCCGGTGGCCTCGGCCAGTTCCGGGAAGATACCGTTGTTGGGCGCCACCAGGTGGCAGCCCGCGGCCAGCGCCTCGAGACCGGCCATGCCCCGGCACTCCCACGCGCGCGACGGCAGGCAGACAATATCGCAAGTCTGGAGCATCCGCACCTTCTGCGCGAAGTCGAGCTCGCCGCAGTACTGGAAGGCGCCGTCCAGCTGCAGCTTGTGCGCGCGACGCTCCACTGCCTTCAGGTAGCGCTTGTCCAGCAGCGATCCCGCGGCCAGGATGCGGAACGGAGGCGCCCCCTTGGCACGGAGGCGCCCCGCGGCCTCAACCACGAGGTCCATACCCTTGACGAAGGTGACGGCACCCAGGAAACCTACGATGGGCGCGCCTTCGGGACGGGCGCCCTTGGGCCGCCGATAGGCCGGGGCGTAGATGCCCGGCCGCACCAGGGCCATGCGCGACCGCTCCACGTCGAGGAATGACTCCATCCGATCGATGTACGCCTCGCAGGGGGCCAGGACCAGGTCCAGGGCCTTGGCGTTGGCTCGGAGCACCTCGATGGCTCGGGCGCGGTAAGGGTCGCGCATCTGCTTCACGAAGCCGTCCTCGCCCTGCACTGAAGCAACGACCGGGACATCCATGCGGCGGTGGATCTCCGATGCCATGCCGGACAGCAGCGTATTGGTCAGGCTGATCACATCGGGCTTGGGCTGTGTCTCGAGGTAGGCGATCAGGCCGTTTACGGCCTTGCGCTGCGTACCGCGCATGCCGCGTAGCACCTGGACCACCATGGCTCCCACGTCCGCCGCCCTGGTTCGCACGGCGAACCTCGAGGCCGCGGCGAGCACGCCCGGGGTGTCCCAGAACCAATCGAGGAGCGCGGGCGTATACCGGAGGAGCGGGATCCTGTGTTGGAGGTAGACATTCACGCCGCCCATGCGGACGCGGCCCACATTCGGCGGCTCGATGTCATCCACACGGAGGGGTGTGTAGATCGGCACCACCTCAATGTCGTGACCCATGGCAGCCAGACCCCGGGCGAGCCCGGCGTCGCGCTTGCACGCACCGCAGTACATGGCTCCGGCCCCGGCGGCGATATGGACAACCCGCATGCTCTGGATTCCTCCCTGCTCCCACTCCTGCCCTGCTCGGTGGGTCTGAGTATACCTACCGCGCCCGGGCTGCCTCCCGGCCCTACGTCGGGAGGATGGGCTCCTCCGGCTCGCTCTCCAGCGTGTTCGCCGGCACGCGATAGGAGAGCACGCGGCTGACGCCGGCCTCCTGCATGGTGACCCCGTACCAGCGCGGCGCGTGCTCCATGGTCACCGGGTTATGCGTAATGACGAGGAACTGCGTGCGGTCGCTGAAGTCGGCCACCAGCTTCACGAACTTCTCCACGTTGGGGCCGTCCAGCGGCGCGTCCACCTCGTCGAGCACGACGAAGGGGCTCGGGCGAACGGCCATGAAGGCGAAGAGAAGCGCCGTAGCCGTGAGCGCCCGCTCGCCGCCGCTGAGCAGCGAGAGGTGCTGCGGTTTCTTGCCGGGCGGCTGGGCGAAGACCTCGATGCCCGTCTCCAGCACGTCGTCCGGGTTGGAGAGCGTGAGCCGCGTGGTACCGCCGCCGAAGAGCCGCTCGAAGAGGAGCGCGAACTCGGTGGTAACGGCCTCGAAGGTCTCCATGAAGACGCCGCGGGTGCTGTCGTCGATCTCCGTGATGGTGCCCAGCAGCGACTCGCGGGCCTTCTGCAGGTCGCTCCGCTGTTCCACCAGGAAGCTGCACCGCTCGGAGAGCCGGTCGTACTCCTCCACGGCGCCGGTGTTCACCTGACCCATGGACCGCACCTCGCGGCGGAGGCGGGCGACCTCGTTGACGATATTGCGCTCCATGGGGCCGGGATCGGGACGCGCCAGGGCGTCCTTGATCTCGATGCTGTACTCCTCCATCAGCCGCTCGGAGGTCTGCGCCAGGCGCACCTCCATGCGGGCGAAGCGGAGCTCGGCGTCATGCAGGTCGCGGCGCAGCTCTTCGCGCTTGGCCGTGGCGGCGCGGAGGGCGGCGCCGGCTTCGGCGCTCCGCTGGGCCAGCCCGGCGCGGTGCGAACGTGCGGATTCCCAGGCGGCGTCGGCGTCGGCGCCGAGGCGCTGGGCCTCCTCCCGCTCGATGGTGATGGCTCGCTGCTCCTCCTCCGATGAGGCGTAGCGGCCCCCGGCCATCTCCCGCGCGGTCTGCTTGGCGGCCTGGCTCGCCCGTGCCTGGCGTAGGCTCTCCTGCGCGGCGGCCAGCGACCGGCGGAGGCCCGACCGCTTCTCGGCGGTGCGGCCCACCTCGACCTCCAGACCGACGGAGTCCGATCGGGCCGCGTCACGCGCGGAGGCCAGCCGCTGGGCCTCCGCCTGAGCGGCGCCCAGGGCGTCGTCCAGGTTGGTGTCCTGCTCGCGGTGGGCGGCCAGGGCGGCGGTCCATTCGTCGGCCTCTCGGGCGAGGGTCTGGCGGGCGTTGGTCAGGCGCGTCACCTCGGCGCCGAAGTCGGCCAACTCGGCGCGGACCCGCGTGTCCTCGCGCTCGGCGGAGCGGACATCGCTCTCGGCCGCTGCCAGTTGGGCCTGCGCTTGCGAATGGGACACGCCCGCGGCATCCAGCGCGCGCTCGGCGGCGGCCACGCGGGAGGCGCAGGCGTCGATGCTGTTGGCGGCGGCCTCGGCCTCGGCGCGGATGCCGGGTATGGCGCGGCTCAGGTCGTCGATCTCGCCCTTGCGGCCCACCAGGTGCGCCCCGCGGCCCTGTAGCGAGCCGCCCGTCATGGCGCCGCCGGGGGTTATGAGCTCGCCCTCCAGCGTGACGATCCGACTCCAGCCCTGCATGCGCCGCGACGCCGCGATGGCGCCCTCCATGCTTTCGAAGACCGCCACGCGGCCCAGCAGAAGCCGCGCCACGGGATCGTGCTTCGGCTCGAACCCGACCAGCTCGGCGGCCACGCCGAGGAACCCGGCGGGGCGATCGCGGACCTCCAGCGGGGCCGACGGACGGAGCATCGGCAGGGCCAGGAAGGTGGCGCGCCCGGCCCGCTCGCGCTTGAGCCACTCGATGGCGTCGCGGGCCTCGCGCTCGGTCTCGCAGACCACGTCCTGCGCGCTGCCGCCCAGCGCCACCTCTACGGCGACGCGGAGCTCCTCGGGCACGCTGAAGAGGTCGACCACCGGCGTGTAGGCGCCCTTCAAGGCTCCCTTGCGGACGGCGGTGAGGAGGGCGCGGACGCCCTGGTAGAAGCCCTCGCCGGACTGCTGCAGCTCGCGCAGCGTGGCCAGGCGACTCTCGCGCTCGGCGAGCTTGCGCCGGGCGGCGTCGAGCGCCAGCCGCGACTGGGCGTGGACGTCCTGCTGGGCTCGCCGGTCGGCGGCAGCATCGGTCCGGGCCCGATCGGCGGCGGCACGCGTCTCTTTCAGGCTCTCGGCGGCCTGCCTGGCGGTCTGGAGCCGGGTCGCGGCCTCGGCGGCTCGCCCCTCCAGGGTCTCGCGCTCGGTCTGGAGCCGCGCGAGCCGGTCCTCGGTCTCCTGCAGGCGGCCGGTACAGGCGGCCAGGGCGCTCTCTCGCTTGGACCGCTCCTCGGAGAGGCGCCGGATGGCCCCCTGCCGGTCCTGTCCCAGCCGGTTGGCGGCGGCCAGCGCCTTTTCAAGCTCGGCCAGTCGCCCGCGCGCGGTGTGGAGCGCCTGACGCTTCTCGGTCTCCGCGGTCTGGGCCTTCTCCGACGCCTGGTTGAGTTGCTCCTCTTCGCGCACCAGGCCGGCGATGCGGCCCGCCAGCTCTTTCAGCTCGCCGTCCAGCGCCTCGGCGCTCTGCTCGGCGCCCTTGCCGCGCTCGATGGCCACCTGCAGGCGGCTCTCGGCGCGCTCCACGGCGGACCGGCGGCGGGCCCTCTCGGCGGCGGCCTCTTCCAGCGAAGCGTCGGCCGCGGCCAGCTCGGTGCGGAGGAGGTCCGCCTCGGTCTCGCCTTCGGTGATCTCCTGGCTCAGCGCGTCGATGGCGCCGGTGGCCAACTCGCGGTCGCGGGAGGCGGCGTAGAGCTCGTAGTCGGCCTTCTGTGCCTCAGCCACGAGCAGGTCGATCTCGATCTGCTGCAGCCGCGACGTCAGCTCCAGGTAGCGGCGGGCCTGCTCGGCCTGCTGCCGCAGGGGTTCGCGCTGCTGCTCCAGCTCGTGGATGATGTCGCGCACGCGGGTGAGGTGGCCCTCGGCCTGCTCCAGCTTGCGCACGGCCTCGCGCTTCTTCACCCTGTACTTCTTGATGCCGGCCGCTTCCTCGAAGAGCTCCCGGCGGTCCTCGGCCTTGGCCGAGAGGACGGCGTCGATCTCGGTCTGGGTGACGAAGGAGTAGGCGCCCTTGCCCACGCCGGTGTCGAGGAAGAGCTCGACGATGTCCTTCAGGCGGCAGGCCGTGTTGTTGATGGCGAAGTAGGACTCGCCGGAGCGGTAGACCCGCCGGGTGACGGTGACCTCGCTGTACTCCACGGGCAGCGAGCGGTCCTCGTTGTCCACCGTGAGGCGGACCTCGGCCATGCCCAGCTGCCGCCGCTTGTCGGTGCCGCTAAAGATGACGTCGCGGCCCTCGGCTCCACGAAGCAGGCGCGGGTTCTGCTCGCCCATGACCCAGAGGAGGGCGTCGGCCACGTTGCTCTTGCCGCAGCCGTTGGGGCCGACCACGGCGGTCATGCCGTCGCCGAACTCGATCTCCGTCTTGTCGGCGAAGGTCTTGAAGCCCGCCAGGTTCAGCCGCTTGAGCTTCATCCTGGGCGGGTTCCGGCCGTGGCGGCGGGGCCTGTTCGCGGGATGGGCACTAGGATGCCTGAAGCCCGGCGCGGAGCGCCTTCTTGTCGAACTTGCCCGTTCCGGTCTTGGGCAGGGCCTCCACAAAGTGGATATCCTTCAGGCGCGGGAGCTGCCATCGGGCGAAGTCGGCGGCCAGGTGGTCGCGCACGTCGGCGCCGGTGATCGGCTCCGTGCCCGGGCGGCGAACCACGAAGGCGGCGGCGACTTCGCCTCGGAGCGGGTGCGGGCGGCCGATGACGGCGGCCTCCAGCACACCCGGCATGCCCATGACGGCGTTCTCCATCTCGACGCTGCTGATCCACTCGCCGCGGCTCTTGATGACGTCCTTCTTGCGGTCGGTCAGCTCCACGTAGCCATGCGGGTCGATCCGCGCCACGTCGCCGGTGCGGAACCAGCCGTCTCCGGTCAGCGGCGAGGGGCCGCCCTCATCCTTGTAGTAGGCGCGCGCCACCCACGGCCCGCGCACCACCAGTTCGCCGGTGGTCTTGCCATCCCACGGGGCAGGCGCGCCGGTCTCGTCCAGCACGTCGGCCTCCACCATGGGCACGGGAATCCCCTGCTTCGCCAGTACGGGCAGTTGCTCCGCGGGCTCGAGCGCCTGCATGGAGGCGCGTAGGCGGCAGACGGTGCCGACGGGCGAGAGCTCCGTCATGCCCCACGCGTGGACCACGGGCACGCCGAAGTCGCGCCGCCAGGCCTCGATGAGCGCCGCCGGAGCGGCCGATCCGCCGATGACCAGCGTTCGCAGGCTCGAGATATCGTGCGGGTGCTGGCGCAGGTACTGGTGCAGGACGGTGTAGACGGAGGGCACCCCGGCGGAGAGGGTCACGCGCTCGCGCTCCACCAGATCGGCCAGGGGCTTGCCCACCACGTGCGGGCCGGGCAGCACCAGCGAGGCGCCGGTGAGCGCGCAGGCATAGGGGATGCCCCAGGCGTTGGCGTGGAACATCGGCACCACGGGCAACACGGTTTCGCGCTCGCTGATGGCCAGGCTGTCGGCCATGCAGATGCCCACGCTGTGGAGGTAGAGCGAACGGTGCGTGTAGAGGACGCCCTTGGGGTCGCCGGTGGTGCCGGAGGTGTAGCAGAGGGCGGCGGCGGCGTTCTCGTCGGCGTCGATGAAGCGCTCGGTGTCATCGGCGGCGGCCATGAGGGCTTCGTAATCCAGCGAACCGGGCAGGGGCTCCACGTCCGGCGCGCCGTCGTCCATGCAGACGAAGGCCTCGCGCCGGTCGGCCCGCTCGAGCAGGGGGCGCAGGCTCGGGGCCAGGGAGCGGTCGTAGAGGATGACGGCATCCTCGGCATGGTCCACGATGAAGCGCAGCTGCCCGGGCGCGAGCCGTATGTTCAACGTATGGAGGATGGCCCCCATCGACGGCACGGCGAAGTAGAGCTCCAGGTGGCGGCTATGGTTCCACGCGAAGGTGGCCACGCGGTCGCCGGGCTTCACGCCCAGGCTCCGCAGGACGTTCATCAGGCGCGCGACGCGGGGCCTCAGCTCGGCGTAGGTCGTGGCGCTGACGGCCAGGTCGTTGCCTCGGCTGACGACCTTCTTCTCGGCGTAGACGCGGGAGGCGCGCCGAAGGATGGAGTCCAGGGTGAGCCGGCTCTCCATCATCAGGCCCCCGGGCAGGGCCGCGTGCGCTGTGGTCGGTTCGGTGGGCAAGGGCATCCCCGGTGCAAGTGGGATTTGGGCGAGGCATTATACCTGCCGCGCGGCGACCCCATCCTCCGGCTCCTCGGCGGCGGCTGCCTCCGGCTCCTCCGCCGGCGCAGGCCGGAGCAGCAGTTCCGCATCCCCTCCCACCGAGTGCGCGGGGCGCACCAGGGTCTCGGCGGGCGATCCCGGCGCCTCGGCGGCGCGGAGCAGGTGGCGGTGCCGTCCGCTTGCCATGGCGCGCTCCTGCATGGCCTCGATGGCGCGCTCGGCGGCGGCCCTGACGCCCGAGCCGACGCGGCGCGGCGCGTAGAGGCCCTTGCCCAGCCGGAGCAGCGACCGGACGGCGGGCAGGTCCTCCGGTCCGCCGTGGCGCTCGAAGAAGCCCAGTGCGGCGCGGACCACGGACCCGTCGCCGGACGCGGCCAGCAGCCCGCGAAGCGAGCGGAGCTGGTCGAAGTCCAGCCGGCCATAGGCAACCCGGTCGGCCTCCTCCAGGGATGCGGCCAGGCAGAGGCCCGTGGCGCCGCTGTCCAGCAGGAAGCCCAGCGCCTGTGAGCCGCCGGCAATGGCGGCCGTTTCCGCCGCCCTCTGCACTCCCCGGCGCTGGCCGATGTAGACCAGTCCGACGAGGCCCGAGACGATGAGCATCCCGAGCACGACCGCGGCGACGATGCCGGTGACGGACGCCGCGGCGCTGGATAACCCGAACAGCGCGGGCCCGGTGAACCCGGCCAGGCCCTCTCCCAGCGCGGCGCCCACCACGCAAGCCAGCAGCACGCCGAGAAGCATGAGGAGCAGGAGCCGGTTGTCGGCCTGCCGGCGAACCAGCGCGGCCAGCAAGGGCCATGCGGCGCCGCCGGCGGCAGCCAACTCCTCGGCGGCCTTGGCGCGAACGTCGGCGCGGCGGCTACCCATCCGCCGAAGCAGACGGGCGCAGGTGCGCTGGGTGAGTTCCGTGGTCGGTTGTGTGCGTCGTCTCACAGGGGCCTCCCGCTACGCGGGTTGACTTTCCACACACCCATCATGGCCCATGGCGGCGCGGCGAGCGACATATCGGCGATTCCGGGGCGATCGGCGACCAACGGGAACCTCTCCGACCGATAATCGGATATACTTGTCGTGTATTTGGGCGCGAGAGTGCCGGGCCCGTCCGGCGGCGCTCCCAGGGAGGATGATCACCATGGCAAACAACACCGCAGACGCCACCGTCGGCGATCTGGTTACCGAACGCCCGGCCCGCGCCCGCGTCTTCGAGCAGAGCGGCGTCGACTATTGCTGCAACGGCGCCGATGCGCTGAGCGAGGCCTGCCTGAAGGCCGGCGCCGACCTGCAGTCCGTGCTTGACCAACTGGCGGCCGTTGACGCCGCGCCGCGCGGGGCCGATGAGGCCGACTGGGCTTCGGCGTCGCTGGCGCAGCTCATGGCCCACATCGAGGCCACGCACCACACCTACCTGAAGTCTGAGCTGCCCCGGATCAGCGCCCTCGCGACGAAGACCGCAGCGGCCCACGGTGCGGCGCATCCCAACGTCGTCGAGGCGGCCGAGCTCTTCCAGGCGTTGCGGTTGGAACTGGAGGGGCACCTCCAGAAGGAGGAGGTCATCCTCTTCCCCATGATCCGCCTGCTGGAGGTCTCCGCGGAGCTTCCGCAACTCCACTGCGGCTCGGTGACGAACCCCATCGCCGTCATGGAGCACGAACACGACAACGCCGGCGCCGTGCTGGCCCGCCTGCGCGATCTGACCGACGGCTACAGCACCCCGGACGATGTCTGCAACACCTACCGCGCCCTCATGGATGCGCTGGCCCAGCTGGAGCAGGACCTGCACCTGCACATCCACAAGGAGAACAGCATCCTCCATCCCCGCGCTGCCGCCCGCGAGGCCCAGTTGGCCTCCGCGTAGCCCGGACCCGGCCTGCCGGCGGCTTCCGCGCTGCCGGCAGGCTCAGAAGTAGTAGCTATAGGTGTTCGCGTCGAGCAGCCAGCCCACCATGGGCCAGGCGCAGCCGAAGGCATAGTCGCCCAGCATGAGCCCAAGGAAGAAGGGCATGGCACTGCGGTAGAGCCGTAGCCCGCCGTAGCGCATGACGCTCACCTTGCAGACCCAGGCGATGGCCATGGGAAGCCAGAGCGTGCTCATGGAGAAGCTGCCGCTGATGGCGAAGCCCAGCGGGTGGAAGGGCCACCAGCCGAAGCGCATACGGCCCGCCTGAAGCAAGAGCGTGAGGAGCGCGCCCACGCCGATGGCTCCAACGGCCGGTACGTCCGTGTCACGCGGGCTCGCCACCCATCCCGCCAGCCGGTTATGGGCCTCCCAGCCGAAGTAGGTCACATGCGAAGCCATGCGCGCCTCGGCGCCCAGCCGGAAGGGCATGGCGTAGAGCATGGCCAGGCCCGAGGCGATCCCCACGACGGCGGCCACCACCAGGGCGGCGGCCATCCAGCGCATGGCCACCCCGCGCCGCTCGGCCATCTTGAACGCCTCCATCTGGTACGGCATGGCGATGCTGCGGTAGGCGCGGTTGAACCAGTAGAACCAGGTGAGCGCGGCCATGGCCTGCGGCGAGAACATCCGCGTGCCGAGGCAGGCCGTAAGGATCGCGTCGGGCCCGCCGTTGTGCAGGTCGTGGGCCGGCGGTCCCAGCTCGGCCCTCATGCGCGTGCAGGCCACGGCGATGGCGATGTAGATCAGCAGCGCCACGGGCGCCAGCCAGAAGGGCAGCCCGGCGACCGCGAAGAAGGCCCAGAGCGCGCCGAAGCCCAGCGCGGCTCCGGCAAGCGCGGCGCGGGGGCTCATGGGGTCGTCCTCGCCGCGCCGCCCATGCCACGCCGCCAGCGCCATCGTCGCCAGGTGCTTCCGCGCGCCCCAGAGGGCCAGCACGGCCACGGCCATGTAGGCGCCGAAGGACTGCTCGTTCACGTACGGGAAGTTCGGCCGCGTCTGCTGCAGTCCGTAGAAGGCGCTGAGCACCCTCTCGCCGCGCCAGGCCAGCGCGAAGAACCAGCTGGAGAAGAGCATATCGGCCGGCAGCAGGAAGCCCAGTCCGATGGCGAAGGGGTAGAAGGCCAGCGGCGTCCATCCCATGGCGTTCCAGGGCGGGTTGGGGAACCAGGGCGCGATGTCGACGGCCTTGATGGGCACCGACGGCACGCCGGGCGCCAGGACCGACCAGCCGTTGAGGAGGCTGATCCCGCCGGCCACGGCGAAGCCCGCCCACATGGCCGGCCTGCGGTAGAAGGGCGTCCGCTCGTCGGTCATCTCCATGGGCAGCTCGATGACCGGGTAGCTGAGCCGCTCGCTCTGGGTCCACTGCACCCGCAGGAGTGTGTTGAGGCAGAGCATCACGCCGAGCAGGGCGAAGGCCACGGCTCCCCAGATGGCCAGCGCAGGCAGCCATGCCCGCAGGATCGCCCAGCTCCATGGGTCCGACGAGCCCTCGTACCAGCCCTTCACGGCGGCGGGATCGGCCACGCGGAGCCAGCGCGGCATAGAGGAGACGAAGAGGCTGTCCCAGTTGTTGGCGGGCGTGGCGTAGCGCGCCGCGTGACCCAGCATGGGAACGAGCACGTCGAGGAAGTCGATGCTCGTCAGGCAGGTGCCGATCGTCAGCATCACGTAGATGATGAGCAGTTCGGCCTGCGCCAGCGCCCAGCGCGGCCGGAAGCGCTTGACCGCGGCGTTGGCGAAGGTAAGGAGGGCGAGCGCGCAGATGACGTTGGCGAAGAGCGAGAGGCTGGAGGGGTACGGGCCGTTGGCCGTGGTGCCCCGGGCGCTGCCGGAGGAGGCCATCTCGACGCGCACGAGCCACCACGCGTTGACCGGCAGCAGGGCCGCGCCGACCAGGATCGCACGAAGCGGCGAAGCCGTACGCGGCGCCTTCGGACCCATGGCCGGCACTCTCCTCCCCTGCGAAACGCGCTTGCCCTGCTGGGCCACGGCTACGGCTTGGGTCTGTCCTGTTCGTGGGTGTGCGCGTCGCCGCCCGGCCGCTCGAGCTGGATGCGCTTCTCGGGCTCATCGGTGCGGCGCGCGTTGAGGCCGCCGATCATCTCGGCGAAGGCGCGGGAGGCCTCGAGGCCGGTCAGTGGCTGGGCATCGGCCTTCAGGAGCGGCGAGCCCTTGTGCACGAAGCGGTTCGCCACCAGGAAGGCGAGTTCGGTGCGGAGCGGACCTGCGGCGGGCTTGGCCGGCATGGCGGCGCGGACGAGGGCCTCGGAGACACTGGTGGCCTTGCCGCTGAAGGCGGGCAGCGCACGCGCCGTGAAGACGCCGATGCGGTAGGCGGCGGCGGCCAGGTCGTACCGGGTGACGGGCCCTTTGAGCGGGCCCTTGTCGACTTTGCCCGTGGAGGGCGATTGCGGCCGCTCTCCGGCCCACTTGCCGGCCTCCAGCGAACGCGCCATGCGGGAGACGATGCCCACCATCTGCGCACGGGTCACCCTGGCGGAGCCGTTGAACCTGCCGCCCGTGAGGGGCATGACGCCCAGGCGCACCATGGCCGCGACGGGCTCGGCCGCCCAGTGGCCGGCGGGCACGTCGCGCTGCGCGGCGGCCGGTAGCGGGGCCAGGGCCGCCAGGAGGACAAGCGCCCGCCGTGCGGCCGTCATCCCACCACCACCTGCCGGGCGTCGCTCTGCCGGATGGCCTCCAGCTCCTCGAGGGCGCGGCCGGTGCCGGTCGCCACGCAGGAGAGGGGATCTTCAGCGACGTAGACGGGGATGTCGGTGGCGGCCGACAGGAGTTTGTCCAGCCCGCGCAGGAGGGCGCCGCCGCCGGTGAGCCAGACGCCGCGCTCGATGATATCGGCCGAAAGCTCGGGCGGTGTCTGCTCCAGCACGGCGCGGACCTTCTCGACGATCTGCGTCACGGGCTCGGAGAGGGCCTCGCGGATCTCCTCCGACGCCACAGTGACGGTTCGGGGAAGGCCGGCCACCAGGTCGCGGCCGCGGACGGGCATGGTCATCTCCTCGTCCATCGGGTAGGCCGAGCCGATCTTCATCTTGATCTCTTCGGCGGACCGGTCGCCCACCCAGAGGTTGTGGTTGGCGCGGATGTGCCGGATGATGACCTCGTCCATGCGGTTGCCGCCCACGCGCAAGCTCTGGGAGATGACGATGCCGTCCAGCGAGATGACCGCGATGTCGCTGGTGCCGCCGCCGATGTCGACGACCATGTTGCCGCCCGGGCTGGCGATGGGCAGTCCCGCGCCGATGGCGGCCGCCATGGGCTCTTCGATGGTGTAGGCCTCGCCGGCGCCGGCCTCCTTGGCGGCCTGCTTCACGGCGCGCCGCTCCACGTCAGTGACGCCCGAGGGCACGCAGACCAGCACGCGGGGCTTGAAGAGGCGCTTGCGCCCAACCACCTTGCGGATCAGGTGCTCCAGCATACGCGTGGTCGTGGTGTAGTCCGCGATGACGCCTTCGCTCATGGGGCGGATGGCCACGATGTTGCCGGGGGTGCGGCCCAGCATGAGGCGCGCCTCCTCACCGACGGCCAGCACCTTCTTGGTGGTCTGGTTTATGGCGACCACCGATGGCTCGCGGAGTACGATGCCCCGGCCGCGCTGGTAGACGAGGATATTCGCCGTCCCCAGGTCGATGCCTAGTTCTGGAATGAGTGAGAACACAGATCCAAATGACCTTTCAGGACGCTCCAGCGGGAGCCGTCTGCATGTGGCGCTGAGCCGCTAGTCGGGCTCGGGCTCGCGCCGTATCCGGGCGCCCAGGCCCGTGAACTTACCGACGATATCTTCATAGCCGCGGTCGATGTGCTCCAGGCCGGAGAGCTCCGTCTCGCCGTCGGCCGCAAGCGCGGCGCAGATGAGTGCGGCGCCGGCGCGGAGGTCGGTGGCGGTGACCGGTGCGCTGGTGAGCATGGGCACTCCGGTGATGACGGCCGAACGTCCGCCCACCCGTATGTCGCCGCCCATGCGGTTCAGCTCGTTGACGTAACGGAAGCGGCTCTCATAGATGTTCTCGGTGATGACGGAGGTACCGTCGGCCGTGCAGAGGAGCGCCGCGAAGAGCTGTTGCATGTCAGTCGGGAAGCCCGGGTGCGGGTTGGTCTTGATCTCGATGGCCTTGGGACGGCCCTTGCTCGCCACGCGGATGGAGGTCCCCTCGACGGTCACTTCCACGCCCGCCTCTCGAAGCTTGGTGATGGTGGCGCGCATCTGGTCGGGCCTGGCCCGCTCGATGAGCACGTCGCCGTTGGTGATGGCGGCGCCGATGGCCATGGTGCCGGCCTCAAGCCGGTCAGGGATCACCTCGCACTCGCCGCCGCCCAGCCGCTCCACGCCCTCAATGGTGAGGGTGGTCGTTCCCGCGCCCTCCACCTTGGCGCCCAGCGAGACCAGGAACGCCGCCAGCGCGGCGACCTCGGGTTCGGTGGCGCAGTTCTCGATGACGGTGACGCCCTGTGCCAGCACGGCGGCGGTCATCAGGTGCTGGGTGGCTCCCGCGCTGGGAAAGTCCAGGTAGATGGGTGCGCCGATAAGCTTGTCGCACTCGGCGGAGTAGACGCCGTGCTCCACGTGGAGGTCCGCGCCCAGCTTGCGGAGGCCTTCCACGTGAAAGTTGACGGGCCTGGCGCCGATGTCGCATCCGCCCGGCACGGGCACGCGGGCAAAGCCGAAACGCGCCAGTAGCGGGCCCAGCACGCAGAAGGAGGCCCGCATCTTGCGCACCAGTTCGTAGGGCGCCTCCAGGTTATGCACTTCTGATGCGTCGATGGTGACCGTGTGGTCGTCCGTCCAGCGCGTTACGGCGCCCAGGCCGTTCAGCAACTCCACCATCGTCTTGATGTCGCCGATGCGCGGCACGTTGTGCAGCGTCACGACGCCGTCGGCCAGTACAGCTCCCGCCATGAGCGCCAGCGCCGCGTTCTTGCTTCCGCCCGCGGTCACAACGCCCTCCAGCCGGCTGCCGCCGCCGACGATCAGCTTATCCAATCCGCCACCTCCAGGGACCGTCGAACGCCGCCGGTGCTCCATTTGAATGAAGGGTTAGTATACTCCACGGGTCTCGGGCCCGTGCCGGGCTAGCGGCCCGCCACCCGGCCCGAGATGGGACGCTCCGGCCGGTGGATGTAGTCGGGCCAGAGGGGGCAGTTCAGGTCGATCCACGCCTTCAGCCGCAGCGTTTCGTCGCGGCTCAGGCGGACGCCCTGGTGGCCTGAGTCGACCAGCTTAACGAGCTTGCTGCGCACCGATCCGAAGGTGAGGGGGGCCGCCTTCTCGTTGCCGCCGGGGTTGTAGCTCCAGTCGTGATAGTGGACGAGGCCCTGCGAGATGATGGTCCGGTACGACTCGGGCACGCGGTCCTCGGCCAGGGAGCCGGTCAGGTCGAGGCCGTCGCCCGAGGCGCTGTTGTGGCAGCGGACGCAGTGCTTGTCCAGCACCGGCTGCACCACGCGCTCGTAGGAGAAGGGCGCCCCTTCCCACGAGGCGCGCTGGACCTGCGCCAGCCGCACGCCGGTGGGCCGGACGCCCCGCGAGGGCGACTTGGTGCGCGATTCGTGGCATCCGATACAACTCCGCCGCTCGCCGGGAGCCAGCTGCACAATGCTCCTCATGCGCTGGACCTCGTTGAAGCCGGCATCCAGCACGGAGAAGTAGAGCATCTTGCCGCCGGGCACGCGGAACCGGGCCGAGCCGTCCGGGGCCACGGGAACCAGGCCCCAGGAGGCCTTGGCCACGTAGCTGGGCCAGCCGTAGGGCCCGTTCACCAGGTGAATCGGCGTGGCGTACCAGTCGGTGAAGTCCGGGTGGTCGTCGCGGTACCGGCCCGGCGAGATCTGCTCCAGGTCGGCTCGGACCTCCTGGCTCACGCGGATCCACTTCACGGAGCCGCGCTTCACGTTCCGCTCCAGGCCCTTGTAGATGTCGGCCACGAAGAGCTCGGCTTCGTCGGAGCCGGTTCGGGCCACCGTCGCCGGGCTGACCGGCGGCCGCATCGGCCGGAGGGCCGTGGGGCTCATGACCGAGATGGCCGGGTCCGCGTAGAGTAGCTCCCGATTGCCGAAGCGGTCGATGGCGTAGACGCCGAACTTGCGGTCCGGCGCGTGGGAGACGAGGAGCACGTCGCGGCTGATCGGGTAGGGATCGCGAAAGCACTCCTCGCCGGGCGGCGAGCCGGGCCAGGGCACCTCGGGCGTGATGCTGCGGATGGCCGAAGCGTCGGACTTGTCCTTGGAGAGGTCGATCAGCGCGATAGGTCCGTTCAGGTCGCCGAAGTGGGAGATCAGCGTGCAGCAGAGGCTGCCGCCGCCGGGCATCTCGCGGCCGCCCACGTAGCCGTTGGGCTGGATGATGCTGTTGCCGAAGACCAGGTCGCAGTCCGTGCCGTCGGGCCGGATCGACCAGAGCGTGTGGTTGAAGTCGGCGCCCTTGTCCTGGTACTCCGAGCGGGTCCAGAGCAGGCGGCCGTCCTGCATGATGCTGGGCGCCCACTCGCTGAGGTTGGCGTAGGAGAGCGGGGCGATAGCGCCCGCCTTCTGCCGCTTGAAGAGGACATAGGCCTGCGGGCGCCAGCAGAGGTACCGGGCGCGGCAGCGGGTGCTGACGAAGGCGAGGTCGCCGTCGGGCATGGGCGTCGGGTAGAAGTCATGGAACGGGCCGTCGGTGATCTGCTTCAGGCCGGAGCCGTCGGCGCCCACGCTCATCAGGTGGAACGGGTCGGAGAGCGTCTTGCGCCAGGCGAAGGTGACGGTGCGAGCGGCGAAGTCGGCCGCGGGGTCGCGGATGACGCCCTGGCCCGCGTCGAAGAGGCGCCTCGTCGCCGCAGCCTCGGGATCCAGCCGTCCGCCGATGCGGGGGATTTCGACCACCTCGAGGCTTCCGCCGGGGGCGCCCGTGTTGTCCAGCAGGTCGCTGTAGTTGTGGCTCGGCGCGAAGGGGTGGCGCCGGACGCAGAGGATGCGCTGGGCGGCGGTCATCTCGGGCAGCCGCATGAAGGCCCTGCGCTTGGTGGTGCGGGCCGCCAGGAAGGCCTGCCGCTCCGTCTGTGCGTCGGGTGAGACCGCCAGGCGCGCGGACTGGTCGGACTGCAGGCGGGTCAGTTCGGCCCGCTCGGCGGCGGCGCTCACGCCCTGCGCTTCGAGGCGCGCCACGAGCCCGGCCAGCTGCTCCAGCGCCGGCTCGGCGGCGTCGTACCGGAAGGCGTGGGCCTGCCAGATCGCGGCGCCGTCCTGCACCGTCACCGCGGCCTCCGGCCCCAGCGGGCCGCGGCGCGTCGGCAGTGCGATGCCGACCGTGCGGCCGGGCTGCAGCGCCACGCTTCGCGTCGCGCCATGGGCGGTGAGCGAGACGGTGCGCGGGGCGGAGCCGGTGGCGAGCGATAGGCGGTACGCGACGATGTCGCCCACCGGCGAGCCGGCCTGCGCCACGCCCAGGTCGGAGCACTCGAAGATCACGGGCCTCCCCACGGGCGAGGTATGCTTGCCGCCCAGCCCCAGCCCCACGCGGAGGCCGGTGTGCGCCAATCCGGGGAACCAGCCGGCGGGCAGGCGGGCGGTCACCACGCCGGCGTCGGCGTCCACGCGCCCCTCGACGGCCTGGTCGTCGCTGACGGCCAGGGCTCCGTCAGGCCGGTACGCGTAGCGGCGGAAGCGAAGCCCCTGCCCCTCCATGGCCAGCACGCCGCATCCGGACCAGTCGCCGGACGACAGCACCGCGACGTGGCTGCTGAGCATCCGGTTGGCCTGCACGCTCACGTAGACCGAGGCGCCCGAGCGCCCGGCCCAGACGCTCTGCTCAATCATGGGACCGACCGAGAAGGGCGCGTAGAAGGCGGCTCGGACGACGCCACGGCTGGCCCGCGACCATGCGCCCGCGGGCGCCGGCGCGGCCAGGTCGGGCGCCGACGGTAGCTCCGGCAGCGGCAGGATATCCTCGGCGACGTGCTCGGGGTACTGCCAGACGCGGACATACTCGGTGAGGCCCGGGTCGCAGTCGGCGCGCCCGTAGGCCTTCAGCGACGCCAGCTCCTCGCCGACGTAGGCGCTCAGGAGGGCGCTGTCCGGTCCGCCGGCGATGCTCGGGGCGGGCGCGGGCCAGGCCACGGGCGGCTGCCCCCAGCGCACGACGGTCTTCCAGCGGCGTCCGTCCAGCGAGATGCGGACCTCGTAGACCGCCGGCGCGCCGTCGCGCCGCGAGCCGGTGCGGTCGCGGGAGAAGACGAGGCGGTTCACCTCCACGCGGCCCGGCAGGTTCACCTGCACCCACTGCCGCTCGGGGCGCGCCGCCCGCCAGCCTGCGTCGGGGCCGAAGCGGCCGTCGTTCAGCGCGGCCGCGCTCCCCGCCGACGTAGAGGAGACGGCGACGGAGCCGCCCGCCGGCTTCGACGCCAGGTCCAGCTCCGGCTCCTTGCCGTAGACCTGCACCTCATCCAGCGCGGGCGGCGCGCCGTCCGAGGTGCCGAGCACGCAGAGGCGCACGTAGCGGGCGTGCTGCTGGCCGAAGGGTGCGGTGACCGAGGGAGCCGAGGTGTTCACGGCGACCACGCGGCCGGTGAGTTCGGCGGCGGCCTCCCACGTCTTGCCGTCCATGGAGGTGAGCACGCGCAGGTCATCCACCACGCGGTCGGCGTACTCGCCCTGCCGGTCGCGGGAGTAGACGATGCGGTCCACGGCGGCGGGCGCGGCAAGCTCGATCTGGGCCCACTCGCCGGGCTCCGACGTGGCGGCGATCCAGCTGTGGCGGTTGCCGTAGAGGCCGTCGTTCAGGTTGCGGATGCGGTGGATGGCGAAGCCGGGGAGGCACGAAGAGGCGGTAGCCTTCGCGCCGTGGACGGCATGCGCCAGGTTCTCCGAGCCGCCCTCGGCGTAGACCTCCAGCTCGTCGATGCATGCCTGCCCGCCGGACGCGTGGCGCACCTCCAGCCGCACGAAGCGCGCCTGCCGGGCCGTGAAGCGGACCACATTGGGCGCGTGGGCGTACAGGCTCACCATCTCCGGAGCGCCCCGCACGGCGGCCCACGTCAGCCCGAAGGCCCCAAAGAGCGCCAGGGCGCCGAGCGCCCGCTTGCCGGTCAACCGATCCCAGGGGAGATGCATGGCCTGCCTCCATCCGCGCCGGCCCGTCAGAGCCGACATCACCAATACAAGGTTATCCGCGGCGGGCCGGCATTCCTGCCCTCGTCCGCCGCCGATGCGCCGTCGCCGGCCGCCGTCGGCGATTTCCGGTTTCCGGTTTCGGGCACGCCGCGCGAGTGTGGTTGAGGAGAGTGATCCAACGCCTGATCAGAACCTCGTCGGCATCTGTTCAGGCATCGATCCGATGCAACAATCGTATTGCAGCCGCTCTGACGGGGTGCGGATTCGGACGCGCCCAGGGCCGATCCGAGGCGGCTGCCGACTGCGAGATGTCGGACGGGTCTGGCTGGTCCGACAAGTCGCCCGAGACTGGCTTGCTCGCTACTTCGCGCAAGAGCGAGATGAAGCTGACCAACGTGGCTCGGGCGAGACTGGGCGACGAGCTGCTGCGCGACTTCAAGAGCTTCCTGATGCAGGGCGGGATGTGCGCCCGGCCCGGCGGCACTCTGAGGGCTTCCCGGCTCCGCCCATGGGCGCAGCCTCCGAGTGCGGGCCGCCCGGCTTCTGTTGTACACTCTACCGAAGTAGTGCGCGGCGGCGATCCATGGGCCGCGCATCAGATCATTGGCTGTTCCTTCTCCGGCCTGTAGCCTTGCACCTTGCCCGTACCGTGCTCCGCTGACCGCCGGCACGGGAGCGCTGTGATCGTGCCCCGTCGCGCAGGCGGGCCGTGCTGGCGTCGGGAGGACGGCACTTGGCTACTAACAAGGATGGCCGCGGCCAGTGGGCGGAGAGGTTGCTCCCGATTGCGGGCGTGGCCATGGGCCTCTGCACCGTTGCAGTCGCCTGGCTTGCCGGCGACCTGCGGGCCAGGGCCCTCGACCAGAGCATGCGCGAGGGACTGATCCAGCGTGCGCTGAGCACTGCCGGAGGGCTCAACCGTCGCCTGGTCGGTAGGCTCTCCTTCACTGCGGCAGACCGCGGCACGCCCGCTGACGAGCAGGTCAGGGCCTCACTGGCCCCTGTGGCGCTCCAGCGGCAGGTGCGCGGCGCCTTCATGGTCCAGCAGCGGAACGGTCGCTTCTTCTTCGGACCTGAGACCTATCCCGCCGGCGATCCCCTGTCCAGCATACCGGGCGATGAGTACCTGAAGCCTCCGCCCGAGTTGGCGCGGGTCTTCGCCGATCAGCGTGCGTGCACTGTGGGTCCCTACGCCGATGAGTTCGGCAGCTTCGTGTCTGTGTACGCCCCCATCACGACGCCGAGCGGCGATGAGGTGATCGCGGTTTTGGCTCTCGACGTGATGTCCACCGACTGGGTGGCACGCGTGGGGGCCGAGCGGCGGAAGCCGTTGCTGGCAGCAGGAGGACTGCTTGTCGCGCTGCTCCTGCTCAGCGTGGCGGTGGTCTGGCGGTACCTTCGACCGGGGACCGACCGGCCCCAACTCCGGCGCTGGATCGTGGCGCCGACGCTTGCGGCCGTCCTGGTGGCTCTCACGGCCTACGGCGCCGACCGCTACGGGCACTTCCAGGCCGGCGCCCAGGAGGACGTCAACCGGTTCCTCGAGCATGCCCGGGACGTCTGGGCGCGTGGCATCGCCAACCGCACGCAGTTGCTCAGGGCGCATGCCGACCACATCCTGCGGGACCGGACGCTGGTAGCGGCGTGGGTGGAGCACGACGTGTCTGTCCTCGGTCCGCACGCCGGCGCGATCCTCGAAGGACTGAGGCCCGAGTACGGCATCACGCACCTGACCCTGTTCGATCAGGACGGCGTCGCCCTGTGGCGGGCGCACGCCCCGGAACGGCGCGGTGACAAGGTGGTCCGAGCGGCACTACTGGCCGCCCAGGCCACGCAGGAGGACGCGTGGGGCGTCGAGCCGGGCGTTCTCGGCATAGTCACGCTACGCTACGTGCGGCCATGCAGCAGCCGGGGCAAGCTGATCGGGTACGTCGAGTTGGGCATGCAACTGGACCGCGCGCTGGACCGGCTGGCCAAGGACCTGCAGTCCGACCTCTT
>CAISJD010000044.1 GCA_903885605.1 uncultured Chthonomonas sp. | reverse complement strand
TCGCCTGCTCGTTCACGCTGCAGCGCGGCACGGTCGCCTTCCAGGTCGCCCGCTATGACACGAGCCGCCCGCTGGTCGTCGACCCGACGCTCACCTACAGCACCTTCCTGGGCGGTTCGGGCCACGACAGAGGCTACGGGGTCGCCGTCGATGCCTCGGGTTGCGCCTATGTCTACGGAACCACCCAGAGCTCCGACATGCCGGTGACCGCCGGCAGCCTGAAGACGACGCCTGACCCCACGCCCGGCACACGCGACACCTTCCTCGCGAAGTTCAACGCCGACGGTACGGCCCTGGTCTACTGCACCTACTTCGGCGGGTCCGACAATGACTATGCGGACAGCGTGAAGGTCGATGCCGTCGGCTGCGCCTATGTGGTGGGCACCACGTACAGCACGGATCTGCCGACCACACCGGCCGCGTTCGACAAGGAATGCGGCGACCAGGACGCCTATGTCGCCAAGCTCGATGATCTGGGCGCGAGCCTGCACTACTGCACCTACCTCGGCGGGTCCGATATTGACCTCACCGGCGGTATGGCCATCGACAACGCCGGATGCGCCTATGTCGGAGGCACGACGATCTCGGACGACTTCCCGGTCACTCCGGGCGCGTTCCAGACAGCCCACCCATCCACCAATCCGCGGGGGTTCGTCACCAGGCTCGATCCCACGGGTTCGGCCCTTGTCTACAGCACGCTTCTGGGTGGCCTGGGCACCGACGAGGTGACGGCCATCACGGTGGATAGCGCGGGCTGCGTCTACGCGACGGGTTACGCGAGCTCCTCGGGTCTTGCGACGCCCGGCGCATTCCAGAGCGCCCGAACCGGGAACCAGACGGCTTTCGTGGCCAAGTTCAACGCCGCGGCCAACGCCCTCGTCTACTTCACCTACCTCGGCGGCACGTACTACGATGCCGGCGTTGCGATCGCCGTCGACTCGGCGGGCTGCGCGGTCATGACGGGCTACTGCGAATCTGCCGACTTCCCAACCACGCCCGGCGCCTTCCAGTCGCCCGGTGCCGAGCCGGGCTGCGTCGTGGCGAAGCTCAACGCCGGCGGCACCGCCCTTGTCTACAGCACCTATGTCGGCCCCAGATACGACCGGCCTGCCGGCCTCGCCCTGGGAGCCGACGGCTCCGCCTATCTGGTGGGAACCGTAGGCAGTCGCCCCTTCCCCGTGACCGGCGACGCGTACCAGTCCACCGCCCCCGGCAACAGCGACGGCTTCCTCTGCGTCCTGAACCCCACCGGATCGGACCTGACCTACAGCACCTACTTCGGCGGACCCAATGACGATGGGCCGGCCGCCATCGCGGTCGCGGGCGGCGCTGCGTACATCGTCGGCACCACGGACAAGCTTCCCCCGCCCGAGGACGACAAGGCGGGCAAGGGCGACATCCGTCCCCGGAGCCCCGGCGCGACATTCCCGATCACCGCCGGCGCCTACCAGACCGTGAACGCCGGCGCCCGCGACTGGTTCGTGTCGAAGTTCACGTTCACGCCGCCTGCCCCCACGGTCACCGTCGACGACCTCGCCGCCACCGAGGGATCGCGCATCTCCCTCCGAGGCCTCCTTACCGACGCGGCGGGCGCCGCCGTCGCCGGCAAGCGCCTCCAGTTCAGCATCGATGCCGGTGCGTGGGTGAACTCCGAGATCCTCACCAGCGCCACGGGCTATGCCACGCTGACCCTCACGGCTCCGGCCGCGGGCACGCATGCGATCGCTTGCCGGTTCCAGGCGGCTGACGGCATACCGGATGGCTCCGGATCCGGCACGCTGACCACCACGGCGCTCCCGGCTACCACCACATCGGTGCAGGACCGCACGGCGGGCCCCGGCGACGGCGTCAGCCTGCCGGCCTACCTGCAGCTGCAGAGCAAGGCCGGCGTCGCAGGCAAGCAGCTGGAGTTCCAGTTCAATGGCGGCGCATGGACCCCAGCATCGGCCCTCACCGATGCCGTCGGCAAGGCGACCCTCGCCGTCACGGCTCCGGCCACGGCGGGCGAGTACACCATCAACGCCCGGTTCCTGGGCGATGCCGGTTACGCCGCCTCCGCCGGCACGGCCAAGCTGACCGTCGCCGCCAAGCGTAACGTCTATGTCTACACCCTCAACCGATCCGGCAAGGTGGGCGCGTCCGGCACGCTGATCGCCACCTTCTACTGGTATCAGAAGAACGGCACGCTGACCCCGGTCAGCGGCAAGTCCCTCCGGTTCCAGTGCGCCGGCGTTTCGCTGGACAGCACGGTTACCACCGATGCGTCCGGCAAGGCCACCGTGGCGGTGACCCCGGCAACGGCGGGCTCGTTCCCGTTCACGGTGACCTTCACCGCGGACACCGACTACAACGCGGGCAGCGGCTCAGGCACGCTGACCGTCGCGCCGTAGCCCGACGCACCGACCTCAGACGCACCAGCGCCCCCGGCGGCTTCGGCCAAAGGGGGCGCTTCGTCCGTCAACACGGACCAGCACGGACGAACACGGACGCACACGGACCCCCTCACCCCCTCAGCGCCTCTTCCGTGCCCATCTCCCTGCCGCGCCGGCGGGCCTCCTCGAAGGGCCCTTCGCCCAGCGCCGACCGAAGGCGGAGCGCCAGCGCCGCGTTGCCCTCCATCTCCACCGGCATCTGCGGTGGCAGGTCGGGCGCCTCGCGCAGCCTCTCGGCGTGGGCGAGCAGCGCCGCCGCGGTTCCATGCGCGCCCCGGGCCTCCGCCGTATGGGCCAGGCCCTCCAGGCACGGAGCGTGCAGGACGCGGAGCCCTCGCGCCCGGACCATGTCGAGCATGGCGCGGAAGCGCTCGGCGGCCCGCGCCGCGTCGCCGCGAGCCTGCGCCACATGCCCCAGGCCCCAGAGGCAGCGCGCCTCCCGGTACGGGTCGCTCAGATCGCGGCTGTGCCCAAGGCTCTCCTCCAGGTACTCCCGGGCGACGCCCAGGTCGCCCATCCGCCAGGCGAGCAACCCCAGCTCCTGCAGGAGCAGGGCCGCGTAGCGCTTGTTGCCCAGCTTCCGCGTGAGCGACAGCGCCTGGCGTTGGGCCTCCGCGACGGCGTCCGGCCTGCCCTCGGCTTCGGCCACGAAGGCGAGCCCCAGCAGGACCGACAGGGCCACGTCGTCCAGGCCGATGGCGCGCGCCGACGCCAGCGCCTGCTCGAAGCTGCCCCGCGCCGACGCCATGTCGCCGCGCCGCTCGTGGATCTTGCCCAGCGACGCCAGGGCCTTGGCCTCGCCCTCCGCGTTGCCCAGTTCGCGGGCGATGGCCAGGCTCTCCTCGCCGCACTCCAGGGCGCCGGCGCTGCCGGGCTCCATGGCGAGGAGGATGCCCAGCCCCTGCAGCACGCACGCGTGCCCGGCGGTTCGGCGACCGGCGCACGCCTCGTGGGCCGCGCTGAGCCACCGCCTCGCCTCGCCGAACTGGCCCATGACGCCCCAGTAGGGCCAGAGCGCCGCGGCCATGCGGACGCCGGAATCGATGTCTTCGGTCGATCGGCCGGGCTCCATCAGGCACCACTGGAGGGCCGCGCCGCAGTTGGCCAGGTCGGGCTCCAGCGTCGTCGGCCAGCCCTCCACGGTCCTGTCCGATGCGTGGGCCACAGTCCGCTCGGCCAGGGCGGCGTACCATCGGGCGTGCCCTCCGCGAACGCGGTCGGCCTCGGCCGGCGACAGGCGCTGCCCGCCGAAGTCCCTCAGCGTCTCCAGCATGCCGAACCGCATTCGCCCGCCGGCCTCGCCTGCCACGACCAGCGAGCACTCCTGCAGGCTCCGCAGGGCGGACGGCGAGGCGCCGCAGACCTCCGTCGCCGCGTCCATGAGCCAGCCGCCGCGGAAGACCGAGAGCTCGGCGAAGAGCTGCCGCTGCCGATCATCCAGCAGGCGCAGGCTCCATTCCATGGTGGCGTCGAGCGAGGCGACACGAGGCGCCGCGCCCGGTGACGGGTTGGAGAGCAGCGCGGGCATGGCGCCCACCCGGGCCAGCATCTCATCGGGCGTATACGTGATGGACCAGCCCGCGACCAGCTCGATGGCCAGCGGCAGGCCGTCCAGCCGGGCGCAGAGCGCCGCCACCGCCGGTGCGTTCTGGTCGGTCAGGGCGAAGCCCGGCCGCCGCGCCTGGATCCGGTCGGCCAGCATGCGGACGCTGGGGTACTCCAGCATGCACTCGGCGGGGGCGGCCGGGGGCGGCGCCTCCAGGGGCGCGACGGCCATCCGCCGCTCGCCCGGTACACCCAGCGACCGGCGCGAGGTGGCCAGCACCGCCAGGCCGGGGCAGAGCGACAGGAGCGTCTCCACCACCATGGCGCCGTCGGCGGCCACATGCTCCAGGTTGTCGAGCAGGATCAGGCAGCCCGCCGCGCCGGCGAGGGTGTCGTTGATGGCGGCCGCCAGGGCCTCGTCGGCGCTGGTCGGCACGCCCAGGACCCGCGCCAGCGCCGAAGCCACGGAGCCCGGACCTGCCACCTCGGCCAGCGGCACGAACCGGAGCGCGCCGCCATAGGAGCCCATGAGCGCCGCCGCGGCCTCGACGGCCAAGCGCGTCTTGCCGGCGCCTCCGGGACCGGTCAGGGTCAGGAGCCGCGCGCGGTCCGGGCCCGGCGCCAGCATCCGGCAAACCTCATCGACCTCGGCCTCCCTGCCGTAGAAGCGCGTCAGCGGCACGGGCACGCGGCCGCGGTGTGCGCGCGGCGATGGCGGCGGCTCGGAGCCGGATGACGGGGCGGCAGCGGCCGCATGCGCCGCCTCGGGTGCGTCGGAGCCGAACTCCTCGCGCCAGAGCCTGGCCATGGCGGACAGGCGCCGGCGCGCGCCGGCGGCGTCACCCATGAGGGCCGCGCTCCGAATGAGGAGCAGATGCGCGCCCTGGCTGAATGGGTCGATGGCCACGGCCCGCCGGGCATGGTTGGCCGCGGAGGCATAGTCGGCGGCCGCCTCGCAGAGGCCGGCCAGCGCCAGCAGGGCGTTCAGGGCACGGGTACGGAGGCGTTGGCGCTCGTAGGTCACCCACTCGCCGTCAAGGCTCGGCAGCAGGTCGCCCGTGTAGGCCGAGACGGCCCGCGTCAGCGCCGCGGCCGCCTCCGCGTCCTCAAGACCGGAGGCCGCGTCGAGGGCCGCCTCGAAGTCGGCGACATCGGTGCTGATCGCCGCGGGGTTGAGCCCGACCTGCTCGCGGTCGCTCTCCAGGACGCTGCCGGGCTCCACGCCCTCCGGCTCAAGGAGGCGGCGCAGGCGCACCAGGACCTGGCGCAACTGGGTCCGGCCCTCGTCGGCGCCCACATCGGGGTAGAGCCACTCGGTCAGTTCATCGCGCGAGATGCGGCGGCGGCCTGGATATGCGAGGCGTGCCAGCAGCGCCGCCGTTCGCCGCGTGGGATGGATGGGCGTTGCCGAACCGCTCCTGCGCAACGAGAGCCCGCCGAACATGCCGACATGCCAGATGCACAGCTCCAACCGTGTCCTCCCAGCGATCCCCGCAACGGCCGACGGTCGCACCCCGCTTCGCGGTCATCCACAGCATAGCACCCCCGGCGGGCAAACATCCTCCGCAAATCGGCCGGAATAGCCCCTCCGTAGCGCCTGATTCGGTCCGGTTCGTAGCGGTAGCGTAGCGCGGCGTCCGTACAATGCCCTTCGACGGGGGATTGTGGGCGCCCAGCCGATGGGCAGATCGTCAACCACCCGGAAAGGACCACGCATCGTATGTGGCATCACAGTTCAACGGCAGTGCCGCGCAACCTGAGGAGCCTTCTTCGGCCGGCCGCTCCGGCGGCGCTCCTCCTGTCGGCCGTAGCCGCCCTGGCGGCCCCCGGCACACCGAAAACGCAGGCGCCCGGCCTGCCCCTGACCTTCGAGAAGAACACCGGCCAGTACCCCAAAGAGGTGCAGTTCGTGGGCCGCACCTCCGGCGGCACGGTCTTCCTGACGCGGCGCGAGGCCGTGATCGCCCTGACGAAGGGCGGCAAGGCCGCGGCCCTGCGCCTGAAGCTCACCGGCTCCAACGCCAAGGCCGCCGTCTCGGGCCTTGAGAAGCAGGCCGGCATCGTCAACTACTTCATCGGTAACGACCCGAAGAAGTGGCACGCCCGCGTCCCCACCTACTCCCGCGTGAAGCTGGCGGGCGTCTACCCCGGCGTCGACCTCGTCTACTACGGCGCCGGCCAGGGCCGCACGCTGGAGTATGACTTCGTCGTTAAGCCCGGCTCCGACCCCGGTAAGATCCGCATGGCCGTCTCCGGCGCGAAGTCGCTGCGGACCGCGGGCGGCCGGCTCATCGCCTCCACGGCCTGCGGCGATGTGACGCTGAACAAGCCCTACGCCTACCAGATGGTCGACGGCAAGCGCACCCAGGTCGCCTGCGCCTTCACGCTGGAGCGCAACCAGGTGGCCTTCCAGATCGCCCGCTACGACGCCTCGCGCCCGCTGGTGGTCGACCCCTCCGTCGCCTACGCCACCTTCCTGGGCGGCGATGCTTCCGACAAGATCACCTGCGCAGCAGTAGCAGGTGACGGTACCGTGACGACGGCTGGGGTAGCGGTGTCAGCGAGTTTTCCCACAACCGCCGGCGTCTTTATGCCGGCCAAGGCCGGCGGCGAAGACTCCTTCGTCGCCAAGCTGAATGCCGACGCTACCGCGCTGGTCTACTGCACCTACCTGGGCGGCTCGGGGACCGACACGGCGATGGGCCTGGCGTTGGACACGACCGGCAGGCCGTACCTCTGCGGTTCCACGTACAGCGCCGACTTCCCAACCACACCGGGCGCGTTCCAGACCACACGCGCCTCCACGACTTCCTACGACGACAGCTTCATTGTGGCGCTGGCCGGCGACGGGAGCAGCCTCCGCTACAGCACCTTCTACGGTGCCTTCGACTATGATTCCGCTGCGGCCATCACGGTGGACGCCTCCGATAACGCCACCGTGGTTGGCTACATGCGCATCGGCGGCCTGGCATCGGCCGGCGCCTACCAGACCATCAACAAAGGTATCGACGACGGCTACGTCGTGCGGCTGAACAGCGCAGGCCAACGGCTCTGGGGCACCATGCTGGGCGGCAACGGCTCCGACTATGCAAGGAGCGTTGCCGTCAACACTGCGGGCGAGGCTGTCGTGGCCGGGCTCACCGGCTCAAGTAACTTCCCGACGACCGCCGACGCCTGTGACAGCTCCGCGAACGGAGGGAACGATGTCTTCGTCGCCGTCCTGAGCAACCAGGGCAACGCTCTCGCCTACAGCACCTTCCTGGGTGGCTCCGGTGATGAGAACAAACCCGCCTGCGCCCTGGGCCCGGACGATGCCATCTACGTCTCCGGCAAGACGGGCTCCGCGGACTTCCCGGTCACGCCGGGCGCCCATATGACTACCCGGCCAAACGCCGTCGCCGGCTTCCTGGCCAAACTCGTGAAGGGCAGCGCGACGCTCACCTACTGCACCTATATGGGCGGCGCCACCGTGGGCCAGTCCTACCACGACAACAACCCCCTGTCCGTAGCGGTTACGGCTTCGGGCTCGGCCTGCGTGGTTGGCTGTACCGGAGCCGTAGACTACCCCACCACGCCCGATGCTCTGCAGGCGACCGTGCCCGCCAACGGTGGGCAACCCACCGGCTTCGTGACCGTTCTGAACCCCAGCGGCTCGGCCATGACCTACAGCAGCTACATCGGCGGAACCAGTCGGTCATGGGAGCAGCTGCGTCACGTCACCGTCGCGCCGGACGGTAGCCTCATCCTGTCCGGGGACCTGGGCAGTGGTGCGCCCACTACCCCGGGCGTCGTCCAGCCCACGAACGCAGGGCTCGGCGACGGCTACCTCATGAAGCTCAACCTCGGCGGCGAGCCGTCGGCCCTGGCCGTGGACAACCTGAGCGCCACCGCCGGCGCGCGCGCCACGCTCCGGGCGAAGCTCACCAAGTCCGGCAGCGCCTATGCCGGACAGCGGCTCGAGTTCCAGATCGACAGCGGCGCCTGGACGCCTGCCGAGGTGCTCACCTCGACCGCCGGCTACGGAACCCTCACCATCACGGCTCCCGCCACAGGCTCACACACCGTGGCCTGCCGGTTCGCCGGCGGCGGCGCGATCGAGGGCTCCACGGGCAACGCTACCCTCACCACCACGGCCATTGCCGCCACCACGCTGGTGGTGCCCGGCGCCTCGCCGGGCGTGGGCGACGGCGTGTACCTGGCCGCGTACCTCTCCGCAACCAGCAGTGCCACCACCCTGGGCGCGCCCCTGATCGGCAAGCAGGTGGAGTTCCAGTTCAATGGCGGATCCTGGACCCCGGCATCGGCCCTCACCGACGCAGTGGGCAGGGCAGTCCTGGCCGTCACCACCCCTGCCACCGCAGGCAACTACACCATCAACGCCCGCTTTGCCGGCGATGCGGGCGCCGCCGCCTGCACCGGCACGGGCACCCTCACCGCAACGGCCAAGCGCAACATCTACCTCTACACCCTCAGCCGCACGGGCAAGGTGGGCGTGCCGGGCCAGTTGTTCGCCTACTTCTACTGGTACCAGAAGGACGGCACCCTCACGCCCATCAGCGGCAAGTCGGTCCGCTTCGTCTGCGCCGGCACCGGTACCGACACCAGCGCCACCACCGGCGCCAACGGCAGGGCGGCCATCACGGTCACCCCGGCAACGGCGGGCTCGTTCCCGTTCACGGTGACCTTCACCGCGGACACGGACTACAACGCGGGCAACGGCTCAGGCACCCTGACCGTCGCGCCGTAGCCCGACGCACCAACCTCAGACGCACCAGCGCCCCCGGCGGCTTCGGCCAAAGGGGGCGCTCCTTCGCCAACACGGACCAACACGGACGCACACGGACGCACACGGACCAACACGGACCCCCTCACCCCCTCACCCGTTCACCCCCTCACCCCATCAGCGCCGCAGGCGCCGCGGAACAGCGGCGGGGCCGGCGGCGTCTGAGACGTGAGCAGCGGCGACGCTTGCCGTCGCGTCCTTGCGCCACTGCCAGGGAGTGAACCGCAATGAGCCTTCGCAGATGGCTTTCGCGCCTCGCCATCGCCGTCTTTCTCGCCTTCGGCTTCTCGTCCGCCCCGGCCTCCGCCGACGTCACCCTCTGGGCGTGGGGCTTCAACAACAACGGGCAACTGGGAGACGGCACGCTCACCGACCGCGCGTCGCCCGTGCAGTCCGTGGCCGGCCTCACCGGCATCAAGGCCGTCGCCGCGGGCCAGTTCTTCACTCTGGCGCTCAAGGAGGACGGCACCGTCTGGTCCTGGGGCGACAACGCCTACGGCCAGCTGGGCGACGGAACCATGACCGACAGCCCCACGCCGGTCCAGGTCGTCGGCCTCACCAACGTCAAGGCCATCGCCTGCGGCAGCGAGCACGCCCTCGCCCTGAAGACCGACGGCACGGTCTGGGCCTGGGGCACCAACTACTGCGGCGCCCTGGGGGACAACACCGAGGTCGACAGCGCCGTGCCCGTGCAGGCCTACGGCATCTCCGACGTGACCGCCATCGCGGCGGGCTACTGGTTCAGCATGGCCCTCATGTCCGACGGCACCATCGGCTCCTGGGGCGACAACTACTGGGGCACGCTGGGCGACGGCACGGACCTCGACTGCCCGTACCCGATCTACGTGCAGGGCATCTCGGACGCCGTCGGCATCGCCTGCGGCGACTATCAGGCCTACGCCATCCACGCCGACGGCAGCGTCTCTTCCTGGGGATGCAACCTCATGGGCCAGCTCGGACAGGGCACGTCGGACCAGGACGCCCACATGCTCGCCCAGAAGGTGCTGAACCTGACCGACGTGAAGGAGGTCTCCTCCGGCGCCCGCCACGCCCTGGCCCGCAAGAATGACGGCAGCGTCTGGTCCTGGGGCTGGAACTTCTACGGGCAACTCGGCGTCGGCGTGGCCGGCGACTGCTACACGCCGGCGCCCATCACCACGCTCTCAGGCATCGCCAGCATCTCCTCCGGCGGCTACCACAACCTCGCGCTGAAGTCCGACGCCACGGTGGTGGCCTGGGGGCAGGGGAGCTACAGGGCCATCGGCGACGGGGCCACCGAGCATCGGTTCGCTCCGGTGCCCGTGCCGGGGCCGGCAGGGGTCAGCGCCGTGAAGGCGGGGCGCCGCTTCAGCTTCGCCATGCTGGGGGTCCAGGCCAAGGTCCCGACCTCCATCTACGCGCCGGCCCGCAGCGGCATCATCACCACCACCGTCGCCCTCAAGGGCTACCTCAAGCGCACGAGCGACAACGCCTGGGTCTCGGGCCGCACGCTGGACTTCAAGGTCGACGGCGTCGCGGTCGGCTCCGGCAGCACCTCGGCGGCCGGCGAGGCCGTGCTCAACTGGGTGATTGATGCGGGCCCGGCCTCGAGGACCATCGGCGTCAGCTTCGCCGGCGACGCGTCGTATGAGCCCTCCAGCACCACCGCCACGCTGACGGCCACGACCACCTCGACCAAGGTCTACGTCGTCGACCGGACGCAGAAGATCAAGCAGTACACCGTCCTCAAGGTCTACCTCTACCTGCTGAACAACACGATCGTGGCGGCCAAGCCGATCACGGTGAAGGTCGACGGCACGGCGCTCGGCACGGCCAACACCAACGCGTCGGGCTACGTGCAGTACGGGTACACGGTGCCCGAGGGCGCGGGAGCCGGCGTGCGGGTGGTCCGCGGCGAGTTCGCCGGCGACGGCGGCTACAACGCCTCGGCAAACACGGGCAAGCTCACGGTGAACAAGGGCGACCTCTACATCTGGCCCTACATCCGAAGCGGCAAGGCGGGCACGAACCACCCGCTCAAGGCCTATGTGCGCAGCCTGCCGGACTACGTCATCCAACTCGGCAAGCCCATCACGTTCAGCGTCAACGGCACGCCCGTGGGCACGGCCGACGTCGCCGCCGACGGCTGGGCGGCGGTCACCTGGTCCATCCCGGCG
>CAISJD010000043.1 GCA_903885605.1 uncultured Chthonomonas sp. | reverse complement strand
GTATGGCCAATCCCCAGAGGCCGGCGTGTCTACACTACATCGCATTCCAGGCGTCGGCCACGCACGGCAACGGGCTCCGGCAAGGGCGCTCTGAGATCACTGCAAAATCGGGCGGCGATCAAACTGCGGAAGCGAGGCTAGGACGCCCGAAGCAGGTCTAGCATGGCTCGGTCCAGCTTGTGGCCGCGCCACTCCTCATAGGCGACGTCATCGCGGCCGCTGTCGACAGGGCCGAACGAGCCGCGCAGGTTCCACATGGCCCATCCCCAGCCGGCCTCCTTCCAGTTGGCGAGGCTGTCGCGTAGCCAGCCGAGGACCACGGGATGCGGGGTGCGGTTGTGGGCGCCGAACTCGCCCACCATGATGCCGACGCCCTTGCGCTGCAGGTCCAGCCAGGGCTTGACGTTACGCTGGAAGAGGCCCGCCTTGTCCCAGGTGAAGCCGCCCTCGGCAAGGGGATAGGAGGGCTCGGCCCACTTCTCGGAACCCTCGACCCAGTTCGCCTTCCAGTGGCTGATGGGCATGGGCTGGTACCCCCGGGTGGCAGCCGCGACGCCGAGGCCGACCAGCTCGGTCGGCGGCGTGTTGCCCCAGACGCGCCCGTCGCAGATGATAAGCCTGCCGGGGTCCTGCTCCCAGATCGCCGCGGCCACCCGCTCGACCACGCGCTTGTGGAGGTTGGGCGCCAGGATGGCCGGCTCGTTGAAGAGGTTGAAGCTCATCTCGCGGTTCGGGATGCCCTTGTATCGTCTGGCGAAGGCGGCCCAGTGCGTGCAGCAGACGGCCAGCGCCTCGTCGTCCGTCCAGATCGGCTTAGCCTCGGCGGGCGATGCCACGGTGTAGCCCGGCGCGCGGTGGAAGTTCATGTTGATGTGGACGCCGTGCTTCTTCCCGAAGGCCACCGCCTCGTCGATCTCCTTCAGCGTCTCCTCGCGCAGCCGGGTCCAGTCGCCGTCGATCCAGCAGCGGTAGTCCATGGGTAGCCGGGCGAAGTTCATGCCCCACTCGGCGATCCAGGCGAAGTCCTGCTCCACAAAGCGCTGGTTGTTGTGTACCATGAACTTCTCGAGGAGGTTGAACCCCCGCCATCGGGGCAGCTTCACCGACGTCGCCTCCGGTAGCCCCCTCGGCGCCTCACCCGGCTCGAACCCCCCTGCCGCCGCTACCGACATGGCAAGCATCTCCCTTCGTGTCATGGCCGTCCTCCGTCGGTATACCCAATTCCCGCTTGCGGATGCGGAGTCCTTCGTCTTCGGGGAAGTCGGGCTAGGGCCCGGTGACCTTGAGCGCCTCCCAGCGCGTGGAGCCGGTACTCCCGTTGGGCTCCACGTCGGCAAAGACAAGGCGCGTGGCGGCGACGGCGTCCATCGGGACCACCTTCGTATCCCAGAAGGGCATATCCCAGGCGCTATCGCCGGGCGCCCGCATAACGACGCGCCAGCTGTTCCGCCTGATCTCCGCGCGGACGTGGTAGCGCTGCCCCGGCTTCACCTCAGGGCTCACGCATCGCTGCTTCCAGCCGGGGTCGGCGTCGGTCCATGCGCCCTTCAGCGCCCGGGCTGACTGCGTGTGGACCGAAAAACGCCCGCCGGAGCAGGACATGGCGAATTTGAACGAGATGTCCGTCGGCTTGTCCGCCCCCGCAAACAACTGGCTGTCGACGCCGATGCGCCGGGGCGTGATATCGAACTCAACCGTCACCGGCTTGCGGACGTCGAGGGTGAAGGTCCGCCTCGTCAGCACTCCCGAGAGCTTCCCCCAGCCTCCCGGGGCGCGGGTCTCCATGCCTCCGTCCCGCAACTCGGGTTCGCCCAGCACCTCCCACACAGCCGGGTCCAGATCGGAGAAGGCCTCGTCGATGAACGTCTCCGCGCTACTGCGCTGGGGCCCGTACGGGCCGCGGCGGGACACGCGGTCAATGTGTTCGGCAATGGCCTTCGCGTCGGCCAGGACCGACCCGAAGCCCAGGGGATCTCCCTGCGTGCTGAGGTAGGCCAGGCGCGCGCGCATGTCGCCCACTCGACTGACGTGGGTGTACCAGTGCTGGGCCAGTATCGACAACTCCCGCCTGCCGCCCTTGCCGCCCTTTCCGTCCGACGCCTCTGCCCGGGCCAATGCCTCGCGTGACACGATGAGCAACTTCTGGCGCTGTGCGTGGAGGCTGATCTTCTCGGCCGCGATGCGCAGGTTCTCTAGTTCCACCTGGTCGCCCACGCGCGAGCGCTGCGCGTCGAGGATCGGCAGGAGCGTGCGGACCTCCTGGACGACGACCGTCGCGTACCGGTGTGCGCGCTGCAGTTCCGGGCCTGCCGTGAGGTCGGCGTCCAGCAACTCGCCGCACCGGCGCCACGCGCCGTGTACGGTATTGCCGATGTAGCCCGGTTCCTGGGTGTCCACGACGCCGACCACGTCGTGGAGGGTCTGGTTGGATGTCTCCAGCAGCGCCTTGCAGGCGTTGAGCCGGGCGTAGGCGTCGGCCAATGCGAGCGTGGCCGTATCGGTGCGTGCGTCGTGCAGGTGGCGCGCCGCCGTCACCAGGAACTCATCGCGGTACTCGTCGAGCGGGCGCTCGGGCTTGCTCCAGAGCATCTGTGCGTTGAGCGCGAAGCCAATCCAGATCGAGTCGAAGGCGCGTAGCCGGTGCTTGGAGAAGGAGGCCGTGGCGACGCCGAGGAAGTGGCTGGCCGGGCGCGACTTCTGAGCGGCGGCGGCATCCTGCACCATCCCGGCGATGTTCACGAGACCGGTCTGCTCCATGGGAGGCCACGACTTCTTCGGGAACTCCGGCGTGAGGTCCGCCAGGTAGAAGCAGTGGTTGTACATGGCCGAAATGCCCAGCACGTCGTAGCCGCGCTCCATCAGTCCCGCGATGCCCGAGTAGTCGGGCCAGTACTTCCAGAAGCCCATGACCACGCTCTTCGGCATGCGCTCGATGCCTACCCAGTCGTGTCCGGGGCCGTACATATAGAACTCGTCAGCCCACATGAGCGGGCGCACCGGCCGGTGCAGCTCGGCGGCCACTTCCTCGACCGCCTTGATGCACTTCTCGGCGTGTCCGAGCAGCAGGTCTCGCACGGTCTCGCCGGCATCGATCCTCGCCTTGCACTTCGGGCAGTAGCGCGACTGCCATTGCATGTCGATCTCGCTGCATCCGATGCCGATGAGCGGCGCGTCGTCGAACCGGGTGAGCAGGTCGCGGTAGAGGCCCTTGATGAACGGGGTGACGCTGGGCTCGGACGGGCAGATGAGGCCCGGCGCCGTGGCCTCGCGGTAGGGCTTCCCGGCGTCATTGGTCCAGACCAGTTCGTAAGCCTGCGCCAGCGTCTGGATGGAGGGCACGAGGGTCACGTGGTAGCGCTTGGCCTCGGCGAAGACCTCCCGGCACTGCGCCTCGGTCAGCGAGCCGGCGTCGGCGCACTGCGGGAACGAGGCGAACGGGAAGAGGTTGTAGGCCTCTACCACCAGCGTGTTCATCTTCAGCGAGGCCAGCCTGCGAATCTGCTCGCGCAGGTAATCCGGCTGAACGATCCGGCCGAAGCGCTCCTGGCCACCCTCGATGTAGATGCCGCGTACGGCGAACTCCGGCGAGTCGCGCACCGCGAGGCATGGAATGGCCCGCCCTTCCGCCGATGCGCGACAGATCTGCAGTAGCGTCTGCGCAGCATACATGAGGGCCGCCGGTGTGGCGCCGCGCGCCGAGATGCCCTGCCGGCCTATTGCCAGCACATAGGCTTCGGAAGCGATTCCATCGGTCGGTAGTGGCGGCATCTCGGCCCCGGCATCGATCGTTAAGAGGCCGTCGCGTGCCCTGGAGACGCTGATGGAGGCTGCGCCGGCGAGACGCAAGGCGTGCCTCGCCACCTCACGCGCGGCGGCGTACTCCGGTCCCACCGGCATCCGCAGTCGCACGCTCCTCTCTTCAGTGACGAAGATGCCCGCCCGCCTCGTCAGTTCCCTTGGCTCCGGCAGTAGCCTGGGTCCCAAGCCCGTTCCCGCCATCGCACCCTCCCTGGTCATGCACAGCAGACCGAGCACCGCGGCAATGAGCTTCCTGCATGTCATTGCTCGGTCGCGCTGCCGCGACGGCTTAACGGCCATCGGCGCACTCCTCCAGCGCATCGCCCCTCGGTCCTGCGGGCGTCGCGTCCGGTCCGCATCGTAGGTTCGGCGCGCAGACCTCGCCGCCCTGCATGCACAGCATGATCCACCTTCGTATACCGCAGCCTGTGCAGGCGGTGACGAGCCCGAGCTCGGGTGAGCCCGGAGGCGCCAAGTACGAAGGTACCTTGCGCCGAACTCGGAGATGCCGTAGGCTTCACACAGGCCGTGACGGTCACTGTCTGTCTTGGGTCCGCGCATGGGTGCGCCCATGCTGCAGTTGGAGATGACAACCATGGTCGTTCGATGCAGCAGATTCTACCGCCATCGTCTTGGCGTGATCCAGGCGTGCGTCCGGGCTGTGGCGCCGCTCACCCTCGCACTGCTATCGGCATGCCTTGCGGCGCAGGTACCCCACACCGCTGCGCCTGTCCGCCAGCCGGCAGGGATCGGCGACGCGGCGGACCTGATCCCCGAGGTGGCGGTCGACAAGCAACTGGGAATGCCCGATAAATGGTGGCAATACAAGGACCGCGCCGGTAAGCCCACCGTCTACGTGGCGGAGCAGAACTGGTTCGTCTCCATCGGGGGCGAGCTGATGGTGAACAGCGGCGCCGTGGTGCGCTACCGGGGCCGCATCTTCAAGACCGTGCAGGAAGCCAAGGAGGCCTACCGCACCCAGTTCCCCAAGCCCGGCAAGAAGGGCAACGTCACGCTGACCGTCAAGCCCTACCCGGCCGGCGACGAGGCCAAGGAGCTGCACGAACTGGCACTGCGGCCTGATCGGCGGCCCGACTGGCTGCGCCAGGAGACCGTCGTGCGCTTCGGCAAAGCCGTGGTTGTGCTCTCTGCGCACAGCAACATGTGGGCCCTGGGACCCAGGCCGGCGACGGGCCGCCGGCGCTGGATGGCCGAGCCAGTGTACGAGCGCATCCGCGAGGCCGCGCTCGCGAAGTGGACGGCATACCGACCGAAGTAACCCGCATCGGCCTCCCGGTCTATGGGGACCGGGCACGATGCGTCAGGAGAGGGAGAGAGTGATGCGAAAACTCGGACTGGCTGCCGCGCTGGCCGCCGTCCTGGCGCTGGGATATCGGCCGACGGCCGCGATCGCTGCGCCGGACAAGGCCGCCTGGCGCGACAAGGTCTTCACAACCAGCGGCATCGTCCTGCTCGGGTATGGTGAGCGGACCGATGTCCGGCTCCTCTACTACGGCAAGGATGCGACCTGGACCGGCAAGATAGGCAACCAGGACGTCACCCGAATCCCGCTACGCGGCGGGCACTACACGCTCGAAGCGTCCGATGAGGTGCGCGTCATCGCGTCCGACCTGAAGGCCTACGATGCCGGCGTGGCCGCGCCCGCCAAGCTCGCGCCTCCTGCGCCGACGCCCCCCTCGGGCGGCCTACGGATCGTGCCCGTACCCTGGGTGGCGGACCCGACCTATGCCGCGGACCCTCCGAGCTACGCCAGTAGCCATGTCATCTTCCAGGGAGTGCCGACGCGCTGCAAAGCCGTGATCGCAGGCGGCACCCCGCCGTACTCGGTCACCTGGGATTTCGGCGACGGAAGCCCGGCGGCCTCTTCGAGCACTTCGGACGGCTATGCCGGCGCCGCCGCGTTCCACACCTACACCGGCTTGCTGCTCAACACGCAGGTCGCGGCCACCGTGACCGTGGTGGACGCCGCCAGCAACACCGCGACGGGCAGGTACTGGATGGTCGTGCGCGACCCGGCCGTGCGCGAGCACCGCGTCAACCGCTCGGCGGATGAAGGCCTCTGGTACCTGCACACGCAGATCAGCCGCTTCGCCGGCTCAGCCTACGCCGGCTCCCCGACCATTCCCGAGGGCTACGTGAGCTCATCCGGGTACACGTACGGGCCGACGTCGATGGCCGCCGTGGCGTTCCTGAACTCCGGCCGCTCCGTCACCGGGGGGCGCAACCTGAGCCATGACGCCACCAAAGACGCCTATGTTGAAGATGTGGACCGGCTCATCGGCTTCATCAGCAATGGGAACCGCATCCCCACGACGACCTGGGGAGGCACCATCACCTTCGCATCGGGCAGGACGCTGAACCCCGATACCCATGGACCCGGCGGCACACCGAACGGCCTCTTTGCAGTGCCCAGTTGCACCACCTACGAAGCGGCTATGATGCTCCAGGCCCTCTGCCAGGCCGGCAACTCGCTGGGGGCGATCCCGAACCGCAGCGACTATGCCACCTATTACGACCTGATCGGCGACTTCGTGGACGGCTTCCAGATGGCCCAGGGCTACTCCGGCTGGCCCGAGGGCGGCTGGCGGTACGGCTTCGGCTACCAGAACGACAGCGACGGATCGGTCTGCGCCTGGGCCTACATCGGCCTGCGCGCCGCCGAGTTGGCCCACGAGATCACCCCGACGCCCGACCCGGCAAACTACCCGAAGATCACGGTCTCCGAGGTGACGAAGCGCGAGGCGCTCGTGTGGCTGCAGTACAACCTCTCGGGGCCGGCGGGCTACTACGGGACCTACGACTACCGGCTTGGCGCCGGACGCAACCTCCACCAGTTCGGCGGCTCGGGCTACACCGCGGCGGGCCAGTGGACCAACGCGGGTAAGAGCGCCGGCGCCCTGGCCGGTCTGGCCTGGATCAAGGAGGAGCCCTGGGCCTCCGTCGATACGTCGATCGCCAAGGCCCTCAGCTTCGCCTACCGCAGCTTCTACACGCCCGACTACAGCGGGTGGTCCACCAGCTCCCGTGATGCGTACGGCATGTACAACCTCTTCAAGGGGCTACGTGAGAACGGCGTGGCGTCGCTGGTCGATCCGCACGCCTCCGGGGGCCTCGACTACGACGGCCTGGCGCATACGCCCATCGACTGGTACCCGGCGCTCCTCGACTTCCTGGCCGGCACCGGCGCCACCAACTTCGGCCACCAGGTCTGGACCGGCAACACCATAATGGTAAGCCCCAAGTGGAGCGGCACGGCCGACGGCCACTTCGAGCCCAACAACGCCTGCACCGGAGACTGGGACTTCGGCAACGCCGACTACTACAGCGGCGTGAACCTGGTCACAGCGTGGGATATCGCCATCATGGCCGGCGCGGTCTTTACCCCGGCGCCCGAAGCCGTGATCCGCCATCCCGACGTTGCGGCAGGCGAGGACTACATCCCCGTGGCCGTGGGCGGCATCGACCACTTCGCCATATTCGACCCGGCCGGCTCCCTCTCGAGGAATACGGCTGTCCGCATCAACCGCGTTCGCTGGGACTTCGGCGACGGCGACACGGACGAGTACGACCTGCCCTTCCCGAGCCCCATCGGCGGCATCGTGCCGGATGCTCCGGGGTCCCACCCGGCCGGCAACCAGACACAGCACCACTACGCAACCGCCGGCGACCGCGTCGTGACCCTGACTGTGTGGGATACGACGGGCAACTCCAGCTCGGCGCAGATCCTGGTCCACGTCACGCCGCCGCCGTTCCCGCCCGTGGGCGTGCTTGCCTTCCGAGCCCTCGGCGGCTCCCGGCAGGTGGGCGATGTCGTCGGCGTCATGCCGGACGGCACAGTGCAGCTCGAGATCGACGGCTCACGCTCCTACAACAACGGCATCGATGGCGTTGTAGACCCGAAGAACGCCAGGGGCATCAGCCAGTTCTGGTTCGAGTGGCCCAAGAACCCCGCCTCCGGCTTCAACACCGGCCTCTCCGAGGTTCCCACTCTATTCGACGAGGGTACCGGCTCCTCAGATCCGAACCTGAACCCTGGCTCCAGGGAGCCGATGCAGGCTTACACCTTCCAGTTCAACCCGGCAGCGCTGCCCGGCGGCTTCTCTATCGGCCTCCGTGTGATGTCCAACCTCGGGCCCGCGCCGTCGGTGCCCGATACGGTGACCATCTTCCGGCAGCTCCGGCTGGTGCCCAACGCCGACCTGCCGGCAGAGGGCACGACCCTCACCGTGCCCGACCTCGGCGGGAAGATAGGCGACACCGTCGATCTCAAGGCGCGGCTGACCGACTCCGGCGGCGCGGGGGTCGCGGGGCGGTCCATCACGCTCTCCGTGGCCGGTGATCCGACGGTCCACAACCTCACCACCGACGCCGACGGCTGGGTATCGGTGCCGTTCGCAATTCCCATGGGCTTCGGCGCCGGTCCGCATACCATCTCCGGGGCCTTCGCCGGCGATGGGCCGACCGGTCGCTATGCGGCTG
The DNA here is from genome assembly GCA_903885605.1 of uncultured Chthonomonas sp. Taxonomy (GTDB): domain Bacteria; phylum Armatimonadota; class Chthonomonadetes; order Chthonomonadales; family CAJBBX01; genus CAJBBX01. The sequence continues at coordinate 160 of CAISJD010000043.1, read as the reverse complement.
CCTCGGGCTCCGGCACGCTGACGGTTGCGAAGATCACCACGGCGCTGGCGGCCCAGGACGCATCCGGCGCCGTGGGCGCGTCCGCTGACCTGAAGGCCACCCTCACCGGCCCCGGCGGCTCGCCGCTCTCCGGCAAGAGCGTGGCATTCACCGTGGCGGG
>CAISJD010000042.1 GCA_903885605.1 uncultured Chthonomonas sp. | reverse complement strand
CCACCGGCGAGCACGAGGCCATCGAGCTGCGCGACGGCGACAAGAAGCGCTACCTCGGCAAGGGCGTGCAGAAGGCGGTCAAGAACGTCAACACCGCCATCCGCAAGGCCCTGACTGGCGCCGACGTCTTCGGCCAGGCCGCGCTGGACCGGACGATGATCGCGCTGGACGGCACCGAGACCAAGTCCAAGCTGGGCGCCAACGCCATCCTGGGCGTCTCCCTGGCAGTGGCCCGCGCCGCCGCCGACAGCCTGCACATCCCGCTCTACCGGCACATCGGCGGCGTCAACGCCCGCACCCTGCCCGTGCCGATGATGAACATCCTCAACGGCGGCAAGCATGCCGACAGCAACGTGGACCTGCAGGAGTTCATGGTCATGCCCGTGGGCGCCGAGACCTTCTCGGAAGCGCTCCGCATGGGCGCCGAGGTCTTCCACGCGCTGAAGAAGGTCCTCAAGGGCCGCGGCCTCAACACCGGCTATGGCGACGAGGGCGGCTTCGCCCCGAACCTGGGCTCCAACGAGGAGGCCATCCAGGTTATCGTCGAGGCCATTGAGCAGGCCGGCTACAAGCCCGGCGAGCAGATTTACATCGCCCTTGACCCGGCCAGCACCGAGCTCTACAAGGACGGCAAGTACCACCTCACCGGCGAGGGCCGCGTCCTGAGCAGCGCCGAGATGGTGGACTACTACTCGACGCTGGTCAACAAGTACCCGATTATCTCCATCGAGGACGGCCTGGCCGAGGACGACTGGGCGGGCTGGAAGGCCCTCACCGACAAGATCGGCGACCATGTCCAGATCGTGGGCGACGACCTCTTCGTCACCAACACCGAGCGCCTCTCCAGGGGCATCAAGGAGAGCACCGCCAACTCGATCCTGATCAAGGTCAACCAGATCGGCACCCTCACCGAGACGCTGGAGGCCATCGAGATGGCCAAGCGCGCCGGCTACACCGCCGTCGTCTCCCATCGCTCGGGCGAGACCGAGGACTCCACTATCGCGGACATCGTGGTTGCGACCAATGCGGGCCAGATCAAGACCGGCGCTCCGAACCGCTCCGACCGCGTGGCCAAGTACAACCAGCTCCTGCGCATCGAGGAAGAGCTCTCCGAAATCGCCGTCTACGGCGGCTGGAAGGCTTTCTACAACGTCCGCAAGTAGCTCGTAACTCTCCGCGACGGGGCGAATGGCCTGGCGCCGTTCGCCCCGTCGCCACAGGTGGCCCATGCGCCGAACGCGTATCGTCTGCACCATCGGCCCGGCCTGCTCCCGCCGCACCATGCTGCGATCCATGGTGCGCGCCGGCATGGACGTGGCGCGCCTGAACTTCTCCCACGGCACCCACGCCTCGCACCTAGCGTCGATCGAGACGTTGCGGGCCGTCTCCCAGGGCGCGTCCAGGCCCCTGGCCCTGCTGCAGGACCTTTGCGGGCCGAAGATACGTCTGGGCGACGTCGCCGCCGGCGTGATCCACCTGCGCACCGGGCAGGAGATCGTCCTCACCACGCGCCCGGTGCCCGGCGATGAGCATGAGGTCCACCTCCCAGTGCCCGAGCTGGCCGCGGCCCTGCGCAAGGGCGATATGGTCTACATCGACGACGGCAAGCTGGAGGCCCGGGTGGTCCGCACCGACGGCGCCGACGTCACCCTCCGCGCCATGCTCCCCGGCGACATCTCCGGCAAGAAGGGCATCGCCGCGCCCGGCGTCCACGCCGACATCGCCGCGGTGACCGAGAAGGACGCCGACGACCTCCGCTTCGGCATGGCCGCCGGCGTCGACGTGGTGGCGGCCTCCTTCGTCAGCGGACCCGAGGACATCCGCCGCGTCCGCGAGATCATGCGGCAGGCCGGACGTGTGGCGCCCATCATCGCCAAGATCGAGAAGCGCGAGGCTGTGGCCAAGCTCGCGGCCATCATCGAAGAGGCCGACGGCATCATGATCGCACGGGGCGACCTGGGCGTGGAGCTGCCCATCGACGAAGTGCCCATGCTCCAGAAGCGCATCATCCGGCAGTGCAATCGCGCGGGCAAGCCCGTCATCACCGCCACGCAGATGCTCGACTCCATGATCCACAACCGCCGACCGACCCGCGCCGAGGTAACCGACGTCGCCAACGCCATCCTCGACGGGACCGACGCGGTGATGCTCTCCGGCGAGACGGCGGCGGGCGACTTCCCGCTGGACGCCGTTCGCATGATGTCCACGCTGGCCGTCGAAGTCGAGCCCGACCTGCGCCCGCGTGACCCCGCCGAGGTGGCTTGCCACGGCGCCGATGTGGCCGAGTCGGTGGCACAGGCCGCCGTGGCCATGGCGCAGACCCTTCGCGCACGCGCTATACTGTGTGTTACCATGACCGGTTCGACCGCCCGGTTGGTGGCCAAGTACCGGCCGGCGACGCGCATCATCGCCGCCACGCCCAGCGAGGAGACGTTCCGCCGCCTGGCGCTGACCTGGGGCGTGATGCCGTTGCTTACGCCGGCGTGGGAGAGTGTGGACGAGGCGCTGGCGGGCGCGGTGGGCGCCGCCGAGCGGGCGGGCCTCGTGAAGCAAGGCGATTGTTTGGTTGCGACCGCAGGCGTTCCAGTCAACCGCACCGGGTCGACGAACCTGATCCGCGTGCATCGTGTGGGGGCGCCGCTCCAGGGCGGCCGCAGGGCATGACAATGGCCTATCGAACCTCCAATGGAATGACCTCCCTCCTCGTGACCGTGGGCGTTGCCGCCGCCCTGGTCGGCGTGGCCTTTACCTACCGTCTGCTCGCCGCGCCGTACTACGAAGCCGCCGCCCTGGCCGAGCAGAACCGCAGGCTCGCACAGAAGGCGCTGGCCGAAGAGAAGAAGGCCAACGACGCCGAGCACCAGACCGAGTACCTGCGCACCAGCGCCGGGCTCGAGTGGCTCGCACGCGAGAACGGCAAGGTCAAACCGGGCGAGAAGCCGCTCGTCGATCCGTAGCCTCGGCCACCGCAGCCGTACACCTCCATCTCCCGGCATCGGCCTGCCGCCTGTCCCTCCGTACACGGCGCGCAAGGAGCGGGCATTCGCCGCCATGCGTCCTTACACATTGCAGGAGCGACGCGCCCATCCGCCGTATCTATGTGCATGACCGCGCCGCAGCAAGGATGCCAACCATGCCGAACCGGACCGTAGCCGCCGCCGTCGCCTTCGCCGCACTGGGTCCGTGGGCGCGCTCCGCCCCGGCCCCGAAGGCGCTGCAACCTGCCGCGCCGCCTCCCGCCGGCATCGCCGCCCTCCAGGCGGAGTTCTCCAAGCCGCCGCGCACCATGGGCCCCATGCCGGTTTGGTGGTGGAGCGGCGACGACCTGGACGCCAAGCGGCTCATCTGGCAGATGGACCGCATGGTGGAGGCGCGCGTCACCAACGCTGTGGTGGCCCATGTGGCTCCCACGAGCGGCCTCTACGGCTCCGCCGCCGATCGGCCGAAGTTCCTCTCGGAGGAGTGGTGGCGCATCGTCGCGCCGGTGGTGAAGCACGCCAGGGCCGTCGGAATGCGCCTCTGGTTCTCTGACCACCTGGGCTTCCCCTCGGCCGGCATCCAGGACCGCCTCCTGGCCCGAAGGCCCGAGTGCCGGGCGCGGGACCTGGAGGTGGCCGAGAGCGACGCCGTGGGTCCCGCCGACATCGAGGCCGGGGCGGAGGCGCGCCCGCTGGCCCTCTTCGCCCTGGAGCTGCCGCGCAAGGGCGCCGCTCCGCTCCTCGGCTGCCGGATCATCGATTTCAGCGCTGCGGCGGCCGCCGGGCGCGGTGTGCGGCTGCCCGAGGGCGCCTGGCGCGTCCTCACGTTCACCGAGACCCCCGGCGGGTTCGACTACCTCTCGCCCAGGGCGTCGGCGCTGCTGCTGGAGACCGTGCAGGGCGCCATGGAGCGCCGGCTCGGGCCGTACCTCGGCTCCACCGTGGCGGGCACCTGCCGGGCCGACATGGCGTCGCCGAACCGCTGGACCGCGGGCTTCCTGGAGAAGTTCCGCAAGCGCAAGGGCTACGACCTGCGCTCCCGCCTGCCGCTGCTGCTCTACGACGTGCGGCCCACTTCCGGCAAGCTGCGCTGCGACGTGGCCTCCGTGCAGGCGGCCCTGCTGGAGGAAGCCCTGCTGCGGCCGTCGTCGGCGTGGCACTCGAAGCACAACATGCGCTTGCTGAACGAGCCGCCGGTGGGCTTCGACAACCCCATCGAGGCGCAGTCGGCCTTCCCCGAGCCGCTGCGAGCGCTCCGCTGGGCGGCGGCGCAGGGCTCCGATGACGCCGCGTCGCTGAAGGCGCTCAGCTCGGCGGCGCATACCCGAGGGCGCTCCGGCGCCTGGATGCTGGGACCGGGCGCCGCCGGCTGGAGCCAGACGCTGGAGCAGAGCGCACGGGCCGTGGAGGCCGCCGCACTGCGCGGCGCGACGCTCTTCAGCCCCAGCGGCTTCCTCTACGCCACGCAGGCAGGGTGGTGGGAGTGGTCCAACCCCGGCGGCTCGTTCCGGCAGCCTTCCTGGCGCCAGCACGCCCTCTTCGCCGACCACGTGGCCCGCATCGCCGTCATGGCATCCGGCGGGAGCCACCGCTGCGACGTGGCCCTGGTCTACCCCTCCAGCGCCATCATGGCGGCCATGGATCCCCTGAGCGGCTCCCTCGTGGCCGCCAGGTCGCGGCAGGCGGCCGCCGTGCGGGATGCCTTCGCTGCTACCCGCAAGGCGCTGGACGCCGCAGGCCTCGACTACGACGTGCTGGACGAAGCCACGGTGGCGGGCGGCGCCGCCTCAGTCGGGCGGCTGCGTGTGGCCGGCGAGGCCTACCGCGCCTTGCTGCTTCCGGGGCTGACGACCTTCTCCGCTGCGGCCGCGTCGCGCCTCCGCGAGCATCGGCTGGCGGGAGGTACCGTGGCCACCGTGGGCGCGCTACCCTCCGAGGCCGCCGAGGTCGCCGCGAAGGACAGCGCCATGGCCGACGCCCTCCGCACCGCCTTCGCGCCGCGCGGCCCGGGCAGGGCCCTCTCCGGTACGACCGCGTCCACCGCCGTGCGCGCCCTGCTGGATGCGCTCGGCCGGCACGCTTCCCCCGTGGGCCGGACGCTCCACCGCGCCGTGGCCGACGGCGACTGGTTCCTCGTGACCGGCGAGCCGGGCGGCTCCGAGACGGCCTGGTTCCGAGCCGAGGGCCGCCCCGAGATATGGAACCCCTACACCGGCCGATGCCTGCCCGCTCGCCCCGTCGGCACCAGCAAGGGCGCCGTCGGCCTGCGCCTCTCGTACGCCGAGAGCCCCGCGCTGGTGGTCGTCTTCCGGCGCGACGCCGCCGGACCGAACGCCCAACCTGCGGCCCCCCTGGGCCCGGTCCGCCCGGCGGAGGCCCCGGACCCGGCCGGCTCCGCGCGGCAGGTGCGCCTGGCGCCCGAGTGGAGCTCTGCCCTGGCCCAAACCGCCGACAATCGCTGGGGCGACTTCGCCCTGCCTCCGACGCGCGGCCCGCTGCCCGTGGAGTGCCGCCGGTTCCGCTACCGCGAGGAGCGGCTGGGCGAGGACGGCGTCGCGCTGGGTTGGCACGAGCCCGAGGCAGCGCCCGGCGAGTGGGGATGGGTGACGGCCGGCTTCGGCCAGCGCTGGTGGATCAGCGGCGAAGTGCCGCGCAGGTCCGACCTGCCGCTGCCGGGCCCCGACAACGGCGTCTGGACGCCCTCAGCGCCCATGTGGGCCCCGGCTGCCTACTCGACCCGGATCGGCATCGAGAAGGACCCTGTCCACCACGCCACGTTCGGCCCCAAGGGCCGCGTGCCCGACGAGTACCTGGACCTGGGCACCGGCGCCGAGGGAGCCACGCGCTACGCCGTCACCTTCCTCCACAGTCCCGTGGAGACGCAGGCCACCGCCTGGCTCGGCGGCAACGGCAGGCCGGAGCTCTGCGTCAACGGCGAGTGGCTCGCCGAGGGCCAGACCACCGTGCGCCTGATGGCGGGATACAACGCCGTGGCCCTGCGGCTCACGCAGCCCGCGCACTCGCGCCTGCGGGCGTTCCTGCATCTGGGCCCTCCCGGCCTCTCGGCCTGGCGCCCGGCCTGGATCTGGTACCCCGAGGCCCCGCTGCCCGGCGTCCTCCGCACCTTCCGCACGACGCTGAACCTCGATACCGTGCCCGACCGAGTGGAGGCGCTGATCACCGCCGACAACTCCTACGCCCTCTTCGTCAACGGTCGGCCCGTGGGGCGCGACGGCGGGAGCAGCGCCGCCTTCTGGCAGAGCGCCGAGACCTACGCCATCCGGCAGTACCTGCACGCCGGGGCCAACGTCATCGCCGTGCGGGTGCACAACCTGACGGGGCAGGCGGGACTCCTCGCCGCCATCCGCGCCTATGACGAGCACGGAACGCCCAAGGACCTCCTGACGACCGGCCCCGCCTGGCGCGCCGGCAAGGACGCGCCGAACGGCTGGAACCGCGCCGGGTTCGACGACTCCTACTGGCCCGAGGCCATGGTGGCCGGCTGGTACCCCTGCGAGCCCTGGGGCTGGATCCAGGGCATGGAGGACCTGCGCGGGGCCGTGCTTCCCGACTCCGGCTGGCTCAACGGCCGCACCGCGCCCTGGGCCTCGGCCATCACCGTCGACCCGCGCCCCGGCCTGCGCAAGAGCGTGGGCTGGTACCGCTTCGACCTGCCGCCCGGCACGACCAGCGTGGACCTGAGCCTCTGGGGCCGGTACCGGGTCTTCATCGGCGGCAAGGAGTGCGCCCCCGCGGAGAACGGCATCGTCACCGTGCCCGCCGAGTTCATCGCCCGCGGCGCCCTCTGCGCGCTCCGGGTGCAGCAGCCCGCCGGCCGCTACGAAGGCGCCGTCTTCGAGGCCCCGGTGCGGCTGACGGTCGCGGCGGGACGCATGGAGCTCGGGCCGTGGTCCGCCCAGGGGCTCGCCTCCTACTCCGGCGGCGTGCAGTACCAGCAGACCGTGGAGCTGCCGTCGGCCGCGCCGGACGCCGCGCTGGACCTGGGAGCCGTGCAGGGCGTCGCCGAGGTGAGCGTGAACGGCCGATCCGCCGGCGTCCGCCTCTGGCCGCCCTATCGGTTCGGGCTGGCCGGCCTGCTGCGGAAGGGGACCAACCGCATCAGCGTCACCATCTACAACACGGCCGCATCCTGGTTCGGCGCCGGCAGGCCGGGCCCCTACGCGACGACGGAGCCCGACGAAGCCGGCTGGCTCGGCCCTGCATCGCTTCTAGTAGGGACGCAATAGCCGGGCGCCTGCCGACTGGCCGCTGGGTTCGATAGGTAGGGACGGTTTGATGGCGAAAGGAGGAGGAGGAGAGGTGCGTCGTACAGGCCGACTTCAGTTGATTGCCTATGGGATTGTGGCGGCGGTCGTGATGCTCATGCCTGTGGTTACCTGGCCAGGCTTGATCTCCGAGCCGGCGCCGGCCGCGGCGGCCCCGGTGCCCGACCATGATCGCGGACCCACTGAGGCGGAGATCGCTGCGTATCAGAAGTCCTTTGACGGCTACTGCCTGTCTGTGGAGGATGTCCTTGATACCGGCGCTCACGCCGTTGTCCACGACGATCCGACGAGGGAGAGCCTGCTGATCAAGTGGGGCCGAGAGCAGGGCGTCAAGGGTCTCGAGGGACCGATCCCGCTGAGCCGGCGCCGCCAGGCGCTGGACCTGGTGTACCGGGAGGTTAGGCGGAGGTACCTGCCGCAAGCGACGCTGGCCGAAGACGCCCCGGACGCAGGCGTCAAGGTGGTGGTCGGCAAGCCCCGGGTCGTCATGTGGGCCCCGGAAGGCAAGACGGCCGATATCGCCGGTGAGAAATACCGGTTGCGCCACCTCGGCGGGTCCGTGGCGGCGGAAGGGCGTTGGGGCCAGTACATGTTCCCCCAGATTTCGAGGATCAGGGGCGGTATGCTGGTGGTTCAGGTCTATGTGGGAGGCGACAGTCCCGGAGGCCGAAACTACCTCTATTACGTCTCCGACGACATGGGGAAGACCTGGCAGCACTACACAGTGTATGACAACACGGACGAGCGGCCTGCCAGCGAGATCGCCCTCCGCCTGTTGGACGGGGAGGAGTTGCGCGGACCGCTGGACAGGGACTATGCCTCGATTGACGGTGCCGGCCTGAACCTCAAGACCTATGGCGGCATGGTCCGGCTGGGCGACCTCCCCAGGGAGAAGCAAGGCATTCCCATCTACACCCGGAAGCCCGGACAGACTGACTGGACCCGCGAGACGGCCCGCTGGGACCCCGACCTCCTGGTAGAAGGGAAGCTACCGTCGCCCATCCAGACTTCCGAGGCCCATGCCATTCACTTGCGCGATGGCTCGCTGGTGACTGCCGTCTGGCGCCAGGCCGTGATGGCGGACATTCGTCCCGACGGTACCCTCAACAAGGAAGGCGAAAACCACCAGATCTGGCGCAGCTATGACCGCGGGCGCACCTGGAAGTGCGCCGGCACGATCCCGTGCCTGCGCTGGTGCCCGGAGTTCCCGCACCCGCCTGCCGACCCCTCCGTGCGCGCCCACTTGCTTGCCTTCCCCAACGGCACGTGGGTGGCGGCCTACCGGAGCCAGGGCCTCTGCTACTCGTCCGGTGGCCCGCTGATCGTCAGTTCTACCGCTGATGAAGGGAAGACCTGGTCGAAGCCGAAGGCGATTCGGGTGCCCGGCTGCAATCCGCTCGGGGTGGTCCTACCCAACGGCATTGCGGCGCTCTCCTATCAGCGTCCGGGTGTGTTTCTCACCTTCTGCGCGGACGGCAAGGGCGAGCGGTGGGGCAACGACGTGACGCTGGTCAAGGCGTGGCGGCACCAGCGCAACGAGAACTCCTGTTGCAACGGGAGCTTCGTGGTCACCGGACCGGATCGGTTCGTCTATGCCTACACCAAGTGGGACGTGCCCGATGCGTGGGGCCAGGCGCGACAGGCTGTTATCGCCCAGGAGTTCATTGTGTCGAGGAAGACGGTCGGGCTGCGTTCGGGCCCGGAGCCACGCGACCGGGCAGGGCTTCGGAGAACCAAACAGCAGAACCAGGGCAAGCGTCCGGCAGGGACCAAGGGCGGAGGGTGAGCTCCACTCAGACAGGTACCGGCCCCTGGTGACAGGCGCCGCACCCGCCCGCCGGCCCAGCGACGGCGTTCGACAAGCGCCGGGCACGGACCGGCGGGCGGTGCTTCGTCGGCTCGCAGTGGTGCACCCTGATCCTGCGCGGCGTCAACCTAGCCGCCTCGAGCAAGGAGCCGCCCTTCCTTCCGTGAACGGCCGCATCCTGGCTCGGCCCTGCATCGCTCACGGCGGGCAGGTGACGGGCTGCCGGACGTCGAATGCACCGGGGACGCGCGGGCGGGTTTCCGGCCGAAGGGAGGGGTGACATGGGGCTCGTACAGGTTGGTTTCTGCTTCATCCTGCTCTGCGTGGTGGTCGTCGGCGCCTGGGCGGACGGCAAGCCGGAGCCGCCACGCGAGACGTTTGAGGCCTACCTGCGGCAGAGCGCCGTGCCGAAGGCGACGCTGGACGGCTTCCTGCAATGCCCGGCCTGGGCGCGGTTCGACCCCGAACTGGGCTACGTCCTCGCCAACTACATGCCGTCCGACGGCCTGGACAAGAGCGCCACGATCTCGACGGCGCGGGCCGACGGCGCCCGAACCTCCTTCATGTACGCGGGCAAGCCCTGCCGGATCAACACCTACGGCGACAGCTTCACGCAGTGCCACCAGGTGAGCGACGGCGAGACGTGGCAGGAGTACCTCGCCGCCCACCTGGGCGAGCCGATCCGCAACTTCGGCATGGGGGGCTACGGCGTCTACCAGGCCTACCGCCGCATGGTGCGCGAGGAGCAGACGCCCCACGGCGCCGAATACCTCATCTTCTACCTCTGGGGCGACGACCATATCCGCAGCCTGCTCCGCTGCCGCCATGCCATCATCTTCCGCTGGTGGGACCACCAGGGAGGCCGCGCCTTCCACAACAACTTCTGGGCCAACCTTGAGATGGACCTGCAGACCGGCCGGTTCGTGGAGAAGCCGAACCTGCTCCCGACGCCTGAGGCGCTCTATCAGATGGCCGACCCGCAGCGGATGGTGGACCTCCTCCGTGATGACCTGGCCCTGCGGCTCTTCGCCTGCCGGCTCGGCCTCATCGAAGACCTGGACCGGAAGGCCGTGGACCGCCTCGCCGCGCACCTGGGCTTCGCCTGGGACTGGAGCCCCGCGGCGGACCGGGCCGCCCAGGCCGGCGAGCTGCTGGACCTCTACTCACTGCGGGCGACGACGCACGTGCTGGACATGGCGCGGGAGTTCGCCCGGAAGAAGAGCAAGAAGCTGCTGGTGGTCCTGTTCGACCCGGCCCGCGTCCTGCCCGCGCTGCGCGACGGCAAGCCGAGGTATGACCTGGCGGTACTCGACTACCTGGTGCGTGAGAAGGTCGACCACTTCGACATGAACCAGGTCCAGGCGGCCGACTTCCGGAAGCAGAAGCTGCCCTACGACGACTACATGGGCCAGTACTTCATCGGCCACTACAACCCCCGGGGCAACCACTTCTTCGCCTTCGCGATCAAGGACACCGTGGTCCAGTGGCTCGATCCGAAGCCCATCACGTACCAGAAGCGCGATCCGGTCTCGGTCGATTTCCGGGGTTACCTTCCCGCGTCGCCCTGATCGCCGCAGAGGCAACCATGCCGATTGACAGCCCGGAGTGAATCCTGTATATTTGGTGTAGTCGGGCGCAGGGAGCCCGGACAACGGCCACACGGCCACACTATAGGAGCCACTGAAGCTATGCGACGCAACACGGCTTTCACCCTGATCGAGCTGCTGGTCGTCATCGCGATCATCGCGATCCTCGCGGCGATCCTCTTCCCCGTCTTCGCCCAGGCCCGGGAAAAGGCCCGCCAGACAAGCTGCATCTCCAACCAGAAGCAGCTGCTCACGTCGATGCTCATGTACGTGCAGGACTACGACGAGAAGTTCCACCGCATCAAGTGCGGCGCGGCCTCGTTCAACAGCAACCCGCCGGGCGCGCCGGACCAGATGTTCGGCTCCGAGAACTCGCTGGCCCCGTACGTCAAGAACGGCGGCGTCTGGAAGTGCCCGTCGGACTCCATCGTCCGCGACGACTGCGGGACCGACCGGTACGCAACCGGCGTGGGCTACCCGATCAGCTACTCGTGGACCCACTTCCAGGCCAGTTCGCCGCAGCAGTGCTTCGGCCTCTTCGCCTACTACAACGCCGATGACTCCCGCCGCCAGGCCGTCGTGGGCGCACCCTCGCAGACCGTCTGCATGTACGAGTTCTGGACGACCCTGAGCTACTCCCGCTACTTCTCCTACTGGCGCTGGAACAACGCCGACATCGCCAGCCCCACCTGGCCGACGGCGCCCAACTACTTCACCGCCAACTGGTGCGGAACCGGCGACGCCAAGTTCAGCATCGGCGCCCATAGCGGCCAGACCAACTTCGGCTTCGCCGACGGCCACGTTAAGTCCCTCCAGCGCACCTCGCTCATGCGGGTGGTCAGCGGCAACTGGGACGGCTCGCGGCCCAACCTGATCCACTACAGCGAGTCCTACAAGTAGCCCGAAGGGAGCAGCAAGATGCCCGCTACCTCGGGTAAGGAACCCGGGCCGAACAAGACGGTGATCGTCGTAGTCGCGCTGGTGCTTGCGCTGGCGGCGGCTGCGTTCTCCATCACCAGGACGGTCACCGCCGGCCAGGGCAGGAGCATCGGCACGCTCGGCGGCATCGTCGGCAAGGCCGAGGCCATGAAGGGCGCCCAGCCGGGCGGACCGCAGGACGCTCCCAAGGGCGGAGACCCGCTCTCCGGCGCGCCTCCCGGCCAGCCCGGCGAGTAGCCCGCCGCAGGACCCGAAGGGGGAGGAGTCGCGACGCTTCCTCCCCCTTCGCGCATCCGGCCGCCCGCGTCTGCGATAATGTACGCCATGTCCGACGACGGCCTGGGCGCCCTACACGAACCGACGCGCAGCTGGTTCACCTCCACTTTCGGCGAGCCCACGCGGGCGCAGCGGATGGGCTGGCCGGCCATCGCCGGCGGCGAGTCGTGCCTGCTCCTGGCCCCCACCGGCTCCGGCAAGACCCTGGCGGCCTTCCTGGTGGCCATCGACCGCCTCCTCTTTGAGCCGCCGCCCCATCCCGGCCTCCGGTGCCGCGTCGTCTATGTCTCCCCGCTGAAGGCGCTGGCCGTGGACGTGGAGAAGAACCTGCGGCGCCCGCTGGCCGGCGTCTCCCGCGCCGCCGAGGCCATGGGCGTGGCGCGCCACACGCCGCAGATCTCCGTCCGCACCGGCGACACGCCCGCCCGCGACCGCGCGCGCTTCCGGTCGCATCCGGCCGATATCCTGATCACCACGCCCGAGTCGCTCTACCTCATGCTCACCTCCACCGCCCGCGAGGCCCTGCGCGGCGTGGAGTGGGTGATCGTCGACGAAATCCACGCCATGGTGGCCACAAAGCGCGGCACGCACCTCTCGCTGACGCTGGAGCGGCTGGAGGAGAACACCGGGCGCCCGCTCCGGCGCATCGGCCTCTCGGCCACCGTGCGCCCCGCCGAGGAGGTGGCGCGCTTCCTGGGCGGCCAGTGCGGCGAGCCGCCGGCGCCCCGCCCGGTGCGGCTCATCGACGCGGGATCGGTGCGGCGGTGGGACCTGGCCGTCATCACGCCGTCGGACCACACGCCCGGCGCGGCGCCGCTGCCCGAGGTGGTGGCCGCTCGCCGCAAGCGCAAGGACAAGGGCGACGGCCCGCGCGTGCTCTCCTTCTGGGGCGAGCCCACCACCGGCGCATGGCCCTCGCTGCAGCCCATGATCCTCGACCTGATCCGGGCGCACAAGACCACGCTGGTCTTCGTCAACAACCGCCGCCTGGCCGAGAGGCTGGCCATCGCGCTGAACGAGATAGCCGGCGAGGTGATCGCCTACGCCCACCACGGCTCCATCGCCCGCGAGAAGCGCCTCACCATCGAGCATGACCTGAAGTCCGGCCGGCTGCCCGCCATCGTCTGCACCTCGTCGCTGGAGCTGGGCATCGACATGGGCAGCATCGACCTCGTGGTCCAGGTCGAGGCCCCGCCGTCGGTCTCCGCCGGCCTCCAGCGCGTGGGTCGGGCCGGGCACCAGGTGGGCGCCTCCAGCAAGGGCGTCATCATCCCCAAGTTCCGCGACGACCTCCTCGCCTCGGCCGCCGTGGCCGAACGGATGCTGGCCGGCGACGTGGAGCCCATGCGCTACCCGCGCTGCCCGCTGGACGTGCTGGCGCAGCAGGTCGTGGCCATCGCGGCCATGGACGACCGGCACGTAGACGACCTCGCCGCCCTGATCCGACGCGCCGCGCCCTACGCCGACCTGCCCGAGGCCTCCTTCCTCGCCGTGCTGGATATGCTCAGCGGCAAGTACCCCTCCGACGCCTTCGCCGAGCTGCGCCCGCGCATCACCTGGAACCGTGTCAGCGGCCTGATCACCGCACGCGAAGGCGCGCGCCGCCTGGCCGTCAGCAACAGCGGGAGCATCCCCGACCGGGGCCTCTTCGGCGTCTTCATGGCCGGGTCGGAGCCGGGCAAGGGCCGCGTGGGTGAGCTGGACGAGATCATGGTCTACGAGACCCGCGTCAACGACGTCATCGTCCTCGGCGCGAGCAGCTGGCGCGTGGAGGAGATCGGCCCGGACAAGGTGACCGTCACCCCGGCGCCCGGCGTGCCGGGACGCACCCCCTTCTGGCACGGCGAGGGCGTGGGCCGCCCGCCGGATCTGGGACGCGCCATCGGCAGCCTCAGCCGACGCCTGCTGGAGGCGACCCAGGCCGAGGGCGAGGCCCTGCTCACCGGGAGCCACGCCCTGGGGCGCGAGGCCGCGCGGGAGCTGATCTCCTACCTCCGTTCGCAGGTCGCCGCCGCCGGAGCCGCGCCCGACGACCGCACGATCCTCATCGAGCGGTGCAAGGACGAGAACGACGACTGGCGCGTCTGCCTCCTGAGCCCGCTGGGAGCGCGCATCCTGGCGCCCTGGGCCATGGCCGTGGCCGCCGGCATCCATGACGCCACCGGACTGGAGCCGGATATCCTCTGGACCGACAACGGCATCGTGGTGCGCCTGCCCAACTCCGAGGCGCCGCCCGACGCGTCCTGGTTCACGCCCGAGCCGCACAGCGTCGAGGCCCTCGTCATGCGGCAGCTCTCCGTGGGCGGCGGCGGGGCCCGTGCCGCCGTGCAGGGCGCGCCGGTCAACGCGCTCTTCGCCTCCCGCTTCCGCGAGGCGGCCCAGCGGGCGCTCCTCCTGCCCCACGGCAAGATCGGCGAGCGGACGCCCCTCTGGCGCCAGCGGAAGCGCGCCGCCGACCTGCTCCACGTGGCCGGGCGGCACCCCTCGTTCCCCATCGTCATGGAGACCTTCCGCGAGTGCCTGGCGGACTTCTTCGACATGCCCGCCCTCCGGGAGACGCTGGAGCGGCTGGAGGAGGGCTCCATGCGCGCCGTGGTGGCCGACACGCGCGCTCCCTCACCCATGGCCGCCTCGCTGCTCTTCAGCTACGTGGGCAACTTCATGTACGAGGGCGACGCGCCCATCGCCGAGCGGCGCGCCCAGGCCCTGACCATCGACCCGGTGCAGCTCAGGCAGCTCATGGGAGACGCCGCCCTGCGGGAGCTGATCTCGCCCGAGGCGCTCCACGCCCTGGAGGAGGGCCTCCAGCGCCTCACGCCGGGCTACGGTGCGCGGCACGTCGACGGCCTCCACGACCTGCTGCTGCGGCTGGGCGACCTCTCCGACGCCGAGGCCGCCGCCCGCTGCGAGCCGCCCGAAGCCGCGCCCGGCCGGCTGGCGCAGCTGCGCGCCGAGCAGAGGGCCCTCCGGCTGCGGGTGGCCGGCGAGCCGCGCTGGGTGGCCGTAGAGGATGCCTCGCGCTACCGCGACGCCCTGGGAACGGCGCTCCCGCCGGACCTGCACGAGGCCTTCGCGGCGCCCGTGCCGGAGCCGCTGGATGACCTGCTCTCGCGCTACGCCCGGACGCACGGCCCCTTCACCGCTGCCGACGTGGCGGCCCGCTTCGGGCTCGGCCCCGCCGTGGCGGAGGGCGCCCTGAGGGGGCTGGAGGCCCAGGGCCGCCTCATCTCCGGCGCGTTCCGGCCCGGCGGACGCGGGCTGGAGTGGTGCGAGGCCGACGTGCTGCGCTCCCTGCGCGGCCGCTCGCTGGCGAAGCTCCGCAAGGAGGTCGAGCCGGTCTCCGGCGCGGCCCTGACCCGGTACCTCCTCGACCACCACGGCGTGGAGCCCCTGGTAGGCGCCTCCGAGCGCGGCGCCGCCCGGCGCGACCTGCTGGAGGCGATCCGGCTGCTGGAGGGCGCGCCCATCGCCGTCGCGGCTCTGGAGACCAGCGTGCTGCCCGCCCGCGTCCGCGGCTACGATCCCCGCGACCTGGACCTCCTCACGGCCACGGGCCAGGTGGCCTGGCAGGGCGACGGCGGAGGCGGGGCGCAGGACGGCCGCGTGCGGCTCTACCTCGCCGAGGATGCGCCGCTCCTGGCCCGCGCGGTCCCGTCCGACCGCGAGGACCCGCTGGAGCGCGCCGTCGTGCGGGCCCTCCGGTCGCGCGGCGCCTCCTTCACGCTGCAGCTCGCCGCCGAGGCGGGGCAGCCGCCGGCGGCGGTGACCGAGGCCATATGGCGGCTCGTCTGGGCGGGGCTGGTCACCAACGACACGCTCTCGCCGGTGCGAGGCCTTGTGGCGCCCGCCGCGGCGCCCCGGCGCTCCAGGCCCATGGTCCGCCCCCGCCACGCGCCCATCGTCCTCGGCGGCCTGCCGCAGGCTTCGCGCCCATCGGAGACCCCCGGCCGCTGGTCGCTGCTGACGTGGCCCGACGCCCCGCCCGCCGTCCGCGCCGCCGCTCAGGTGGAGATGCTGCTGGCGAGGCACGGGGTGCTACTCCGCGAGGCCGTCACGCCCGAAGAGGTCGAGGGCGGCTACCCGGCGGCCTACGGCGTCATGCGCGCCATGGAGGACGCCGGCAGGGCGCGGCGGGGCTACTTCGTGGCGGGCCTGGCCGGGGCGCAGTTCGCGCTGACAGGCTCCGCCGACGCCCTCCGCCGCTTCCGCGACCCCGGCGAGCAACCCGAGGGCTGCCTGCTGGCCTCGCTGGACCCGGCCAACCCCTACGGCGCCACGCTCCCCTGGCCCGACCGCCCCGACGGCCGCAAGCCGGCGCGCATGGCCAGTACCTGGCTGGCGCTGCTGGACGGCTGCCCGGCGGCATGGCTCGGCCGGGGCGGCCACACGATGCTGCTCTACCCCACCGAGGCCGACTGGCGCGACGCCCGCGAGTGGGCCGACACGGTAGCCGGCACGCTGGCGGCGGCGGTGCAACAGGGCCGCCTCCCGAGCCTGACGATCCGAGAAGCCGACGGCGCCTCGCTGGTCCGAGAGCCCGAGGGGGGCGGCCCGGCCAACCTCCCGTCGCAAGTGGCGCACCTGGTCGAGGCCCTCGACCGGGCAGGCTTCCGCCGCACAGGCAAAGGCTGGTTCATGCGGGGGTGAGGCAGGGCGCGGGCGGGCGCCGCACCCGCCGCCATGCCGTCGTCAACGGGGTCAGTGGGGTCAAGCCGTGCCTGCCGACGGCGTCGCTCCAAGCGGCAGTGCGGAGGGCGGCTT
>CAISJD010000041.1 GCA_903885605.1 uncultured Chthonomonas sp. | reverse complement strand
GGTGCGGAGAGCAGTCCTCCTTGACCGCTTCGCTGATCATGCCGTCCAGTTGCTCGGCGGCGTGCAGCAGTGCGACCCGTTGCAGGCGTTCACGCGTGGCGTCGAGGTCGACTCTGGGCTGGGTGGTGGTCTTGCTCATCGCGCCACCTCCGCCAGGGCTGCGTAGAGGTCCAGCGGCCGCTGCTGCGGCGTCAGTGCGGCGATCTCCTGCAGCTTGCGGCCCATCCTTCCGAGCGGAGTGGGCGGCAGGATGGTGGCCGTGGGCGGGCCCTCGTAATGCCGCGGGTCGATGACGATGCGCTCGCGGCCGTGACGCGGATGCTGAGCCACCAGATCCCCGTCGGCGCAGACCTGCACCACGCGGGCGCAGCCTCGAACCTCGACGCGTTGGCCGAGCAGGTCGAACGGGACCGAGTAGCGGCGGCCGTCGATCGCCACGGTGCAGTCCGGGGCGACGATGCGGGTGACCACGACATCGAACGGCTCGGGCAGCAGGGGCACCTGCTGCAAGCGCGGCCTCTCCTGGGCCCAGGCCTCGCTGACGCAGGTCCCGGTAGCCGGGCAGGTGCGCCTGGCGGACTCTTGCAGCGTGCGCTCGTCGGTCCACGCTTGCAGCTCGTCCCAGCTGGCCCACTGGCGAGTGGTGACCTCGCGCCAAGTGCGGTCGTCTCGGTTGCCGCGCTCGACCTTGCCCTTGGCCTGGGGCTGGCGCGGCTGGCAGGCGTCGATATGGAAGCGCACCATGCGGGCGTAACGGCGGTAGCTGGCGTTGAGCTCGCCCCACGACCCGGCGCCGTGGCCAACGGCCGTGCGTTCGTTATCCACGCGCACGGTAGCGGGCACGCCATCGAGGCGACGGAACGCCTCGTTATGCACGTGGTGCCAGGCCAGCTGGTCCTTGCAAGGTGACCAGACCCGGGCCGGATAGCGGCTGTAGCTCAAGCGCATATGAAAGAGGTAGCCGTAGACGGGACGGCGGGCGACCCACAGGCGGGGCCACTCGCTCCAATCGGCTTGCGCCTGAGCTCCAGGTGGGGTCTCAACGCGGCGGCGGGCCCGAAGCCGCGGCTTGGGATAATGCGCCCGATAGAAGCGCTGCACCGAGCGCAGGCTGCCGCCGTAGGCGTGCTCGTCCACCAGCCACTGGTGCAGGGCGGTGACGTTGACCGGGCCGTCGCCGAGGGTCGATAGGTAGTGCGCGATCGCCTCTGCAAACGGCGCCGCGGCAAACGGTTGGTCGGCGCGGCCATCGCCGGTGCCGGCTGCGATGCGCTCGAGGTGGTACCGGACGGTGCTCTCGTCGACGGCCAGGGTCCTGGCGATCTGCCGTTGGGTCTGGCCGATCGAAGCCAGATGATGGATGGTCATGCGTGCCTCCTGATCCAATCGCATGCCGGCCCCCTCTCGTTAGGGGGACTATGACCGGCCTGCCGTCACCTTGACAGGAGGGAGGTGCGGGAAACTGGCCGTCGCGTTAGCTACAGGATGGGGTGACGCGCTACAGCTGATCGTGTACTCCGCCTTCAGGTCATCGAGCAGAAGTGCTGTGTTTTCGCTGAAGAACGCGCTATCGAGGCGGCTCTCGAGC
>CAISJD010000040.1 GCA_903885605.1 uncultured Chthonomonas sp. | reverse complement strand
CCACCAGCGGCATGCCGGCCTGGACCAGCGTGGTGGTATCGTCATGCGATAGGAAGCCGGGGGCCAGTATTACGCCATCGACGCGGCCGTCCAGGAAGTACGCCGGGGTCCCCTGTTGCTCGTGAGGATGGCGATGGTAGAAGAGAGCGTCGCGGTCGGCCTCGCCCAGCGAGGCCAGCAGGCCCTGGACCAGCGCGGTGGCGATGGAGGCGGGAGCGGAGGGCTCGACACGCCAGAGGAAGAGGCCCACGGTGTTGGTCCGGCCCGATTGGAGCGAGCGGATCAGGGCGTTGGGCACGTAGTGGAGCTCGTCCGCGGCCGCCTGCACGGCCAGGCGCGTGGCCGGGGAGACCCGGTCGTGCCCGTTCAAGGCGCGGGATGCCGTACCGGCGGAGACGCCGGCTCGCTCGGCCACATCGCGGATCGTTGGGGTGACACGCTCCATGCTTGCCCTCACGCGACCATGCGAAACTATGTTTCGCATCGCGGGGCCATTATAGCACGGCGGTCAGGCAGACGCAAGCCATCACCGGGGCACGGCGCAGGAGGCGCGCGCCGGCAGGGGCGGGCGCCGATCCTGCACTGCGCCTCGGTGGCGGGGAGCGCCGTGTTGTCGGCGCTCCCCGAGCAGTTGGGCAGGCGGGCCGGCCGCCTACGGTCAGGCTACGGCCTGGTGGCGTCCCACATGTTTTTGTCGAGCTGCGCCGCGTTGCTGTCGTAGAGCCAGCCCGGGTTGGTCGCCGCCGGACGCATGGCCTTGGAGTGCCCGTCGCAGAAGGTGAAGTTGGCCATGCCGGAGTGCTTCACCGGCACGTTGCCCTCGGGGCCGTTCGGGTAGGCCGCAGCGGCGCGTGCGCCCTCGGGGATGGAGCCGTTGCCCCAGTACCAGTTCCAGACCGAGTTGCTGTAGTACATGGAGCGCGGGCCGAGGTACATGAAGTTGTCGGCGTCGTGCTTCTCAGCCAGCATGATGGTGTCGGCCGGGCGATTGACCTCCGCCAGCGAGCAGGTCGTGTGGACGATCCAGTCCTGCGCCATGCCGATGACGCCGATCATGCGGTTGGCGTTGTCCTTCCACTTGATCAGGCCGTTGGAGGCCCAGGAGAGCTTCGGACCGGCCCACGAGAGGTCGATGGGGCCGCCGTCGGGACCGACGGTGGAGCGGGAGGTGTTGTCGGATGGGCAGCGAAGCACATTCACGTTCTTCATGTAAGGCTGCGTGGTGTTGGTCCACTGGAGCAACCACCAGTTGTTGTCGCATCCCATGGGGTAAATCTCATCGTAGTCCTGCGTGTACATCAGGACCGCCGTTCCCAGTTGCTTGGCGTTGCTCAGGCACGAGGTGCCGCGCGCCTTCTCGCGCGCCTGCGCGAACACAGGGAACAGGATCGCCGCCAGAATGGCGATGATCGCGATGACAACCAGCAGCTCGATCAGTGTGAAGCCTCTTGCTCTGTTCAATCCCTTCCTCCTTGGAAGTACCCAGGGAGCGCCTTCGTGGGCGCATTGGGGCCTTGCTGAGCTGACGTCCTCCGCATACCTGATGCCGTCAGGGCTGTCAGGCTGAGCGGCTCTCTCATTCCGTCTGTTGCCTTACCTGCCGCCAGGTCCGGCCGGTCCGGGCTGCCCGACCGGACGTGAGGGCATTCCGCCCCCGGCGTTTGGCGCCGCTCCGCCGGGGCCTGCGGGTCCAGGCTGGCCGACGGGCCTTGGTGGAGCGCCCTGGTTGCCGGCCTGGCCCATCCTGCTCATCAGTTCCCGGGCCTGGGCGGGCATCTGCTTGGGCGGCCCCTCCTTCAGCTGCTGCATCTCCTCCTTCGAGAAGGCGCTGTCACTCTTGCACCCGCCGAGAAGGCCGCAGACGAGCGCCGTCAGTAGCGCTGCATACCAACCTCGGGTCGGTCGGGACAGCATGTTCCACCTCCTTCCTGCCCGCATACGGGCATTGGTCAACCGCGAAGGGGCCGGCGAAGCGCCCTCATCGCGGTGCGGACGCGGTGGTGCCGCGCTCGACGAACTGGACCGGCAGCACGATGCGGCAGTCGGCGGGGTCATCGCCGGCCAGGAGCCGCCCCATCATGCGCCCGGCGACCATGCCCACCTGCAACGCAGGCTGGACCACGCCAGATAGGTCGTACTTGTCGACCACCTCGGGATGGCCGTCGAACCCCACCACACTCATGCTGCCGGGCACAGAGACGCCCAACCCGCGCAACGCCTCCAGAATGGTCTCTGCGATCAAGTCGTCGCCGGCGACGATCGCCGTAGGGGGCTCGGGCAGGTCGAGCAGTGCCGCAACGGCCTGCGGGACCTCGTCGCCGTGCTCGCTGGTGATGCGGGGTCCCAAGCGCGGGTCGGCCTGAAGGCCCAGGTCAACGGCCGCCGCCTCCCAGGCGCGCCGGCGCTCCCGGTAGTCATGCGTGTACTCGGGCGCGATCAAGGCGACGCGCGTGTGGCCCAGCTCGGCAAGGCTGCGGATCGCGTCCGTCACCCCGCCGCGGTTGTCGATATCGACGCAGGCCACGTTCGTCGGAACAGACGCATCATACAGGGCGACCACCTTGACGCCGGACCGGGCCAGCTGACCCAGCTCCTCCGGCTCCAGGGCTCCGGGGGCCAGGATCACGCCGTCGGCCCGGCCATCCATGAAGTAGGAGATGGTCTCGTGGCGCTCGAATGGGTGGTGATGGTAGATGAGGGCGTCGTAGTTGATCTCGGTCAGCGACTGCACCAGCCCCAGCGTCAAGGCGTAGACCGCCGAGGCAGCGTGCTCCAGGTCCAGGCGCCAGAGGTACAGGCCCACGATACGCGACTTGCCCGTCTGCAGCGACCGGATCAGGGCGTTCGGCACGTAGTTCAGCTCAGCCGCAGCGGATCGGACCGCTTCGAGCGTCTTCGGCGCCACATGCTCGCCGCCGCTGAGGGCGCGCGAGGCCGTTCCGACGGAGACGCGTGCCTTTGCCGCTACGTCGCGAATTGTAGGTGTACCGGCCATGGGTGGCCTCATCGCCGACCGTGGAACTTATTTCCATCAGACGCGTCAGTATGACACGCCATGCCGGACGAAGCAAGTGGCGCACGCGTTTTCCGTCCATCCTGCCCCACGCGAGCGCACCCGTGCCTGCGGCGGTCCGACAGCGGGCGGGGTAGACTCGCCGCGTAGGCGCGGACCGACGGCGCCCAACCTGACGCACGGGAGAACCTCCATGGCGGCATTGCGCTTGTCCGCTCTCTTGTCCTGCGCTGCGTTCCTGCACGCGCTCGGCGGCGCCTCGGCGCAGACCTCGGAGCCGTTGCCCACCGGCAAGCGGATCACGCCCACCGGGACACACGTGGCCGTGGGGAGCTATCCCGCCGCCCTGGCCGCGAGCCCGGACGGGCGCTACATCGTGGCCACCAGCTTGGGAGCGCGGCAGTTCCTGTCGGTCATCGACACAGCCGATGGGCGCGTCGTCTCGCAAGTCGCCGCCAACGGACGCCGCGGATCTGTCCGGGAGGGGCTCTACTTCGGCCTGGCGTTCCGGCGCGCCGAGGACGGTAGCGCGATCCTCTACGCCTCGCGCGGGGCCGAGCAGCGCGTGACGGTCTACCGGCTCGCGGCCGACGGAAAGCTCACGGAGACCGCCTCCCTGAACAACCCCGGCAAGGTCACGGGCAAGGGCACAGACAACATCACCGCGGGCGTCGCCGTGAGCACCGACGGCCGCCGCGTCTATGCCGCCGACAACAAGACCAACCGCCAGACCGGCATGAAGGGCTCGCTCAGCATCATGGACGCCGATTCCGGCGCCCTCCTCGGCCGCGTCACCACGCCGGGCTTCCCGCTGGGCGTCGCCGCCGTCCTGGATGGCGGACGGGAGAAGGTCTACGTCACCAGCGAGCGCGACGGCTGCGTGGCCGTGGTCGATCCCGTGGCCATGCGCGTAGTGAAGACCCTCCGCACAGGCGCCTCCCCCACCCACCTTCTCGTGGACCGCGCGGGCCGCCGCCTCTTCGTGGCCAACTCGGGAAGTGACACGGTGAGCGTCGTCGATACCCGCTCGGACCGCGTGGCGAAGACCATCGTCCTGCGTCCGAACGACCTACGAGGGCTTCCCGGCGCCACGCCGCTGGGCATGGCGCTCTCACCCGACGAGAGCCGCCTCTACGTCGCCCTGGCCGACATGAACTGCATTGCCGTGACCGACCCCGTTGAGGCCGAGACGCTGGGCTACATCGCCACGGGCTGGTACCCCTCCGCCGTGCAGTGCGCGCCGGACGGCACGCTCTTCGTCGCCAACGCCAAGGGCCAGGCGCCGCGCAACCCCAACGGCAAGTCCGCCGGGCCGAACGGCGCCTGGGGGCAGTACATCCTGGGCATCATCGAGGGCTCGGTCAGCCGCATTCAGCCGCCCGACGCCGGCGGCCTCCGATCTGCCACGGAGCAGGTCCTGCGCAACAACCGCGTCGCCGAGGCCCGGAAGCCGGCGTTCCGCAACCCCGGCATCAAGCACGTGATCTACGTCATCAAGGAGAACCGGACCTACGACCAGGTCTTCGGCGACCTGCCGAAGGGCAATGGCGACCCGTCGCTCTGCCTCTTCCCTCGCGAGGTGACGCCCAACCACCACGCCCTGGCCGAGCGGTTCGTGCTCATGGACAACTTCTACTGCTGCGCCGAGGTATCGGCCGACGGCTGGAACTGGTCCACGTCGGGCATGGCCAACGAGTACACCTCCCGGAACTCCACCTACGGCTACAGCGGCCGGGGCCGGGGATACGACTACGAGGGCGATAATGAGGGCGTGCCGGTGGACCTGGAGGGCCTGACCGATGTGGCGGCATCGCCCGGCGGCTACCTCTGGGACAACGCCCTGAAGCATGGCCTGAGCCTGCGGAACTTCGGCTTCTTCGTCGACCGCGTCACGCTGAAGCCCGCCCGCAAGGGAGCCGCGTCCGAGGATCGCATGGCCGCCAACAAGCGCGCGCTTCGCCGGGTCACCGATCCCAGCTTCGCCGACTTCGACATGAGCTACGCCGATAGCGACGCGTGGGTGACCCTGGGTTGCCCCTCTCCCAAACAGGCGCTGGCCTTCGGGGCCGGCAAGGCGCCCAGCCGCATGAGCCAATGGCTCGGCGAGTTCCGGCGCATCACGGCCACCGGCAACATGCCGCGCCTCATGCTCATCCGGCTCCCGCGCGACCACACCGCCGGGGCAACCGAGGGGCTCCACTCTCCCCGCGCCATGGTGGCCGACAACGACTACGCCGTGGGCCAACTGGTGGAAGCCGTCAGCAACAGCCCCTTCTGGAATCAGACGGCCATCGTCATCCTGGAGGACGACGCGCAGAACGGCAACGACCACGTGGACGCGCATCGCTCGCCCTGCCTGGTGATCAGCCCCTACGTCGAGCGCGGCACGCTGGACAGCCGCTTCTACAACACCGACAGCGCGCTCCGGTCGATCGAGCTCCTGCTGGGCCTGCCGCCCATGTGCCAGTACGATGCCGTCGCCACGCCCTTCCAGTTCTTCGGCCGCCGGCCCGACAACGCGGAGCCCTACACAGCCATCCTGCCTTCGCGCAAGGTCCTGGCCGAGGTGAACACATCGAAGACGGCTGGAGCGGCGCAGTCGGCGAAGCTCAACTTCCGCGTGGCAGACGCCGTGCCGGACGAACTGCTGAGCGACATCGTCTGGCACGCCGTCAAGGGCGCCGAGACGCCGCGGCCGCCTCTGCGCCGAGGCCTCCGCACCGTGGCGGGCGAGGACTAGGCGGCCGTGAAGGGGTTCGCGTCCTACCACAACCACTCCGTCTGGAGCGACGGCGGCGACACCATCGAGGCCATGCTGGCGGCCTGCGCGGAGGCAGGACTCGATGAAGCGGGCCTGTCGGACCACTACGGCTTCTACCCCGGCCCGCCCCAGGACTGGTCCATGCGGCGCGAACGCCTGCCCGACTACCTGGCCGTCCTCGCCTCGCTGCGGGACGCCTCTGGCCGGCTGCAAGTGCGGACCGGGCTGGAGATCGACTACTTCCCGGACACGTTCGACCAGACCCGCGAGGCCCTGGCCGCCGTGGAGGTGGACTACCTGATCGGCTCGGTCCACTTCGTGGGCGGCTTTCCCGTGGACGCCGCTTCGAGCTGGTGGGAGGCGCTGAGCCAGGAGCGCATCGACGAGGTCTGGCGGGCCTACCTCGGGCTGATCCGCGATATGGCGGCCACGCGCTTCTTCGACTTCGTTGGGCACCTGGACCTGCCGAAGAAGTACGGCTTCCGGCCTGAGGCGGACCTGTCAGGGGAGATCCTGGCGACGCTCAATGCCATTGCCGAGGCGGGCATGGCCATGGAGATCAATACCGCCGGCATGCACCTGCCCGCGGGGCAGGTCTATCCGGAGCCCTGGATCCTGGCGGAGGCGCGGCAGCGAGAGATACCCATCCTCATCAACGCCGACGCGCACCGCGCCGCCCACGTCACGCGCTCGTTCGAGGCAGCGGCCGGGCTGGCCCACGCCGCCGGCTACACGCATCTGGCGCGCTACCATCACCGTGAGCGGAGCGCCGTCCCCCTGCCCTGATCCTCGTCGCTCATTGCCCCACCAAGCAAGACGGGCCCCGGAGCGCCATTGCGCCGGGGCCCGCCTCATCGCTGCTCTGGCCGGCTTGCCTCTACGGCAACGTCACCGAGACCAGAGTGCGCGACTTGTCGCGCGAGATAACCATGGCAACCGAGTCGCCCTTCTTGGCGCCGGAGAGGGCGGCCTTGAGGTCGGCGTCGGCCTTCAGTTCGCGACCGCCGGCCTTGACGATCACGTCGCCCACCTGGATGCCCGCCTCGTCGGCGGGTCCGCCGGGCTGCACCTCAAGCACCACCAGGCCGGTGACGCCCGTAGCGATCTTGTACTGCTGCCGTGCCTCGGCGTCCACCGGGGCGACGCGGATGCCGATTTTGCCGCCGGTGCCGGGCTCCGGCGTGTTGTCCTGGGCGTCGGCGGTCACGTCCGGCGGCGTCTTCAGGGTCGCGGTCACCTTCTGCTGCTTGCCGTCGCGGAAGAGGGTGATGCTCACCTTGGCGCCGGGCGGCGTTGAGGCGACCATCTGCCGCAGGTCCACATCGTCGCGTACCTCATGCCCGTCATACTGCAGCACCACGTCACCGGGAGCGATGCCCGCCTCGGAGGCCGGAGTGCCCTCGGAGACGCTCTCGATGATGGCTCCGCCGGCGCCGGGCACCTTGTAGCCATTCCGCTCACGCGGCGTCAGGACGCGGGGGACCAGGCCCAGGAAGCCGCGGGTCACCTTGCCCTTGCTGATGAGCTGCTCCATGATCCCCTTGGCGGTGTTGGCCGGGATGGCGAAGCCGATGCCCACGCTGCCACCGGTGGGCGAGTTGATGGCGGTGTTCACGCCGATGACGCGGCCGCGGATGTCCACCAGCGGCCCGCCGGAGTTGCCGGGGTTGATGGCGGCGTCGGTCTGCAGCAGGCTCGGGTAGAACCGACCCTCAAGGCCCTCGCTGATGGCCTTCTGGCGACCGCGGGCGCTGATGATGCCCACGGTCATCGTGTCATCCAGGGTGAACGGGGCGCCGAACGCTACCGCCCACTGGCCTACCTTGACCTTGTCCGAATCGGCGAACTCAAGGGCGGGTAGCCCCGAAGCGTTGATCTTGACGAGAGCCAGGTCGCTTCTGAAGTCGCGGCGGACCGTGCCCTCAAACTCGCGGCCGTCAGCGAACTTCACGGTCACCTTGTCGGCGCCGCCCACCACGTGGTCGTTGGTGAGGATCCAGCCGTCCGAACGAACCACCAGTCCGCTGCCGGAGCCCTGCTGGCGCAGGACGGGAGGCATGGTTCGGCGGCTGCCGGGGTCTGGGGCCTGCATGTCGTCGGGGCCGAAGAAGTCGAAGCCCCGCGGCAACTGCATACGGGCAGGGGCCTTCACGGCCTTCTTCACCTCGATAGAGACAACAGCCGGCTGGACCTGCTCGGCGATCGCCGTGAAGCCGCTCTCCAGCGAGGCCAAGCCCGCCACCTTGGCAGCAGGTACTTCCACCGTCTTCTGTGAGCCCTGGGCGCCGGCGGCAATGCCTGTTCGGGCTATGATCAGCCCGCCCAGGGCCATGCCAAACAGAAGCGCCAGGGCGAGCATCGCCGCTCGTGCGCCAAATCTTGTGATAGTGCGATCAACCATCAATTGCCACCTCCACTGGCCCATACGGTCGAGCGTCATCATGTCCAACCGGTCTCGGAGCTTTCTACGCCGATGCCGGAGACCCCGGTTCCCGTGCGTTGGCGCCGCGGTAGCCGGTGCGGTCTCGGCGAGTGCGGAACGCCGTGCGCAATGAAGCGCCGCGGGTCCGTATGCAAGAAGACGGACGACGCGGCGCTTCGGTGTCAGGCGGCGGCAAACGGACTGAGCGCTCAGCGGGCGGGGGCATCCCTCGCCACGTCGGTCGCGGCCTTGAGGAGGGTCGCCGCCGACCATGCCGATCGCGACGGAGGCGTGACCGATGCGCCGGGGCAGGCGACGATGAAGGTGAGCTCGCGTGATCCCTTGGCCGGAATGGTCACCGTGAACTCGGCCTTGCCGGAGCCGTAGATCGCCTGGTCGCCGGGGCCGCCCACGTCCACGAAGCGCATGGCGGACTGGTTCATGGCCCCGCTGATGAGGGTGGCCGGATCGGCCGGCGCGCCCGCCGGCAGCAGCCAGATGGCGTTGAGGATCGGATTCTGGTCACCCGCCGACGACGAGGGGATCACGGCGACATCGATCTGCCCGTCGCCGTTCGCGTCGCGGCCGGCGAACGTGAGGATGCCCGGCTTGTGCTGTCCCCACTTCGCCACGGGGTCCACCGACTGCCTCGGGGCGCCCTCGACGCGGGCGAGCATCACCCGCTGGCCCGCCACGGCCCAGAAGCTCTCGCAGAACCCGAGCGCCACGGTGACGGCCTCGCGGGGCTCCACGGCGAACCGGTACTTGATGGGCACGCCGCCCATTCCCGCCCGGATGTTGCGGAAGGCGGGGTCGCATGGCACGTTGGGCGAACCCCAGCCCGGCATGGGCTGCGACTCGTCGCAGGCGCCCCACTCGCGCACCTCCTGGTCCACGTTGGGCGCCATCGGGAGGGAGAGCACGGTCCTGCCGCCCATCGCCACGCTCCGCTCACCGACCACGGCTCCGGCGGGCAGGTCCAGCGTGAGCAGCGGCGTCACGTCGGACGCGCCGGGGTTGGCAATCTTGAGGGTCAGGACATCGAGCCCGGACGGGAAGGCGGGAGCGCGGTAGGCGGCGCTCTCGACGGTCAGGCCCAGGGCGGCGCCCTTGCCGGATGCGGCGGACACAACCCCGTTGAGCTTCGTCGGCGTGACCTGGAAGGTGAGAGGCTCACTCCGGCCGTTGAGGGCCAGCTTGAACCCGACGGAGCCCCAATCCTCCACCAGCCTGCCCGAGGCGTCCACCTTCGAGGTCCCGAAGCCCGGCTGGCTCAGGGTCACCTCTCCGGCCATGGCGCAGAGCGCCGCCGAGGCCGGCGCGATACAGGCAGCAAGGGTCATCCAGCGCTTCATGATGCCACCTCATCAGCCGTCGGAGCCCGCTCCGGCGACCGGATCACGCGGATACCGTACATCTGGCAAAAGGCGTCGATCATCCGCTTGTGGTTGCCCAGCGTCACCACCTGATGGAAGCCCTGCACGTCGCGGGCGTCCTCCACGGCGTCCATCTT